>NZ_JBFAHX010000055.1:0-41955 GCF_040654435.1 Streptomyces sp. NPDC050703
CGGTCCAACCCGCCCGACAAGCGCAGAGCCATCGGGATGTTGTACGTCGCGCTCGGCCCCTCCAACTGCGTCAGGAACCACAGCCGGCGCTGCGCATACGACAACGGGATCATCGGGATTCCTCCTGTTTACGCATAACCGCGGTGGGGAACATGCCGCCGATTCGAATGGGTGGGATCCACCGGCGGGCGAGATGCCATGGATTCCGCAGTCGAGTACGGCTGGATATGTAATTGTCATTTCCAGCACGGAAATCAGCGGGCATGCCAAGCCGAGCTGTGCACAAGTGACGGCCTACCGGCACACGATCGGGATCATGATTCTCGTCGTTGGCCGGACCGGATACAAGGCATCTGGATCATTGCGTGGATCGGCCGTGCGGGCATCCCTCGCACGATCGGTGAAGGGGCGTCCTCGAACTGATCCAGTTCACTATGGGCCAGGTCGCAGGCCCGATCAATCCTGACGATCATCGTCCGTGACCGTCCAACTGCGCCCAGGCGGCACTTGAACAGGCACCGCGGCAGGACGGCGTGATCCACCCCGCCGCACTTGACGCCGACCCCTCCGGCGCATAACTCCTCTGGTTTGTCCAGCTGCTCAACTGCACGTACCACTCATTCTTTGGACAGTTTCACGCCGTATGCCCGCGAATTCACGGTACGCGAATCCTTCAATACGGAATAACTCACTCCGGAAAAATTCACACTTGCCCGTGCCGCAGTGAATGTAGAGTGGCTCTGTACGTCACGATCTGGCTTCATGCATGGCACAACCGCAAACAGATCCGAGACAGGTATCCACTTAGGGGTTGCTCTTGATGCGATCAGGAAGTGAAATGGCTATGCCTTCGCCGGAACACCGCACCGAGACTTCCAGCAGCCAGATCACGACCGTCCCCGTAGCTTCCTTGACGCCAGGCGACTCGCCTCGCTCCGGGGGAGTCGACGCCCAGCACATCACCCGGCTCGCGGAGACCGAGGGCCCCCTCCCCGCCGTCCTCGTGCACCGAGGAACGATGCGAGTCATCGACGGTATGCACCGTTACCTTGCCGCACTGTCGAACGGGCAGCGGATGATCGACGTCGAGTTCTTCGACGGAACCCCCGAAGAGGCCTACCTCCGTGCCGTCGAAGCGAATTCGGCCCACGGGCTTCCGCTCACACCCGCCGAGCGCAAAGCCGCGGCCGCGAGGATCATCGCGTCGCTCCCCCACATGTCCGACCGCGCGATAGCCAAGGCCGCGGGGCTCGGCGCCAAGGCCGTGGCCACCATTCGCCGTCGGATGGGCGAGACCCCTCAGTTGAAGGCCCGCGTCGGCCAGGACGGCAAGGTCCGTCCACTCAACAGCGCGGAGGCGCGGCACCGTGTCGCCGACCTGTTGGCCGAGCGTCCCGACGCCTCCTTGCGCGAGCTGGCACGCCTGGCGTGCACCTCACCGGCCACCGTCAGTGATGTGCGAAGACGACTCGCCTCCGGCGAGCCGCCCGCCCCGGGGCGTACCGACGCCGAGAAGCCGGCGTCCGAGGCCCCTGCGGTCCGTCCTCAGCCGGTCGGCCGGAGACCGCACCGCGGGATTCGTCTGGTGTCGCAGGATCCCACCACAGTGGTCGACAAGTTGTTGCGCGATCCTTCCCTGCGGCACAGAGAAGAGGGCCGTCAGCTGCTGCGTCAGCTTCAGCAGCACGCGATAGCCATGCAGGAGTGGCCCGAACTGGGTACTGCGGTCTCACCGCATTCCCGGGAGATGGTGGCGAGCCTGGCCCGGGAGTACGCGAAGGCGTGGCTGGGCTTCGCACAGGAGCTGGACGAGCGGCTCCAGTCCGGCTTCCTCGCCAGCGGATGAGTACCAGCGCCTGAGCCGGCCCGTCAGGAGCTCTCTTCTTCGTTCGGCCGGCGCGGGACCGGACTC
Organism: Streptomyces sp. NPDC050703; assembly: GCF_040654435.1. Taxonomy (NCBI): domain Bacteria; kingdom Bacillati; phylum Actinomycetota; class Actinomycetes; order Kitasatosporales; family Streptomycetaceae; genus Streptomyces; species Streptomyces sp. NPDC050703. The sequence continues at coordinate 1,913 of NZ_JBFAHX010000055.1, forward strand.
GGCCGGAACAGGAAACCGCCCCACCCCTGGACTGCGCCCGTCACCGGCCGCCAGTCCCCCTCCTGCCAACCGTGCATCGTGTACGCCAGGGACACGGTGAGGCCGCGGACCACTTCGGCGGTTCGCTGCCTGTCCGGACATCGGCGTCCCCACCGCAGCAGCAGAGTGGGCCGGTCCCGCAGCAATGTCCCGAACGCGCCCAGCACCAGGCCGAGTTCGTCCTCGTCGAACTGGATACTGATGAGGTCGACCCGGGTCAGGTCCGCCTGCCGGCAGAATTCGTCCACCGTGGCCGCACGGCCCGTACTTCCCGGGGCCATGAGGCGGTGCACCCGCCCTTCCGGGCCGGCCAGCACCGTCAGTGCCGCGGTGCACCGCGAGCAGTCCGCCCCGACGGTCAGACAGACGGCGCCTGGGGACACCAGTTGTTTCAGTCCGGCGGCCTCCGGGTGGGGCGTCGGTCTGTGCGGCGGGCCCTGCGTCGGCGGGGCGGTGAACGTCTGCTCCTGGGAGCGCCCGGTGGGTCCTGGGAGCACCACCGGGCCGTTCGGGCGACGCGTGGCCTGTTCGGGGGCCCCGTCCGTTAACTCGTCGGCGCCCCCGCTCCCCGGTAGTCCGTCCCCTGCCACTGCGCATCAGTCCTTCCGGGTCGTACCGCTGCGCCGCCGCCGATGTCGGGGGGACGGCCTGTTGACGGTACGAGGCTAGGGCCCGCATCCGTCGCGCCGCGTCCACCGCCGTGCGTACCCGGGGTCCTCTCAGAAGACACCTTCTCTGGCTGTGTCCTCCCCGAGGCGTACGCCTCGGGGAGTGTTGTCTCTGGACGTTCGTCACCCGGTGCGCGGTCGCAGCCGGGATTCAGCCGGTGGCGAGGCGGTGCTGGTCCGCCGTCGCGTGCAGTGCCTGGAGGTCGCCGGGCCCGAGGCCGCCGGGGCCGCTGCGCTGGACGAGTTCGATGGAGAGCCTGTCGCCCAGGTGGGGCGAGCGGCCGTCGAGTCGCAGTCGACCCTGCTGTCCGCCTCGAACGTCGTCCGGTGTCCGGCCCGCGAGCTCGACGCCCTCGGCACGGAGTTCACGCGCCGCGTGTGTGATGTCGCGGACCATGAGCGAGAGTTGCTGTGTCGCGCCGTGTCCGTCGGCCACCAGGGAGAGTGTCGTTCCTCCTTGGAGGCCGCTCAGTTCCGTGCGGACGTGCGGACTGCCCGGCTCGCCGGCGCGTTCCGTCCGGCGCGGGAGGAGCCCGAAGCCTTCCTGATAGAGGCGGACGCAGTCCTCCAGACGTACTCCGCCCAGGCCGATCGCCACTCCGTTCAGCTGTCGGACGTTCTCGTCGCAGCCTGGGCACAGGGGCAGCCCCACCCATCTGTGGCCGCCCGGCCATCCTCTCGGGGTGCGCGCGGCGGGGAGGAGGGTGTGGGTCACACCGCCCGCGCCGGACAGGATCGGGTTGCCCCGTACGCGACCGGCTCCGCGGGCGCCCGCCCGCAGCGCCCGCTCCGCCGTCGCCGTGACGTCCGTGCAGGACAGGGCGATGTCGGCGATGCCCGCGCCGTGTTCGTCCAGGAACTTCCAGGTGGCGGGGCCCGAGGTGACGACCAGGCGGACGGCCCCCTGCTGCAGCAGCAGGGAACTCCGGTCAGGCGCGACGGAGTCCGCCACGCAGGCGAAGCCCAGGGTGGTGACGAGGTGCTGGGCGGCCCGCTGTTTGTCCTTGGCGTACAACTCGACGTACGCGATGTCGTGCCCTGCCATGGGTGTCCTTCCTACGCAAGGTGGTGCGGCGGTCTCCGCGTGGTGTGCGACGCCGGCCGCGCGGCGGTCGAACGGGGGCACGGGGCCGCGACCGCGGGTGGTCGGTCAGTACTTGCCGAGGAACTCGACCAGGGCCGTGTTGACCTCGTCGGGGCGTTCCAGGTAGCCGAGGTGGCCGCAGTCGGGAATCTCCACCAGGTCGCAGCCGGGGATGGCGTCGGCCACCTCGGCGACCAGGTGGGGCGGGCAGATCAGGTCGTCGCTGAAGGCGATGACCCGGCACGGCACGGTGATGCCGCGCAGCGCCTCCCGCCGGTCCCCGAGGCTCTCGACGGCCGCGACCTGGCCGACGGAGGTGCTGCCGCCGGTCAGCTCGAACAGCTCCAGCATGCTGGTGACGGCCGCCTCGTCGTTGAGGGTCGCGGGAGAGAACATCTCGGTGACCGTCTTCACCGCTTCGTAGTTGGCGGGCAGCTGGATGCCGTTCTCGCGCAGCGCGCGATCGGCTGCGCTCTGGGCGCGCCGGAAGGCGTCGGAGCGGGCTTTGGACGCGATGAGGACCGCGGAGCGCACCAACTCCGGTGCGGACAGGGCGAGTTCCTGGGCGATCATGGCCCCCAGCGAGGTTCCCACCAAGTGGCACGGTCCGAGTCCCAGGCGCTCGATGAGCCCGCGGGTGTCTGCCACGAGGTCGCTGAGGGTGTAGTCGCCCGCGGGGACGTCCGACGGCGCGATGCCGCGGTTGTCGAAGGTCACCGTCTCGTATCCGGCCCGGTTGAGTGCCGGTGTCTGGTGCATCGTCCACACCCGGCCCGACGCCGACGAGCCCATGATCAGCAGGACGGGCGTGCCGCTGCCCGACCTCTGGTAGGAGAGTCTGACGCCGTTGGTGTTCACGAATGGCATGACGAGCCTGTTCTCGTAGGCGACATGACGCACTCTCCGCATCGTCGGGCGGGAGAGTTCCGCGTGAGGGCTCGACCGGCGGGCCCTTCATGGGCCCGGCCGGTCAGCCGGGTGTTGACCCGGTGGGGCGCGGGGCCCCACCACGGATCACGATGGCACCGCACTTGGACGTCGATCAAGTGTGACCAGGTGCGTGGGTCGGTCGGACGCGGACCCGGGGGCCGTGTCAGGGCCGCGGTGCCGCTCCTTTAACCGTCGGGGCCGAGGCCGCGCTGAAGCGGCCGACCTTGTCGAGCACGTCGGAGCTGTGGATACGGATGGCCTGTTGCAGCGCGAACTCTCCCATGTAGCGACGGAAGTCGTCCGGTGACTCCTCCGCGAGGTTCAGCATGCGCCGGTTGGCGAGTACGGCGCTGCCACGCAGGCGCTCCACGCCGCGTTCCACGGCGAGGTCGAGGTCGACCCGGTCGTGCACCTCGTCGACCAGCAGCCGGGCCTCCGGCTCGGTCGCGAAGATCCGCTTGCCTTCGAGGATCACCTGCCGCGACAGGCGCGGCCCGGCGGAGCGTGTCAGTCGGAAGTTGGCGGCTCCCGGGACGATGCCCTCCTGTGCGGCGGGCAGACTGATGTAGGCGTCCGCGGCCGCGATGACGTGGTCGAAGACGAGCAGCAGTTGGGCGCCCCCGCCGATCGCGAAGGAGTCGACGACGGCGACCCAGGGTTTGTCGGTGGTGCGCGGCCGCCAGTCCGGTTCGTCGTCGGTGCGGACTCCGCGGATCAGCTTGTGGATGTAGCCGAGTTCGCGGCGGAGGAGGAAGCCGGTCAGGGAGATGTCGCCGCTGTGCAGTGCCTTGAGGTTGATGCCGGCGCTGAACACGCGCCGTCCCCGGTAGCGGGGGTGGGTCATCTCGCCGCCGCGCAGGAGTCCGACCTCGACTGCCGGGTCGAGGAGGGCGAGGTCGACGGCGGTCTCCATGTCGTCGACCTGGGCTTCGTCCTCGGCGTTCAGGGCGTCGTCGCGGCACATGGTCAGGCGGGCCACGGCGCCTGTGCGCTCCAGTAGGACGGATCCCAGCTCGACGCGGCCGGTTCCGGTGAACTCCGGCAGCAGGGCGGTGGCGCGGGGGGTCGGCCTGAGCATCGCGTCGAGCAGGTGCGTACCGGCACGGGGTGAGCGCAGTATGCGGCTGAAGAAGATGCCCTGGTCGATTTCGTGTCCCTGCTTGCGGGCCTGCGGCCCGGCACGTTCCGTGGCGAGCTGCTCGGTGGTGGGCACCAGGCCGGGGAAGGCCTTCGCGGCGGCCGTCGCGAGTTCGTCCAGCCGCAGGTGGCGGGTGCGCCGGTCGGTGAGTTCGTCGTAGACCTCCTCGGCGTGCGTGTCCATGAACGCGGCGCGAAGTGTCCTGTCGGCGTCGACGGCGGCCTCGGCGAAGGCCTGTTGCTCCGCGGAGCGGTCCACGGGCCGGGGCAGCGTGTCCAGCAGGGCCCGGCTGTGCCGCGTCGCCTCTTCCAACGTCTGTCTGGCTGTCGGCAGTTGGGCGCGTGCGCCGTCCAGGTGGGTGCGCAGTCGGGCGCGCACGTCGTTCACGCTCATGCGTTCGCTCCTGCCGCGGATCGGCGCAGGGCGCGGTCGCATGCGGCCAGGTGCACGCCGAGCGCCTCCTCGAAGCTGGTGCCCGCCGCGTCGTGCAGCAGCTGGCGCCGGATGGCGAGTTCGGTGCCGACGACGGCGCCGGCTCGTTCGGTGGCGATACGCAGTGCTTTCGGTACGTCGTCGGTCACCTCGTCGACGAGTTGCAGGGTCAGGGCTTCGGCCGCGTCGAGCGGTGTGCCGTAGAGCACGGCGCGACGGATGGGTGCGGCGTTCGCTCCGTGTCCCGCCAGCCGGTAGAGCGCCATGCCCGGCCAGGTTCCGCCGCCCTCGATCGGGACCGTCAGGCGCACCGAGCCGGTGGCGATGCGGTAGTCCGTGGCGAGAAGGACCTCCAGGGCGGTTCCTCCGCAGTCGCCGTCGGCGACGGCGACCGTGCCCGCGGGCAGCCGTTCCAGTCGGCGCAGGGCGCGCTCCCACTTACTGACCAGGGACACGGTGAGGCCGTCCGGCCGCGGTCCGCCGGGTGCCCCCGAGACCCTGACGACGACCGTGACCCGCCCCTTGAGGTCCTCGGCGGTGTCGCAGACCGAGCTGACGGCCGCCACCGTGTCGGCCGTCAGGGGTTCTCGTCCGTCGATCCGCAGGGTGATCTCCTCGGTCGCGGTCTGCGCCGTGGCCGCCGGTGTGCGCTTCATCGCTTCTCTCACCTGTTCTGTGGTCACCACTGCACCAGTGCGGTCTCAATGGTCGAGCCGGGGCCCATCGTCATCAGGACGCCGTAGTCGCCGGTCCGGGTGGCTTCCTCCCGGAGCAGTCGCTCGTAGGAGAACAGGAAGGAGCCGCTGGACAGGTTGCCGTAGTGGCGCAGGACACCGGTGGTGTGCCGTACGTCGTGGCGGGTGAGTCCGAGGTTGACGCGTACGGCGTCGATCACTTTCTTGCCGCCCGAATGCACGAGCCAGTGGTCGATGTCGCTGCGTCGCAGCCCCGCGCCCGTGAGCAGCCGGTCGACGACCTGTTCGGCGTTGGCGCCGACGACGTAGGGGACAAGGGGGTCGAGGTAGAAGCTGAACTTGTCCTGGTCCTCGTCCCAGTCGTAGCGCATCGCGTCGATGGCGTCCGTGATCAGGTGGCTGGCGAAGGCGAGGATGCGGGGTCCGTCCTGTGCCGGTGGGGTGCCCTCGGGGCCGTAGGCGGAGTCGGGTGGGTCGGCGGTCAGCGCGACGGCCGCGGCGCCGTCCCCGAACAGGCTGTTGACCACGGCGGTGCGCATGCTGCCGTCGATGACGTAGGCGGCGGAGCAGGCTTCCGTGCACAGCATGACGGCGACTTTGCCGGGGTTGGCCGTGACCCAGCTGGCGGTGGCGTTGAGCGCGTTGAGCCCCGCGTTGCAGCCCATGCCGACGACGTCGACGCGGCTGGTGCGGGGCAGGATGCCCATCTCCTTGATGAGGTGGGCGCTGAGACCGGGGCTGAGGAATCCGGTGGTGGTGGTGCAGCAGAGGTAGTCGATGTCGGCGAGGTCGAGGCCGGCGTTCTCCAGGCAGGCGCGTACGGCTCTGGCGCCCATGTCGAGGGCGGTCCGCTTGTGCTTGGCGAGGAGCTCGCCCTGGGTCTCGGGCAGCACGGATCCGTCGGCGTCCCTGGGCGGGACGGTCAGGTGGCGGTGTTCGATGGCGCTGTTGAGGAAGACCGAGCGCACCTTGGGGTCGGTGATGTCGAAGAGGTCGAGGATCTCCTGCTGGGAGTACGACGTATCGGTGACGGCGGTACCGACACTCATGATGCGTGGGACTCCGAGGCCCTTCGCCGGTGCGGCTGCGGGCGATTCCAGGAACGCGGTGGCGTGCAGGTGCGCGTCTGCGGTCGGCTGCGCGTCAGTGATCATCGAAAGGTCCATCCCCACATACGCGGCTTGCTGCGAATGAGACGTCGTGCTGTCGACACGGCACATCGCTTTCTGTGAGTGAGGTGAGTGAGGCGAGGGGCGGTACGGGCACGGGGGAGCCCGTGCCGGTGGTTCAGCGGGCCCTGGCCGCCTCCGACGTGATGAACCGGGCGAGCCTCGCGATTCCTTCGGCGATGTCCGCTTGGGTCAGGTAGCTGACGGACAGGCGCAGACTCCGCTCGCCACCACCCTGCGGATAGAAGTAGGACATCGGTGTCCAGATCACGCCGTTGTTCTCCGCCGAACGCACCAGGGCGGCGTTGTCGGCGGCGAAGGGGACGTCCAGGGTGAGGAAGAAACCTCCGGCCGGTTCGTTCCAGCGGACGCCGAGAGCGCTGCGTTCGGGCTCGGGGAAGCATTCGTCGAGCCGTTGGAGAATGGCACGCATCGCATCGCCGTAGTAAGCGGCGGTCCGGGTGTTCAACTGCGAGACGCGCCCGTCGGCGGCGAGCAGCATGCCGGCCACCGCGGCCTGGCTCAGGGGCGAGGTGTTCACCGTGACCATGCTTTTGATTTTGGTGAGTTCGTCGGCGAGCAAGCTCTGCCCGCCGTCTTCATCCACGACGACCTGGTCGGCGATGGCGAATCCGACGCGGGCGCCGGGAAAGAGCGTCTTGGCGTACGAGCCGAGGTGGACGACCCGCCGGTTCCGGTCGAGGGCTTTCAGGGTCGGCAGCTGCCGGCCGGGGCTCACCAGCCGATAGGGGCTGTCCTCAAGGATCAGGAAGTCCTCACGTGCCGCCAGGTCGAGGAGCGCGTGCCGTTCCTCGACGGACATCGTGGAGCCGGACGGGTTGGAGTGGTCGGGGACCACGTAGAAGGCGCGGGGGCGACGGCCGCGCTGCCGCTCGGCGACGAGCGCGGCGTCCAGATCGGCGCAGCGGAAGCCGTCCCTGCTCTCCTCCACCGAGGTCGGCTCGACGCCGAGCAGTCGGGCGGCGCCGGTCACCCCCACGTAGCAGGGGCTGGAGACGAGCAGGGAGTCCTCCGGCCGCGCAAGGAGAGCGCGCAGCGTGAGGAAGAGTGCCTCCTGGCAGCCCACGGTCACCACGACGGCCTCGGGCCGCACGTCGATGTTCTCGTCCTCGCGCAGCGAGTCCGCGACGAGCTCACGGATCTGTCCACCGGTGGGTCCGTACTGGAACAGCGCGTCGCGGACCTCTCCCGCGGTGGCCCCGCCCTCCACCAGATGGTCCAGGTAGCGGCGGATGTGCCGGAAGATCTCCTCGACGTCGAAGAAGCCGTCGTACGGCCGACCCGGTGCGAACGAGACCGCCTGGGGATAGCGGTGGGTGATCTCGTTCAGGAAGTTCATGGTGTCGAGCACCGGGTCGGCGACGCTGGCGTGCAGCTCCGCTCTGCGCAGAGTGGCGGGGGCCACGTCTACCAGCGCCATTCCTGCTGGCCGTAGAGGTGACCGGCCTTGATGTCGCGCTCCTTGCACCAGGTCAGGAACTCTTCGATCTGCTGGATCTGGTAGGTGTCGGGCGTGTAGGTCGTCGCCATGACGTGGCCGAGCCAGGGCTCCTCGCCCATGGCGTAGACGTACGCCTCCTTGGCGCCGAGTTCGGTCATGATCGCGCCGGCCTGCTCGGCGTTGGAGCCGGACAGCTTGCGGGAGTTGCTCATCTTCTTGGTGACCGGGATGGTGAGCAGCGCCTGGTAGAGCCAGGTGAGGGGGGCTCCGTCGCACTCCATGCCGAGGAAGGCGTAGTCGGCGGTGCCCAGTTCCTGCTTGATGTAGCGGTACAGGGTCGGGTCGATGCCGGAGGAGTCCGCGCCGATGAAGACGTTCTTGTCGGCGAGGCGTGCCCAGTACGTCGACTTGGCGCGGATGTCGAGGTCGCAGTGTTCGCCGAGGAACGGTGTGGCGGTGATCTTGCCGCCGGGGAACTCGACCTCGTCGAAGTCGTCGACCTCGATCACAAGGAAGCCCTGGTTCTTGAGCATCAGCGCCATGTTCGGGTCGGCCAGGTTGCCGCGCGAGGAGCGCGGCACCACGATCGCGCCGACGCGGCCGCGGAGCTGCAGCAGGGTTTCCAGGACGATGTGGTCCTGGTGCCCGTGGGTGATCAGTACGAGGTCGATGTAGTCGGGGAGGTCGTCGAGGGTGTACCGGTCGCCCGCGGTGCTGTCGGCGCTGATGAAGGGGTCCGTCACGATGGCGGCCTGCGGGGTCTGCAGCACCAGGCAGGCGTGGCCGAAGTAGCGGATGCGGCCGCCGGACTCGATGTGGCGGTCCTCGGCGAGGGACGGCTGCTCGCTGAGCATGTGGGACAGCTGTCCGGCCTGGGCGTCGTCGAGGCCGAGGGCCTCCCGGAGGTGGCTGAGCGTGGTGGGCCGCACCCGGGTCTTGAAGAGCTCCGCCAGACCCTCGTGACGGAAGGGGACGTCGATCTCCAGGACGTCCGGGGAGGGCAGCCGCGGCGTGCTCAGGACGAAGGGGCGTTCGATGCCGGTCTCGAAGGAGAGCTGCACCGACTGCCGCGACTCCTGGTAGATGTCGCTCTTGTAGACGATCGGCTCCATGAACCGCAGCTGAGCCTGGTTGTCGAGGTCGTAGGCGAGTTCCACCAGGCCACCGAGCTCCGGCGGCAGCTTCGGGTAGAGCGGGGTGAGATCGAAGCCGGTGGCGTTGGCGCGCAGCAGTTCCTGGCCCGCCACGATCGCGTCGGCGAAGCGGAGGATGTGCGCGCGGTCGCGCTTGATGGCGACGAGCAGGTCGCGGACCTCGTCGGCGCGCTCCTCGGCGATGTTGATGAAGTAGCCGCCCCGGAGTTCGGGGTTGTTGCTGGCCGCCACGTGTACCTGCGGCGACTGCAGGTAGGACTCGAGTAGCGGTACCTGAAGAAACGCGAGATTCATCGCCGACTGCACCGGTGCCGTCGTGTAAGGCCACGCGAAGAATCTGTCCATCAGCGGCTCGACAATTACTTTCGAGCGCAGGAACAGCTGCTGGTCAGCCACGGATTTCCCATCTATTGGAACGAGCACGAGAAGGACTCGCCCTGAAGCTATGCGCGGCAGGTCCGATGGATCAATGCCCAACGGCCGCCGGGGCGTTGTGTGCAACTGCGTCCTCGCCGCAGTTGGACAGCCGGGAAGTTCCACTTCAGTTATTACCGTACAGAAACAGCCGTTTGACTGTTTAACCGTGCCGTCGCGGCAGTTGAACGGCGGCCTTCCGAAATGCTGCTACGGTTTTCGGATTCTTCGTATCCCGGAAAGGACCGATTACGTGGCATCCGGCCGGGCGGGGCTTTTGTGCCGCCAGTCGGCGATGTCTGTCCCGGTGAGTCGGAGCCCGTCGTGGCGCGGACCTGGAAGTTCGCGAACTTCCGCGGACGATCGGAGTGCTTGCCGGCGTCGACCGTCTCCCGGCCGACCACTCCATGGGCGTGGTTGCAGGACAGCGGTGGCCGACGCGATTTCTCCTGTGCCCGGCCCGTGGGGTAGAGTCGATCATGAGCTCGCCGCCGGAACGACGGTGCCGGGCCCGGCGTTGGTGGTCCAAGGAAAGGCGCCCCACTTCCTGTGGGGAGATGCAGGTGCAAGGCCTGCCCAGCGCTCGCGAGAGAAGGTCCCGGCCTCCGTCATGGAGACCGGGACCTTCCGTCGTTCCCGGACCGCGTCGCGAGCGTCACCGAGGTTCGAGGCGTACGCGCGGATCTTCCACCCGGCTCGGCGCCCCGGGCCATGCCGTCGGCCGGAGGCGAGCAGAGGGGCGGGAGCAGGCGCGAGGGAAACGGCGTCTGCGCCTTCCCCTACCTGTTCTGCCTCCCTCTACCCGCGCTGCCTCTTCCTGCCCCCCTCTGCCTCGCCCCCGGGTCAGTCCAGGGCCATGTGGAGGCGCAGGGCGAGTCCCTGGGGCGTTGCTCTGATCTCCACCAGGTCGCACAGTTGGTGCATGATCCACAGGCCCCTGCCGCCGTTCGCCGCCCGGGGGTCGGGGCGGCGGCGGCCCTTGAGGGGGTCGGCCAGCAGGCCCTGGTCGCGGATCTCCGCGATGAGCTCGCCGTCGGTGCGCCACATGCGCAGAGTTCCTTGGCCGCCGCCGTGGCGGACCGAGTTGCTGGTCGCCTCACCGACCGCCAGGAGCCAGTCCGTGCGGCGGGCCGGTGCCAGGCCGGCCGCGGCCGCGCAGCGGTCGGCCTCGTCGCGCACGAAGGTCAGTTCTTGCTCACCGAAGGAAACGGCTACGGCATCCCGCGGCTCGGGCAGCGGGGTGTCGCAGTCGGAGCAGACCTCGTGGGGGTCGGCGTAGCGGGAGCTGGCGCGGTAGGCGCGGGAGTCGCCGACCACCGGGTGGGTGCGGTAGGCCTGGTCGAGGACGTCCTCGGGCAGTGCCGTGTCGTAGGGGCAGAGGATGCTGACGGGGCGCCCGGTGAAAGCGAGGTTGATCAGTGCCTCGTGCCGGGTCGCCTCCGCCGCTTCCGCCGGCGTACGCCCGACCCAGATCGGCTCTCCCACGATCGACACTCCTGTCGGTGCGTCCCCGGCACGGTCGGCGAACTCCTGGAGCATCGACAGGATGCGGCCGGGGTTGCGCCCGGCCTCCTGCATGTTCACCCACCTGACGTGCTCGCGGTTGTCCGCGACGAGGTCCTGGAGCAGCGGCAGGCGCGGGCCGGGCACGGCCACCAGGACGGAGTGCTCGCGCTCCACGGCGTCCCGCACGAACGTGCCGACGCCGTCGAGGTACTCGTTCTCGGTGCCGTAGAACAGCGCGGGGTGGTAGAAGGCGGCGTGGCCGGGGTCGGCCGAGGCCAGTTCGTGGGTTGTCATCGGTCCACGACCTCCACCACGGAGTCGAGCTCCGGGAACAGTTGCAGTAGTCGCCGCAGGGGCGAGGGTGCCTTCCGTACTACGAGCGGCGTGCCGCCCGGCCGCACCGCCGCGGCGTCGGCGAGCACGGCGAGCGAAGCCGCGTCCAGGTGGCGCAGGGACGAGAGGTCCAGCTCCACCCGGGGAGCCGCCACGCCCGAGACGACGGCGGCCGCGGCGGCGACCGCGTCCCGTGTGTCGTACCCGGCCGACCCCGAGAGCAGCAGTCCCGGCCGGTCCTCCAGCGGGGCCACTCGCAGAGCCGGTGCGGGGTGGGGTTCCCCCAGGTGCGTCAGGTGCGCACTCGCGAGAACACTGACGTACGCGTCGGACAGCAGGCGGCGGTCGTAGAAGCACCGTACCGTCAGCGGCAACCGTGGGAAAAGTTCGTGGTGCAGGCGCAGCTCGTACTCCAGGAGACGGTCGGCGCCGACGCTGTCCCTCGCCCCCCAGGACATCTCGCCGATCGCCCGCAGTCCCCGGTATCCGGAGGCGCGGGCTCCTTCCGCGGCGTCGTGCCACGACCCGATCATGGTGTCCGGGTCGAAACGGGAATCGGCATCGGTGAGGTGCGTCCACGCGGCGGCCGAGACGGACAGCTGCCCGCGGGCCACGGCACCCGCCGCGTCGATTCCCGCGTCGGCGAGCGCGCGCAGTACGCGTTCGGGGGTGGTGGTGTCCGCGAGGTACTTCACCTGCTCGCCGCTCTCCAGCCCGTCGCGGACGAAGGCACCGAGCTGTTCGGCCCACTGCCGGTCGTCGGAGAAGACCACGCTGGAGTGGCATCCCTCCAGCGGCTTCCGCTCGGGGGGCGCCGCCACCCTTCGCACCATCGCCACGCTGCACACCCCTCGTCCCGTCCGATGCAGCTTTCCTCCACATGGAAGCACACGGAAGCGGGGGCTCTCGTGGGCTTGGTCAGGCGGGGCCTCTCGCGGGCTCTTGCGCGGTGCCTCTCATCGGGGTCACAGCTCGTTGTCCCGTACTCGTGTCTCGTACTCGTACTCGCCTTCGTAGCCGCACTCGTACTCGTACTCGTATACGGGAACATACCTCCGCCGTCGCTCCGCCGGAAGGTCGGCCCGGAGGTCCGCCGCCGGGCTGTCTCCGCAAGGGGGCGTGTTGACTTCCGTGTCTAGTGCAGATTCACTAGAGCGGGACTGATGCTCTCGCACTATGGGGTAGCGATGCCGCAGCTGACGACAGGGGATCTCCCGGCAGGGGAGGCCCGGAGGAGCGTGCCGCGCCGATAACGTCGCACGTGAGCACGGAGAGGTGCGGGACACTGTGACCGACAACTCGTTCACGTCGCATGCCGTCGTCGACGCGGGAGTCGCGCGAGTGACGCTCGTCGGCGAACTCGACTGGGACACCGCTCCCTCCGTCCACGAGGTGGTCGCGGCCTGTCTGGTGAAGCGGCCGAGGAGTCTCCGCCTCGATCTGACCGGCGTCCACTTCTGCGACTGCTCCGGCCTGACCGCCTTGTTCACGGTACGGAACGCGGTCCTTCGGGCAGGCGTGGAGTTCCACGTCGCAGGAGTCGGGACGCAGCTGTCGCGGCTGCTGTCGCTGATAGGCGCCGACGGCCTCCTCACCGAGACGAACACCACATCCACGAGCCCGGGGACGGTCCACCGCGCCGGCGCCGAACCCGCTCACCGCGCCGCGGAGACGCTCACACGCGGCTGCGACGCCGCCGCCTCCGTCGAGTCCCGGCTCCGGGACCTTCTGGCATGATCGTGCGGTCCGCCACCCGCAAGGATGCGTCAATGCCTGCACCTCCCCCGCACGGTCGACCGGTCAGAGTCCTGTTGGTGGAGGACCACGACATGGTGGCCGAGGCGATCTGCCTCGCCCTGGAGCGCTCTCCCGATCTGCGGATCGTGGGCCGCGCGGCCTCGGTGACGTCCGCGCTGGCCGGCGTGGAGCGGTGGGAGCCGAATGTCGTACTGATGGACCGGCGTTTGCCGGACGGTGACGGGGTCAGCGCGATCGCGCCCCTGCTGGCGCTCCTGCCCGACGTGCGCGTCCTGGTCCTCGCGGGCGAGGGCAGCGCGGGGGTGGCGGCGCGCGTCGCGGAGACGGGCGGCGCCGGGCTGATCCTGAAGGCCCGCGGCCTGAGTGAGCTGGAGGACGCCGTACGCCGGGTCGCGGCGGGCGAGGTCGTGTTCGGCCAGGATCTGCTGGGCGACGTGCTGGGACGGCTGTCCGGCAGGGAGCCGCATCTCGGGGCGAACCTGACTCCGCGCGAGCGCCAGGCCCTTCAGCTCCTGGGTGAGGGGCACACCACCGCGGAACTCAGCAAGGAGCTGGGGGTCGCCCTCAACACGGGCCGCAACCACGTCCAGCGGGTGCTGGAGAAGCTCGGGGCGCGTTCCCAACTCGAAGCGGTGACGATCGCGCGGCGCGAAGGGCTCCTCAGGTGACGTCGGAACCGCGACGGCAGGAGCGGACGCGGAGGCAGGCCGCCCCGATGTCGGAAGCCGCCTTCACGCTGCTGGTCCAGGGGGTGCTGGACTACGGCATCTTCATGCTCGACCCGCAGGGCTACATCATCAGCTGGAACGCGGGCGCCGAGCGGATCAAGGGCTACCGGGCCTCGGACATCCTCGGCCAGCACTTCTCGGTCTTCTACCCGCCCGAGGACCAGGTCTCGGGCAAGCCCCAGTGGGAGCTGGAGACCGCCGTGGCCGACGGCCGGCTGGAGGACGAGGGCTGGCGGGTCCGCAAGGACGGTTCCCGGTTCTGGGCGAACGTGGTCATCACCGCCTTGTGGGACGAGGACGGCGTGCTGCAGGGGTTCGGCAAGGTCACCCGCGACATGTCCGAGCGGCGGGCGGCGCAGCACGCCCTCCACGAGCGGCGGCGGCTGTTCGACCACCTGGTCCAGGCGCAGGAGACGGAACGCCGTCGCATCGCGTGGGACGTCCACGACGACTCCATCCAGGCCATGGTCGCCGTAGGGATGCGGCTGGAACTGCTGGCGGACCGGGTGCCCGAGTCATGCTCCGCGGAGCTGCGGCGGCTCGACACGTCGGTGCGCGAGGCGATCAGCCGTCTGCGCAGTCTGACCTTCCGGCTGCATCCGCCCGGTATCGACAGGCACGGTCTGGTCGAAGGGCTCTCCCGTCACTTGCACGACGTCGTGGGCTCCTCGTGGGGGATGCCCTACTCGTTCGAGCACCGGCTGGACCGCGAGCCCACGCCGGAGACGGCCATCACCATCTTCCGCATCGTCCAGGAAGCACTGCTGAACGTGCACAAGCACGCGCGGGCGAGCAGGGTCGACGTCCGGGTCTCGTCGGCCGACGACGGCATCGTGACGCGTGTCATCGACGACGGGACCGGTGCGCCGGCGTCCCACGACGGGGCGCGCGAGCATTTCGGGATCGTCGAGATGCGGGAGCGAGCGGAGACGGCGGGAGGATGGTGGTCCGTGCACAGTCGGCCAGGGACGGGCACGACGGTCGAGTTCTGGGTGCCGAATCCGCTGCCGCTCCCGCCCTCGGTTCAGGAGCCGAAGCCGGGACAGGAACCTGAGCTGGAACAGGAACAGGAACAGGAACAGGAACCGGCACAGGAGCCCGGGGCGGAGCCGGGGCCGAGGGGCGGTGTGCTGTGACCGCGGCATCCGCGGACGGCTCCCCCGTCCCCCGGCTCAGCGTGCTCCTCTGCGACGACAACGCGATGCTCCTGGAAAGCCTGAGCGACGTCGTACGGGCGCAGCCCGACCTGGAGCTGGTCGGCACCGCGTGCGACGGCGAGCAGGCGTGCGAACTCGCACGGCGTCACCGACCGGACGTCGCGGTACTGGATGTCCGCTTCCCCGGCGGCGGCCACGTCGTCGCCAGGGGCATCGCACGGCGCTCGCCGGCCACCCGGATCGTGGCGTTCTCCGCGTACGACGACAAGGCCTCCGTCGAGCAGATGAAGAGTGCCGGCGCCGCCGAGTACGTGCTGAAGGGCACGAGCAACCGGGAGCTCCTCGCGGCGCTGCGCCGAGGGGCGGTCTAGCCGTACATCGCCACGCGGCACAGCGTCGCGAGTGCCTCGTCGATGGGGTGGGGCTGCGGTCTGCCGGAGGGGTCGAGCCTGTTCCACCTCTGCATGTTCACCGCGAGGGACATCTGCCGCTTGCCGTCGGCGCGGGTCATGGCCAGGGCTCCGCCTCCCCAGACCGTGCCACCGTGACCCCAGAAGGTGCCCTGCCCCGGATGGTCGGAGCCCTCCATCGGGTGCAGGCCGAGGCCGTACTCGATGAGCCTTCCCTCCTGGGAGACGACGGGGACGGTGCGTTGCATCTGCGCCAGCGATGACGGGCTGACGATCTCTCCGGCCAGCAGCAGGCGGTAGAAGCGGTTGAGGTCCGCGACGGTCGATATCAGCGAGGCCGACGGTCCCACCCATGACATGTCGTAGACGCTGTAGTCGCGCGGCGGGTCGATCATGCCGAACCAGGACTCGTAGAGCCGCGAGTGCGGTCCGTCCACGTGCGAGCCCGTGGGCAGTTCGGTGTCGCGCAGCCCGGCGCGCTCGATGACGTCGCGGGTGATGCGGTCCTCGGCCGTGGTGCCGGTCACCTGCTCCAGGAGTTGGACGAGGAGCAGGTAGTTGGTGTTGGAGTACACCCCCGGAGTGCCGCCCGGGGCTCCGACGGCCGGCGCGGTGACGCCCATCTCGATCAGCTCCACGGGGTCGAACCGCGTGTGCCGGTGGTCGTCGAAGCTCTGGGGCCCGGTGTCGGCGAGGACGGGGAACGCCTTGAGGGAGGGGTAGGCGTAAGGGAGGTACTCGGCGAGGCCGCTGGTGTGGTTGAGCAGCATCCGGACCGTGATCGCGTCACCGCGTTCCCCGGGGACGAGCTTCGGAAGGTACCGGCCGACCGGGGCGTCCAGACCGATCTGACCGCTCTCGACCTGCCGCAGGACCGCCGCGGCGGTGAAGGTCTTGGTGAGGGAGCCGACGCGGTGCCGCATGTCGGCGGTGACGGGGCGTCCGGTGTCGACGTCGGCGCATCCGGCGGCGCCGCGCCAGACCCGGTCGCCGTCCCGCACCTCGGCGAACAGGCCGGGCATCCCCGCGCGGTGGACGCGTTCGATGGCGGCGTCCAGTTCCTGCCCGAGGCCGGGCCCCGACCCGCCCGATGAGACCGGGGCCTGGGCCTTGCCGGGCTCCTCTCTGCTCGCGTTCCCCGCGCGCTCCTCGTTCTTCTCTGCTTTCGGGTGGTGCTTGTCGTGCTTCTCGATCTTCCCCGTCGTCACGTCATGCGTCCTCTCGCTTGCTTCCAGAACGAGCTGTACTGCCCCCATTATGCACGCGGTGCGTGCAACACCGAGTGCACAGCTAGGATGGCAGTAGCCGAGAGGAGCGAAATGGCAGGCCGAAGGCGCTGGACGACCGAAGAGATCCTGGATGCGGCGGCGGAGCTGCTGCGCACGAGCGACGCGGATTCGTTCAGCGTGCGCAAGCTGGCCGCGACCCTCGGAACCGATTCCTCCAGCCTCTACCGTCACTTCCGCAGCAAGACCGAACTGCTCCGCGCGGTGGCCGACCGGATTCTCCTGGCCGCGATGGAGGACTACCGCCCCGAGGGCGACTGGAAGCAGCGCCTCGCGTCCCTGGCCCGGCACGCGAGGGCGGCCTTCGGGCGACAGCCGCAGCTGGCCGCGGTCTGGGGACGCTACGCGTCGAGCGGCACCGGCTCCCGGCTGGTCATGGAGGAGGTGTTGCAGGCCCTGCGGGCGTCGGGGCTGCCCGACGAGGAGATCCCCGCGTGCTACCACCGGCTCGCGGTCCTCATCGCCGCGTTGATCTCCGCCGAGGCCGGGGCGAGCGGCGCCTCCCCCGCGGAGCACGAACAGGGCATGGAGCTGTTCCGCGTGGCGGTGCTGGGGGCCGACCCCGAGCGCTTCCCCGCCCTGGCCCACTTCGCCCGCGACGTACGCCCCCTAGGGGTGGACCGCGAGGCCGCGTTCGAGGAGATCCTCGCCGCCCAGCTCGCCTACGTCGAGGCCGCGGCCCGTCCCGGCAGGTGACGCCCCGTCATGGGGTCCCGGGGTCAGCCACGGCTCTGCGGCGCGCCCTGCCAGCGCCAGTCGGTCCGGCGTGGGCGATCGGGCGTCCCGATGCGTCCGGTGGCCCACAGCAGCGTCGACCACGGGGTGCCGATGACGGTCACGTCGGGGAACAAGCGCGCGAGGGCCCGCTCGCACAGGTCCCGCGGCGGCTCCGGGGCACGGTCCGCGCCCTGCGGGGTCGCGCCCTGGGCGATGTCGTGGGTATGGACCAGCGTCTCGACCACGCCCATGGCCGCGAAGCCCTCCGGGTCGGAGGCTCCGAAGACGTGCGGGGCCAGGGTGTCCGGGTCCGCGGTGTCGACGGCGGTCGCGAGCAGTCCGCCGCAGGCCTCCACGACGGTCAGCAGCCCCTCAGGTCCTGCCGCACGGTCTCCGAAGACGACGTTGGCCGGGCCGTCGGGCCGATCGCGGGACACACGCAGCGGGACGCGGGGCGCACCCATGGGGTGCGCGAGCCCGAACCGCAGCGCGTAGGTGAGCAGATCGTCCGCGAGGTGGTCGAGGGTCTCCCAGCGCGTCCACTCCAAATCCGCGGCCCGGCCGTCCCATTGAGCGGCGGGGATGTCCCGGAGGGCATCGAGGCAGTGGGCGACGGCCCGGCGTACGTGTTCACCCGACACCGGCATCCGCGGTTCTGTGGACTGAGGCATGCCAGGAGCTTACAAAGCCGGGTCGGCGGCCTCGCCGCACATGCATGGGAGGTTGCCGGGTACACGCACATCCCACCGGCACGGGGAAGGCGAGGGGTGCGTATGGGAGTGGGGAGCGAGGGCGACGGTGCCGCCGACCACACGGTTCTGGCGCGGGCCAGTCATGCCCTGCACGGCAGCGCGGGCTGTATCGCCGAGGCCCGCCGCCTCGCGGCCGCCTTCCTCGACGCGGCTCGCGGCACCTACGACGTCATCGTCTCGGCCCAGGTGAAGGACCTCACGCTGCTGGTCGTCAGTGAACTGGTCACCAACGCGTACAAGTACGCTCCCGGGCCGATGCTGATGAACCTCTGCATCACCCGGCACATGGTGGAGATCTCCGTATGGGACAGCGACCCCACCCTCCCCACGGCCCACCACAGCGATCCCGGGCGCGTCGGACAGCACGGCCTGGAGATCGTCACGCGGATCGCCCGGCATTTCACCGTCCGGCGCGAGCTGGTCGGCAAGCGCATCACCGCCCGGCTCGCCCTGAACGGCATTCCCGCCCAGAGGTTCTGCCCCTAGGCGGTCCCTGGGCGGTCGTGTGCGCACTGCCGCATTTCGCCGGCGGCGCGTCGCGGGCTCGTCGGCGGCGCGTCGGGGCGCGTCGGCGGCGCTCCGGCCGCAAGGGTCACGAACGGGTGGCCGTCGCGCAGTCCTCGCCCGCGGCCGTCGTGCCGTCGTCCGTGTCGATCGGCTTGCTGCGGTCGTACGGGTCGAGCGTGCGCGCCTCGTCGGTGGGCCGCTCGTCGGCCCGGTCGAAGGGCGGCACGAAGTAGCCGGTCGGGCCGGAGCAGCCGCCGTTGGTCATGTCGAGCGTGTACGAGACGAGGGACATGGTGCCGGGTTCGGTGATGACCTTGTCCGGGTCGTCCCAGCTCATCACCACCTCGCGCCGCACGATCGTACGGACGACCTCGGCGTCCCGGCCGCTGTCGCCAGGCGCCGTGACCGGGTACACGAAGGTGACGTCCGCGGTCACCTCCAACGCCCCGCGCCTCCCCTCCCGGTACGTGAGACGGCCGCGCGTCCTGACCACGTCACCGGCCAACCGCGCCTGCTCCGGCCGGAAGCGGCTGAACAACAGCAGCGGGTCGGTCCCGGGTGTGGGCGCCTTCGAGGACAGCGCGGTGCGGAGATACCTCTGGACGTCCTTCTGGTGCGGGTTCAGCAGTGCGATCGCCTCCGTGGGCCGCTCGCCGCGCAGCACGCGGGGATCGAGCCCCGCGTCCGCCATGAAGTCCCGGCTCTGCCGCAAGGCCCTCTTGACCTGGGCGGCGTCCATCCACCCCGTCGCCTTGGCCGGGGGCACGGTGATGCCCGCCGCTCCGTCGGCCCAGCGTGCGGCGGGCGAACCCCGGAAGGGTTCCGCGAGGGTGGGGCGCAGCCCCGGCTCGGAGCCGGGCGCTTCCCGCGGGCGCTCGGACTCGGCGGCCGGCGGCGGCGCCCCGTCCTGCCCGCTGTCCTCGCCGCCGAACAGGCCGAGGACCTGCTGCGGGAAGATCCCCACGACCAGCAGGGCCACGGCCACCACCAGGCCGGCCACGTACCGGCCCGTCCTGCGCCGGGGCCGGGCCGGTGCGTACGTGCGCCGGCCCTCGGGCCGTTCCTGGCTGTTCCGCAGCCGCCGCTGGACCTCGCGGGCGCGCGCCGAGGGCTCTTCGGGGGCCCCGTCCGCGCCCGCCATCGACTCACGGAGGAACCGCTCCCACTCCTCGTCGGACACGGACGACCCGTCCTGCCCTCCGGCTCCGCTCACACCGCACTCCCGTTCTCGCCCGTTGCCCGATCACCGATGGCCCGACGGCTCGGCCGTTCGTCCGGTGGGCAGGTCAGTCGGTCGTTCGGTCGGTCGACCGTGCGTCGGGCGATCGGGAGCCGCCCGCATAATCGCATGAACAGGTCGGGGCACCGCCGCGAAGGGCATCGGACCAGGTGTTTAGACTGCGGCACGTACGACCGTCGCGGCCAACGTGCCGCGACCGACCGATTCTTGGGGGAATTTCACGTGCGTATGCGTATGGGGGCGGCTTCCGCCGCCCTGGCCACTCTGCTCGCCGCCGGTGTCGCCGCACCGGCGCAGGCCGCCGACTCCGACACGTCGCAGAGCCGAAGTGTCGCCGCCGAGCAGGCCGGCCGCTCGTCCGGCATCGGGGCGTTCCGGACCATGGGCGACAACGTGCACTTCTCGCACACGGTGCGGGGACACATCAACGCCCACGGCTGGTGGAAGAACCTGAGCGGCCCGGCCCGGGGCGTCAAGGCCAAGGTCACCGTGTGGCTCCAGGTCAAGCGCGGGGGTGAGTGGAAGACCCTGACCAAGGCGGCGAAGAACGTCTACCAGGGTGGCGGCAGCGGCAAGCGCACGGCGGCGGCGTACAAGTGCACGTACAACGTGGGCCAGCACGATTTCCGCAGCGTCATCGACGTCGACCTGATCGGCTACCCGGACGACAGCTCGAAGAAGATCACCGCGACGCAGAGGCTGGGCTGCGGTCTCTGACCGATCGCGTGGCCGCGCCCGACGGCTGAGGCGGTGCCGGACGAGTACTCTTCCGGCACCGCCTGCTTTTCTTCCCGGGAGTGCCTTTCCGTGTTTCCCCCCACCGTCGTCGTCGGCCTGCATGGAACCCTCCAGTTGTCGCCGTGGTTCGACCGGGTGGTGACGCGGGAGGACGACACCGAGGGCCCCGCCGGGGATTCCGTCCTGAACTCCGGTGACGGCGAGGGCTCGGTCGAGGAAGACCTCCTCTTTCTCGCCGTCGACCGGGCCGGTTCCTACGGCTGGCGCACCGTCAGCGGCCTGCTGCACGAGGACGGCGAGGTCACGGCCGGACACGAGCCCACGGCATGGGCCCACGAAGAGGTCGGCGGTGACTGGACGCAGGACGGCGAGGTGCGCCAGTTGGCGTGGCTGGGGGCGGGCGTGCGCACCGACCCGCCGCGCCCGGGGATTCCCGTACGGCCGATCGCCCTGGTCCTGTCCGAGACGCTGGCCCGTGTGGGGACGGTGACGTTCACGGGGCTGCACGCCCTGCTGCCGTTGCACGCGACCGAGCGGGACACGGCCTTCCACCAGATCGAGTTGGCGCCGTGGTTCGGCCTGGCCGATCCGGATGCCCGGTACGAGGTGGTGGTGACCGTCTCCTGCCGGCCCGGGGAAGGCGGAGTGGGCGAGCGGGACGCGGCGGCCGTGTGCGCGGCGGTGCGGGAGAGGGCCGCCGGGGTGGTGGACGTCTCCGCGCCGACCGCGGAGGGCGGACTCGCCGGGCTGGACCTCGATCTGGGCCGGACGGTGCACACCGAGGGGATGCGCGAAGTGATCCGGTTCGGCTGCGTCACGCGGGAGTGGTCGCCGGACGTGGCGGTGTGGCTGGTGGAGTCGACCGCCGAGGCCCTGCGCGAGACGGGGCGCACGGCTCCGGTGGTCGTCACCGCCTCGGTGGCGCCAGGGCCGTCCCGGGCCCGCTGATCCGGCTGCCGCGCGCGCTCGCGGCTTCCCTCCTGGCACGTCGGTGCGCCGGTCGCGCGTGCGGGTGGGGCCGTGCCCCGAGGGCCGACCGCGTGTCGGGGCGGAGGCCCCACCAGCAGGGCCCCGGTGGCGGGCGTGCTGCCCTCAGGGTGCCCCCTTCGCGCTCGTCCGCGGCAGTCGCGTCGCGCCCGCCGCCGCGAGCAGGCAGAGGCCGAGCACCCACCAGAAGGTGTCGGCGAACGCCTGCGGGAGGTCCTGGCCGTGGGCGGTGAGGCGGCTCTGCAGGACCACGGCCAGCAGCGCCGTGCCGAGCGAACCGCCCACCGTGTTGAGGAGGTTGAGCGCGCCGGCGGCGCGCGGGAGTCGGGCGGGCTCGATGCGGCTGTAGACGATGTTCATCACCGGCGCGCCGATCATGGCCATGCCGACGCCGCGTACCGCGAGCGCCACCGCGACCACCGTGTCCGGGGGCTCGTGGCCGAGCTGGGTGAACGGCAGCGTGCCCAGGAGGATCAGGCCGATGCCCGTGAGGACCAGGGTGCGCGGGGCGACCTTGTCGATCGTACGGTTCACCAGGACCGAACCGGCCGCCGCGCCCAGCCCCTGCGGGGCCAGGAGCAGCCCGGCCTCGAAGGGCGAAAGGCCGCGGCCCGTCTGGAAGTACAGCGGGAGCAGGAACATCGTGCCGAACACCGACGCGCCGAGGACGAGCAGCGCGAGCGCGGCGGCGCCGAAGGGCGGCCGGGCGAAGAGCCGGGGGTCGACCAGCGGGGTGCCGCGTGTACGCAGCCCGTGGACGGTGAACCCGGCCAGCATCGCCACGCCCGCCGCGATGCCCGCCGCGGCCGGCGGCGCGCCGCCGTGGGAGACCTCGGTGAGCCCGTAGACCAGGACGGCGAGGCCGGGCGAGAGCAGCGCCGCCCCGCGCAGGTCGAACGCGGTGCGCTCGGCGGCCGGCGGTACGTCCGGCACATGGCGGCGGGCCAGCAGGATCGCGGCCGCGCCGACCGGCAGGTTGACCAGGAACAGCCAGGGCCAGGGCGCCACGCCGAGGAGTGAACCGCCGGCCAGGGGGCCGAGTACCGGTGACAGGAGCGGGACGACCGCCACGACACTGATCACCCTGCCGGTGCGGCCGGGCCCCGCGACCCGGGCGAGCAGCGCCTGCCCGGTCGCGGGGAGCAGTCCGCCGCCGAGGCCCTGGACCACCCGGAACACGATCAGGCTCGGCGCCGACCAGGCCAGCGCACACAGCAACGAGCCCAGCAGGAACACACCGATGGCGGCGAGCCAGGTCCGCCGGCCGCCGAACCGCCCGGCCAGCCAGCCGGACGCGGGCACGGCGCCCACGACGGCCAGCAGGTAGGCGGTGGACACCCACTGGATCTCGGTGAGCGAGGCGTCGAACTCCGTGGCCAGGGTGTCGATGCCGACGCTGACGATCGTGGCGTCGATCGTGGCCATGAAGGTGCCGAGCACCAGGATGAACGCGATCCGCAGCAGCCCGGCGTCGACCCGCGCGGGCGGCGCCTCCGCCCTGTCGTGGGCGGTCTTGTCGCTCACGAGTACTCCACAAGGTCGGACACGTCCGCGTCCAGAAGCTCGGACACGTCCGCGTCCATGTGGCCGGCCAGACCGCGGAGCAGCCCGAGCAGTTCGTCGGCCAGTCCGTCGGCGTCCACTCCCGCGCGGTGGGCGAGCACGCCCGTCCAGCCGTCGCCCTCCGGCATGACCGTCAGGGTCACGGGGTGGTGGGTGGATTCGCGGAAGCGGGTGCCGACGACCGTGAGCCCGGGGGCGGGTTCGCGGAGCTTGTCGGGGTCGACGGGGTAGTTCTCGAAGACCACGAGGCTGTCGAAGAGCGTGCGGCGGCCGGTCAGCCGCTCCAGGTCGGTCAGGGCGACGTGGTGGTGCTCGACCAGTGCCTGCCCGCGGGCCTGGAGGTCGGCGAGCGTCTCCGCGAGCGTGCCGCCGAGCCGTGCTCGTACGGGCACGGTGTTGGCCAGCAGACCGATGATCTCCTCGACGCCCGCCACCTCCGCGGGCCGGCAGGCGACCATGGCGCCGAAGCAGACGTCCCTCCGGCCGGAGCGCCGCGCGAGGAGCAGCGACCAGGCGCCCTGGACCAGCGTGTTCCTGGTCAGGCCGTGGTGCGCCGCGAGGTCGGAGAGCTCCTTCACCAGGGCCGCGTCGAACGCGATGAGGGTGGGTTCCTGCCAGGCGGGTCCGAGGTCGGCGGCGTCCTGGCCGCGGGTGAGGTAGTCGCCCTCGGGCAGGCCGTCGAGTTCGGCGACCCACACGTCGGGGTCCGGTGCGTGCTCGGACCGCCGCCGCAGGTAGTCGGCGAAGGGCACGGGTGCGGGCAGGGCCGGCTCCTCGCCCCGGACGCGCGCGGTGTAGAGCGCGAACAGTTCGGTGAGGATGCGCGGGGCCGACCAGCCGTCGGACAGGACGTGATGGGTGGTCAGGACGAGGTCGGCGAGGCCGGGTCCGCGCCGGATGACGGTCAGGCGGACGAGCGGCCCCTCGGCGAGGTCGAACGGCTCGGCGAGATCGGCGGCCAGTGCCTCGTCCGCGGGCCCGTCGGAGACCCGGCAGTCGGGACGCGGGGATTCCGGGATCACCGCGAGGTCCGCGGGGAAGACGGCGCCCAGGTTCGGGTGCCTGGCCAGGAGGTCGGCGCCCGCGGCGTGCAGGGCGTCGACGTCGAGGTCTCCCTCCAGGGTGAACGCCGACTGGACGGTGTACGGGTCGGGTCGCTCGGCGCGCGAGTGCCGCAGCATCACTTCCTGGAGCGGGGTGAGCGGCTGGACCTCGGCGACCGCGCGGCGCCCGCCGAGCCCCTTGATCTCCGGGGCGGCGGCGACATCCCGGGCGGCGGCGCGCAGATGCTCCGCCAGGTCCTCGATCTCGGCGGTGGTGAACAGCGCGGACGGCCAGGTGATCCGGATGCCGAGCGCGTCGTCGCGCACCAGGGCGTTGACCATCAGGGCGTGCGGCAGCGGCAGCGCGTCGGTGCCGCCGGAGCCGAGCTGGTCGGCGTCCGGCGGTGCCTGCCACGCCGTCTCGTGCGCGGGGGCGCCGGGGAACTGCCCGAGGTAGTTCCAGGCGACCTCGGGGCGGTCGGCGCCGAGCAGGCCCGCCGAGGCGAGGATGCCGTGGCCGAGTCCGTCGCCCTGGGCCCGCAGCCGCTCCCTGACCGCCTGGATGCCGTCGCCCGCGTCGAGCCGTACGGGGTGGACCGCGGTGAACCAGCCGACCGTCTGGGAGAGGTCGACCTGCGGCGGCCTGCCGTGGCTCTCCAGGGCGACCAGGAGCTCCGGGGTGCCGCGCCAGTCGCGTACCGCGCGGGCGAGGGCGGTGAGCAGCACGGCGTCCGGGGTGGTGCGGTGGGCGGCGGGCAGGGTCGTGATCAGCGCGCGGGTCGCTTCGGCGTCGAACCAGACCTCGTGGTGGGCGGCGGTGGCCACGGTGTCGCGTGCCGGGTCGAGGGCCTCGGTGAGCGCGGAGGTGGCGGTCATCCGCCGCCAATGCGGCAGTTCGGCTCTCCGGTCGCTGTCGCGCAGGGAGCGCGCCCAGCCGACGAACGACTGGCCGTGCCGGGTCAGCGTGCCGCCGGAGTGCGCGTGCCGCACGTCGTCGAGCAGGACGCGCCAGGAGACGCCGTCGACCACCAGGTGGTGGGCGATCAGGACGAGCCTGCCGAGCCGTTCCGGTCCCGCGTCCACCCACAGGGCGCGCACGAGAGGCCCGGTGCGCGGGTCCAGCTCCGCCTGGAAGGCGGCCACCTGGGCGTCGATCTGGGGGCGCGGGTCGTCCGTGGCCGGTACGCGGGTCAGGACGTCGGCGGCGGTCACGGCGCCGACCGGCGGTACGCGCAGCGCGTCGCCCGCCAGGTGGGCCCGCAGCACGTCGTGCCGGGCGAGGACCGCGTCGAGCACGGCCCGCCAGGACGCCTCGTCGCCGCCGGCGGGGACGCAGACCTCCACCCACTGGCAGAAGCCGTCGGCGGCGGTGCCCGCGCGGTGGAGCAGGTCGCGCATGACCGGGGTGAGCGGCGCGTCGCCGGTCGCGGGTGCCGCGCCGCCGTCCAGGGTGCGGGCGCGGGCGGCGATGCCCGCGACCGTCTCGCCCTCGAAGACGTCCCGCGCGGTCAGGCCGAGCCCCTGGCGGCGGGCCCGCGAGACCACTTGCAGCGACACGATGCTGTCGCCGCCGATGGCGAAGAAGGCGTCGTCGGGGCCGATGTCATCGGTGCCGAGGACGTCGCGGAAGACGCCGAGCAGCACGGCCTCGGGCTCGGTGGCCGGTTCGCGCCGCGCGGTGGCGGCGGTCTCCGGGGCGGGCAGCGCGCTCTGGTCGAGCTTGCCGCCGGGGGTCAGCGGCAGCCGGTCGATGGGCACGAGCACGGTCGGCACCATGTGGTCCGGCAGCTCGTCCGCCAGGTACCCGCGCACCTGGTCGGTGTCCAGGTCGGCGCCGTCGGTCGGGATGACGTACCCGATGAGCCGGTCGTCCCTGACGATCACCGCGCCGGCGCGGACGCCGGGGTGGCGGGTCAGCGTGGACTCGATCTCGCCCAGCTCCACGCGGAAGCCGCGGATCTTGACCTGGTGGTCCACGCGGCCGAGGAAGACGAGCTGTCCGTCGGGGCGCCGGCGCACGAGGTCGCCGGTGCGGTACATCCGCTCCCCCGGTGTGCCGTAGGGGTCGGCGACGAACGCCGACGCGGTCAGTCCCGGGCGGCCGAGGTAGCCGCGGGCCACGCTGGGGCCGCCGAGGTACAGCTCGCCCGTGACGCCGGTGCCGACGGGCTGGAGGCCGCCGTCGAGCACGTAGGCGCGGACGTTGGGGTCGGGGCGGCCGATCGGCAGCGGTCCGGGGTCCTCCGGGTCGTAGTGCCAGGTCACGGCGTTGATGGTGACTTCGGTGGGTCCGTAGGCGTTGAAGAGCGCCTTGCGGCCGGTTCCCCAGCGGCGCGCCAGTTCGGGGTCGAGCCGCTCGGCGCCGACGACGAAGAACACGTCGGGGTCGACGGTGCGGTCGTCGGGCATGGCGGCCAGGAACGACGGCAGCAGGTTCACGCCGGTGACGCGGTGTTCGACGATGTAGTCGAGCAGCTCGTCGCCGGGGACGCGCACTTCCTCGGGGGCGATCACGGAGGTGCCGCCGGACAGGAGCGGCACCATGGTCTGCCAGAACGCCACGTCGAAGCTGGTCGAGGCGAAGTGCAGGTACCGGTCGTGCTCGGTGACCCCGACGACCTCCTCCTGGAGCGCGATGAGGTCCGGCACACCGCGGTGGGTCACCCCGACGCCCTTCGGGCGCCCGGTGGTGCCGGAGGTGTAGATGACGTACGCGAGCGCGTCGTCGGTGAGCCCGGCGCGCGCCTCCGCGGGGTCGGTGTCGGGCACGGACGCCAGGGTGGCCGGGTCGTCGAGCCGCAGTACGGGGATGCCGCGGGCGGAGGGGACGTCGGCGCCGGTCGTCACGGCGGCGGCGGGGGCGATGTCGTCGAGCATGTACGCGAGGCGTTCGCGCGGATAGCCCGCGTCCATCGGCACGTACACCGCGCCCGCCTTGGCCACGGCGAACAGGGCCACGGTCATCTCGATGTCGCGCCCGAGCAGCACCGCGACCGGGTCCTGCGGCCGTACGCCTCGCCGGATCAGCGCGTGGGCGAGCCGGTTGGCCTCCCGGTCGAGTTCCGCGTAGGTGAGGGAGCGGTCGCGGCAGACCAGGGCCTCGGCGTCGGGCTTGCGGCGCACCCAGGCGGCGAACTCCGCCAGCCAGTGGCCGCGTTCCTCGGCGGCGACGTTCTCGGTGCCGGTGCGCAGCGCCCGCTCCCGCTCGGCGGCGTCGAGCACGGGCAGCCGGAGCGCGGGCCGCGCCGGGTCGTCGACGATCTCCCGGAGGAGGTTGACCAGCCAGCGGCCGTAGTCCTCGACGGTCGATCCGGTGAAGGCGCGCGGCTGGTAACCGAGGCCGATGGTGATCTCGTCGTCGGGGATGACGATGACGGTCAGCGCGTAGTGCGTGGCGTCGGTGATGTCGATCCCCGCGAGGTCGAGGCCGGGGGCGAGCGGGGTGCGCTTCCTGCTGGACAGCGGGAAGTTCTCCATCACCAGCATGGTGTCGAAGAGTTCGCCGATGCCGGTGGCCCGCTGGATCTCGGGCAGGCCGATGTGGTGGTGGTCGGCGAGCGCCACGCTCTCGGCGTGCACGTCGGCGAGGAGGTCGGCGGCGGTGCGGTCCGGGGTGTGCCGCACGCGCACCGGGATGGTGGTGCCGAGCTGGCCGATCATCGACTCGACCCCGTCGACCTCGGCGGGCCGCCCGGACACGGGGCAGCCGAACACGACGTCACGGCTGCCGGTGAGCCTGCCGAGCAGCAGGCCCCAGGCCGTCTGGAGCACCGTGGTCAGGGTGACGCCCCGGTCCCGGGCGAACGAGCGCAGCCGGTCGCTGAACTCCCGCCCGAGCCCGACGCCGACGCGGCCCGGCCGCTCGACGCCGGTCCCCGTGCTCGCGGGCGCGAGGCGCGTCGCCTCGCCGACGCCGGACAGGGCGGTCCGCCACGCGTCGAGCGACGCCTCGCGGTCGCGGCCCGCGAGCCAGCGGAAGTACTCGGAGAGCGGCGGGGCGACGGGGGCCGCGGGGCCGCCGCTCAGTTCGGCGTAGATCGCGAGCAGGGTGCGGCCGACCAGCGGCATCGACCAGCCGTCGAGCAGGGCGTGGTGGTTGGTGATGACCAGCTTGTGCTCGGCGGGGCCGACGCGGGAGAGGAGGAAGCGGATCAGCGGGGGCCGTGCCGGGTCGAAGGGGCGCGCCAGCTCGGCGCGGACAGCGTCCTCGAAGCGGTCGTCGCACCGGAAGTCCAGGGCGACGTCGGCGGGGACCACCTGCACCACGTCGTCCCCGGCCTGCGCCAGGTACACGCGCAGCGCGGGGTGGCGGCGCAGGAGTTCCCGCGCGGCCTCGGCCATCCGCTCGGGCACGAGTTCGCCGACGAGGGTCGTCACGGCCTGGACGACGTAGACGTCGGTGTCGGCGTCGTCGCGGACCAGGGTGTGGAAGGAGAGCCCGACCTGGAGGGGTGTGGCGGGCAGGACGTCGGTGACGCGGCCGGCGCCTTCGGTGCGTTCGAGTACGTCGATGGCGGCCTGGTCGAGGCCGACCAGCGGCAGGTCCGACGGGGTGAGCCCGCCCGCGGTGTGCCTCGCGTGCTCGGCCAGCGCCTCCAACGCCCCGGCCCAGGCGGCCTGCAACGCCTCGACGGCGTCGGCGCCGAGGACCTCGGTCGCGGCCGTCCACTCGACGGCGAGGCGGGGCGCGCCCTCCTCGTGGACGAAGCAGTTGAGGGCGAGGACCTGCTCCAGGGCCTTGGCGTCCGGTTCGGTCACCGCGAAGGCGTCCCGCTCCGGCAGCCGCCAGCCGGCCGCGGCGAGCGGGGCGAACCGGCCGAGGTAGTTCAGGAGCACGTCCGGCGCCGGTACGTTCCTGAACTCCTCGTCGACCGCCGGGTCGAGGCAGCGCAGCACTCCGTAGCCGATGCCGCCGTCGGGGACGGCGCGCCGGGCCTCCTTGGCCGCGCGCAGCACCCGGCCGACGTCGCCGGTGGCGGGGACGCGCACCGGGTACTCGCTGGTGAACCAGCCGACGGTGCGGGCCAGGTCGAGGTGTTCGCGGCCGTGCCCCTCCAGGGTGACGGTCAGCGCGTCACCGCCGGCGCCGTGTTCCCGCAGGGCCAGGACGAGCGCGGCGAGGAGCACTTCGTCGACGCCGGCGCGGTAGGCGGCGGGCAGGGTCGTCAGCACCGCTTCGGTGGCCTCGGGCGAGGCGACGGTGACCGAGCGGTGGGCCGTGGCGACGGTGTCGCGCTGCGGGTCGAGCCGTCGCGCGCCGATACGGGTCGCCGAGGCGAGGGCGGTGCGCCAGTGGTCGAGTTCGCCCTGGCGTGCGCCGGTGCGGCCCTGTTCGTCGAGGAGCCCGGCGTGGCGCCGCCAGGAGGCGCCGGCCGGGTCGAGGGTGCCGCCCGTGCAGGCGGTGTGCAGGTCGGGCAGGAGGACGCGCCAGGACACGCCGTCCATGGCGAGGTGGTGCACGACGACGACCAGGCGGTCGGGTCCGCCGTCGCCGGTGCGGACCAGGGCCACGCGCAGCAGGTCGCCCGTGCGCGGGTCGAGTTCACCGGCGAGGCCGCGGGCGAGCGGTGCCACGTCCGCGGCGCGGACCTCGCGCACGTCGGCCGGTACGGTGCCGCGCGGCAGCACCTCAAGGCCGTCGGCGACACGGAGGCGCAGGGCGTCGTGGTGGTCGAGCACGGTGCGCACGCCCGCCGCGAGGTCGGACACGGCGAGCCCGTCGACGCGCAGGGCGGTCCACTGGGCGTATCCGGCGACGGTGTCGACGTCCGGGTGGGGGTCGAGCAGGCCGCGCACGACCGGCGGGGCGGGCACGGGCCCGGTCGCGTCGTCCACCTGCCGCGGGCCGTCCTCCACCGGCTTCGCGGAGGCGGCCAGGGCGGCGAAGCTGCGGCGGGCGAGGAGGTCCCTCGGCCGCAGCTCGATGCCGTTGGCCCGCAGCCGGCTGCTGATGGTGATGGCGGTGATGCTGTCGCCGCCCAGGGCGAAGAAGTCGTCGTCCACGCCGACCCGGTCGGTCTCGAAGACCTCGGCGAGGACCGCGCAGAGCAGCCGCTCGTTGTCGGTGCCCGGTTCGCGGCCGCCGCCGGACGACGCGGGTGCGGGCAGGGCGGCGCGGTCGAGCTTGCCGTTGGTCGTGACGGGGAGTTCGTCGAGGACCACCACGGCCGCGGGGACCATGTGCTCCGGCAGCCGTTCGGCGAGCCGGGCGCGCACCGCTTCGGCGGTGACCGAGGCGGAGACGACGTAGCCGACGAGCCGGTCGGCGCGCACGGCCGCGGCCGCCGACGTGACGCCGGGCACCGCGCCGAGCGCGGCCTCGACCTCGCCGGTCTCCACGCGGTGGCCGCGGATCTTGACCTGGCCGTCGCCGCGGCCCAGGTACTGGAGGCCGCGTCCCTGCACCCAGCGGCCGAGGTCACCGGTGCGGTACATGCGGGCGCCCGGCGCGCCGAACGGGTCGGCGACGAAGCGTTCGGCGCTCGCCCCCGGCCTGCCGAGGTAGCCGCGGGCCAGGTGCGGTCCCGCGAGGTACAGCTCGCCCGCGGTGCCGTGCGGGACCGGCTGGAGGGCGTTGTCCAGGAGGTAGGCGCGGGTGCCCGCGAGGGGGTGGCCGATGGCCGGCTCCTCGCCGTCGACGCGCGCGACGGTGCTGGTCACGGTGGCCTCGGTGGGCCCGTACATGTTGCGTGCGTGGAGGCCCGCCTCGGTGATGCGGCGCCACAGGGCGGGCGGGGTGGCCTCGCCGCCGAGGACGAGGAGCCGGGGCCCGAGGTCGAGGAGGCCGTTGTCGA
The DNA here is from genome assembly GCF_040654435.1 of Streptomyces sp. NPDC050703. Classification (NCBI taxonomy): domain Bacteria; kingdom Bacillati; phylum Actinomycetota; class Actinomycetes; order Kitasatosporales; family Streptomycetaceae; genus Streptomyces; species Streptomyces sp. NPDC050703. Next base: position 32,617 of record NZ_JBFAHX010000055.1, read on the forward strand.
GCAGGGGGGCGGCCATCGACGGGGTGGTGTCGATGATGTCGATGCCGTCGCGGGCGTACGCGGCGAGCAGGTCGTCGGCGTCGCGGGTGGTCTCGGCGTCGTACACGTGGAGTTCGTGGCCGCAGAGCAGCCAGATGAGGTGCTCGAAGGCGGAGTCGAAGGCGAAGGAGTAGGTGTGCGAGGCCCGCAGGCGCCTGCCCGCCGCCCGCTCGGTCTCGGCGACGACCGTGGAGCGCTGGTGGTGCAGGAGCGCGGCGAGGCCGCCGACCCGGCCGAGCACGCCCTTGGGGCGGCCGGTCGAGCCGGAGGTGTGGATCACGTAGGCGAGGTGGTCGGGGTGGCGGGGCGCGGCGAGGTCGGCGGCCGTGAGGGGCGCGCCGGACAGCGCCGCGGCCTCGTCGAACAGGGTGGCCCACGGGAGTCCGTCGTCCGTGCCGTCGGTGAGGACGAGCGCGGGGCGGGTGTCGGCGATCAGCTCGCGCAGCCGCGCGGCGGGGTGGGCGGCGTCCAGCGGCAGGAACGCGGCGCCCGCGTCCATGACGGCGAGGAGGGCGACGACGGCGTCGGCGGAGCGGGGCAGCGCGAGGGCCACCACGTCGTCGGGCCCGATTCCGCGGGCCCGCAGTGCGCGGGCGAGGCGGTGTACGCGGCTCGCCAGCTCCCCGGCGGTGTACCGCTCCTCGCCGAAGACGAGGGCGGTGTGGCCGGGGTCCGCGGCGGCCATCGCGTCGAGGGCGGTCGGCACGGGCACCGGGGCGCCGGGCAGGGCGGGTGGCGTCCAGTCGGCGAGGAGCCCGTCCGCGTCGTCGGTCAGGGCGATCCGCCCCACCGGCAGGCCGTCGGTGAGCCCGGCGAGCAGGGCGCGCAGGCCGGCCGCCTTGGCGTCGACGGCGGTCTGGTCGCTGGTGCGCGCGTCGACCTCGAAGCCGAACAGGAGGCCGCCGTCGCGGGTCGGCAGGACGCTCAGGCCCATGTCCTCCGGCGGGCCGCCCGCGACGTTGCGCATGACGCCGGTGGCGCCCGCGAAGTCGAGGGTGAGGTCGAACGCCTTGAGGTTGATGCCGCGGCCGTGCAGCAGCGCGCCCGCGCCGGGCACGCCGAGGTCGCGCGGCAGGTCCTCGCCCCGGTAGCGCTGGTGGTCGCGCATCTCGCGCATGGCGTCGGCGACGCGCCGGCCCACCTCGGCGAGGCCGTCGTCCGGGCTCACGGTCACCCGCAGGGGCAGCACGTTGACGGCCATGGCGGGGGTGCGCAGTTCGGTGGAGCCCGTACGGCACATCAGCGGCAGCGCGAAGACGACGTCGGTGCCGCCGAGCACGCGGTGCAGGAACGCGGCGTATCCGGCGATCAGCGCCTCGCCCCAGGTGATGCCCGCGCGGTCGGCGAACGCGCGCAGCCGCGCCGTCTCCTCGGGCGGCAGCACGGTGTGGGCGGTCAGGGTGCGGTCGGGCGGGCCCGCGGCCGTGTCGGTGCCGCCGACGTCGGGGAGCGGGGTGAACCGCTCGACCCAGTAGGCGCGGTCCTCGGCGAAGCGGTCGCTCGCGCGGTACTCCTGGTCGGCGGCGACGAGGGCGGCGAAGTCCCCGAAGGCCGCTGGCCGGGGCTCGGTGCCGCGTACGAGGGCCGTGTAGCGGGCGGCGGTGCGGCGGGCGAGCATCGCGGCGGTGTAGCCGTCGAAGACCAGGTGGTGGCCGAGCTGGGTGTACCAGACCTCGCGGTCGGAGAGCTTGACGACGGTCCGCGCGTACAGCGGTCGGTCCACCATCCCCCGGCACGCCTCGCCCGCCCGCGCCCGCTCGGCGGCGACGAACGCGTGCGCGGCGGCGCGGGGGGCCGCCTCTCCGCTGAGGTCGACGACCCGGGGCGGCTCGACCGGCTCGTCAGCGACCCGCTGTCGCGGTCCTTCCGGCGTGTCGTACACCCGCAGGCGCAGGGTCTCGGCCTCTTCGGTGGTGGCCCGCACGGCCTCCACCAGCGCGTCGACGTCGACCGGCGCGCCGTCTCCGCTGCCGCCGCCGTCCGTGCCGCTCTCGCCGCCGGATATCTCGACGACGTCGCCGACCACGTAGTACGGCGAGTCCGGTTCGAGGCGTTGGGCGTTCCAGATGCCCTGCTGGGCGCTGGTCAGGGCGAGCAGTCGGTCCGAGGACACGCCTGTGGTGCTCAAGTCACTCTCCTTGCAGGGTGGGGACGACCATCGGCGTGTCCGTCACCGGGTCGGGGACGACGATGCTCGGCAGGTCGAACACGTCCTTGATCAGGGCGGCGTCCACCACGGCGGTGGGGTCGCCCTCGGCGACGATCCGGCCGTCCTTCATGGCCACCAGGTGGTCGGCGAAGCGGCACGCCTGGTTGATGTCGTGCAGTACGGCGATGACCGTGCGGCCCTCGTCGCGCAACTTGGCGAGCAGGCCGAGCAGTTGGTACTGGTGGGTGATGTCCAGGAACGACGTCGGCTCGTCCAGGAGCAGGTACGGGGTCTCCTGGGCGAGGACCATCGCCATCCACACCCGCTGGCGCTGACCGCCGGACAGTTCCTGGACGGGCCGGTCGCCCAGGTCGGCGACGCCGGCGGCCGCCATAGCGCCGGTGACGGCGTCCTCGTCGGCCGGCGACCACAGGGCCAGCATCGACTGGTGGGGGAAGCGTCCGCGGCCCACCAGTTGGCGGACCTTGATGTCGTCGGGGGCCAGCGGGTCCTGCGGCAGGAAACCGAGCTGCTTGGCCAGGGTCTTGGCGGGGTAGCCGCCGACCTCGCGGCCGTCGAGCCGCACCTGCCCCGACGTGGGGCGCAGCAGCCGCACGAGCGCGCGCAACAGGGTGGACTTGCCACACGCGTTGGGCCCCACGATGGCGGTGAACGCGCCGTCGGGCACATCCAGGCTCAGCCGTGTGGAGACCACCCGGTCTCCGTAGCGCAGGGTGATGTCCCGCGCGGTCAGGCGTGCGCTCACGCGCGCCTCACCTCCTTGGTCAGCAGCCAGATCAGGTAACAGCCGCCGATCGCGGTGCTCACCACGCCGACGGGGAGGGCGACGGGCGCGAGGAGCATCTGGGCGATCAGGTCGGCTCCTTGGAGCAGCACGGCGCCGGTCAGCGCGGCGGGCAGCAGCGGTACGCCGGCGGCGCCCGCGAGCCTGCGGCCGATCTGCGGGGCGGCGAGGGCGACGAACACGATGGGTCCGGTCACGGCGGTCACCGTGGCCGTGCAGCCGACGCCGACGAGGACCATGAGGAGCCGCAGCCGGTCGAGGCGGACCCCGGTGGACGAGGCGACCGCGTCACCGAGCGACGCCTGGTGCATGGCGTGCGCCCGGGTGGCCAGCACGACGAGGAGCACGCCGATCACGGCGAACGGGATGCCGAGGTCGTCCCAGCCGACACCGTTGAGCGAGCCCGCGCTCCAGCCGACGGCGGCGATCGCCACCTCCAGTTCGGCGCGGAGCACGATCCAGGAGTTGACGGCGGTCACCATCGCGTTGACGGCGATGCCGATCACCACCAGGCGGAGCCCGGAGAAGCCCTTGTCGAACGAGAGCAGGTAGATCGTGGCGGCCACGACGAGACCGCCCGCCACCGAGCCGACGGCCAGTTGGGCGGAGGTGCCCGACAGGACGGTGAGGGCGACCAGGGCGCCGGAGTAGGCGCCCGCGTCGAGGCCGATGACGTCGGGGCTGCCCATCGGGTTGCGGGTCAGGTTCTGGAAGATGGCCCCCGCGACGCCGAGCGCGGCGCCGAAGACCAGCGCGGCGAGGACGCGCGGGAGGCGCCAGTCCCGGATGACCACGGAGGGGTCGGCGCCGCTCAGCGCGGCGAACACCTCGCCGGGGCTCGACCAGGAGGCGCCGTAGCAGAGCCCGAGCAGGCCGAGGCCCAGCATCAGGGCGACGAGCACGGCGCCGAGTACGACGGTGCGGCGTTCGACCCTGATCCGGCCGCGCGCCAGCGGTACGAGCGCGGTCACAGAGATCCCTCCCCGAAGCGGCGGACGGCCCAGATGAGCATGGGTCCGCCGAGGAACGCGGTCACGATGGCCACCGGGACCTCGCCGGTGGGCAGCAGCACCCGGGAGCCGATGTCGGCGACGAGCAGCAGGATCGGGCCGAGGACCATCGAGTGGAGGACCAGCCGGGGCACCGAGCCAGCGGCGATCCTGCGGACGAGGTGCGGCACGATGAGGCCGACGAACAGGATGGGCCCCGCCACCGCCGTCGCCGCGCCGCTGAGCACGGTGATGAGGACGAGAGTGAGGGCGCGTACGCGGTTCACGTCGGCGCCCAGGGTGCGCGCCACGCTCTCGCCCATGGTCAGGGCGTTGAGCGCCCTGCTCAGCGCGAGGGCGCCCGCCAGGCACACCGCGATGGCGGTCAACGGCCAGGCGAGAGGCGCCTGTTCGCGGGCGGCGAGCGAGCCGACCGACCAGAACCGGTAGACGTCGAAGACGTCGGGGAGCATCAGCCGCATGCCCAGCGCGACGCCGGTGAGGACGGCGGTCAGGGCCACGCCGGTCAGGACGAGGCGCAGCGGCGAGCGGCGCCCGACGGCGGCGACGAGCACCGCCGCGAGGACCGAGCCGATGACCGCGCAGCCCAACTGGCCCGCCTGCCCGGCCGCGAAGCCGAGCCCGGAGCCGAGGGTGATGGCGAACCCGGCGCCGGCGGTGACGCCGAGGATGCCGGGCTCGGCCAGCGGGTTGCGGGCCAGCGTCTGGATCAGCGCGCCCGCCACCGCGAGGGCGGCGCCCACGGCGACGGCGAGCAGCGCGCGGGGCGCCCGGACGTCACGCACGATGACGTGGTCGTCGGTGCCCCGGTGGTCCAGCAGGGCGCGCACGACGTCGGCGGGCGGGATGGAGCGGGCGCCGACGCCGATGCTGATCACGGCGACCGCCGCGAGCAGCACGAGTCCGCCGATGAGCAGCCCTGCCTGGGGCATGCCCCGCTGTGTCTTCGCCGCTCCCGTCGTGCGGCCCGCGGTGGTCACGACTTCAGCAGCGGCGCGAACGACTCGTCGATCGCGTCCAGGGTCTGCATGGCCTGCCCGTAGGTCGCGGCCTCGGTGTAGCGGATCGGGAAGGTCTTCTTGGCCTTGACGGCCGGGAGGTTCTTCCACAGCTTGGAGTCCATGACGTACTTCACCGACTCGGGGACGCTGCCGTCGGCGTCGACCGAGTACGTGATGGCGTCGGCCTCGGCGAGCCCGTCGGGCAGCTCCTCCAGGGAGGGGTACTCACTGACCGCGCGCGAACCGGGTCCCGGCTTCTTGACCTTGCCGTAGTACTTCGCGCCGACGTCCTCGGCGATGTTGGTGCCCCACGAGCCGCCGAACTCCCGCTGGAAGGTGCCCTTGGCGACCTCTCCGTACGCGCCGATGTGACCGAGCTTCAGGTCGGGCAGCACGTTCCCGTACTTCTTCGCCAGGCCCGCGGCCTTGTCCTCGTACGCCTTCTGCGTGGCGTCGAACTTCTTGAGCGCGCCCGCGGCGTCGGCCTGCTTGCGGGACTGCTCGCGCCAGGCGGACGGCACGGTCGGGCCGATGGCGACGACGGGCGCGATGGACTTCAGCCGCTTCATGTCGATGTCGCCGAGGACCGGGGCCGGCACGCCGATGACGATGAGGTCGGGCTCGGCCTCGGCGATGGCCTCGTAGTTGGTCTCGGCGGCCTGCTCGCCCGCCACCTTGGCGAGCTTCTTGTAGGTGGCCAGGTCCTTCTTGCTCATCATCGGCTCGCCGCGCTTCCACGAGGAGACGCCGACGAGCGGCGCGCCCGCCTCGATCATGACGGGCACGGCGTAGCCGGTGGCGACCACGCGCTCGGGGTTCGCCGGGATCTTGATCTTGCCGTTGTCGGCGGCGAAGGTGCGGGTCTCGGCGTCCCCGGCCTTGTCCGAGCCGCCGTCGGACGACGAGCCGCAGCCGGTGACGACCAGGGCGAGCGTCACGGCGCCCGCCAGGACCGAGGATCTGCGGATGCGGAGGGGCATGCTGCGTGGGGACATGGGTGACTCCTTGATTTCGGGCGGGCCGGACGGGCGGACCGGCCTGTGGGTCCAGTGGGTCGGGCGGATCGGGGGGGGAGATCGGGGGGGGATCGGGCAGGGAAGAGCGGTGAGCGGGCGTCGGTCCGGGAGGGCGGGAGGGGGAAGCGGGTCAGTGGTCGTCGTCGAAGTCGGCGACGCCGCGCTTCCAGTAGCCGGTGATGTCGACGTCCGCCCTGTCCAGGCGCAGTTCGTCGCGGACCCAGCGGCGCAGGGGCCTGACCTGCCCGGCCTCCCCGGCGGCCCAGACGTACAGCCGCTCGCCCTCGGGCACGCTCACCGCGGTCACGGCCCGTGCGAGGGCGTCGCCGGTGCCGGGGGCTCCCTCGCCGCGGTGCAGCCAGCGCACCGTGAAGCCGTCGGGTGCGGAGAGTCCGATCTCCTGCGCGGCGTCGGCGACTTCGACGAACGCCCAGCCCTTGGCCGTGCGGGGCAGTTCCTCCAGCCATCGCGCGATGGCGGGCAGGGCCGTGATGTCGCCCGCGAGCAGGTAGCGGTCGTAGGTGTGCGGGACGATGAGGCCGCCGGGCGGACCGGCGAGGTGGATGACGTCGCCGGGCCGGGCCGCGGACGCCCAGTCGGAGGCGAGGCCGCCGTCGTGCGGGGCGATGTCGATGTCGATCTCCGCGGCGGCCGGGTCGTAGCGGCGGACGGTGTACTCCCGCGAGGCGGGCGAGGGCCGCGGCCAGCGCAGCATCGTCCCGATCCGCTCGGGCAGGCGCAGGGAGCCGTCGGGCTCGGGGAAGATCAGTTTGACGTGCTCGTCGGGGGCGTGGGCCTCGAAGCCCTCGGCGCCGGGGCCGCCGAGGGTCACGCGCAGCAGGCCGGAGCCGACCATGGCGGTGCGCACGACCTCGGTCTCGCGTACGTGGATCGGGTAGCCCACCTTCTCGGCGTGCCGGCCCGCGCGGACCTCGGCGATCCGCTCCAGGTGGCGGTGCCTGTGGTCCTCGCGCGTCATGCCTCACGGCCCGTCAGGAGCGCGGTCCAGTGGGCCAGTTCGGGGCGTTCGGCGAGGTCGGGGAACTCCACGGCGGCCGCGCCCGCCGCGCGCCAGCGCTCGATCAGCATCATGATGCGCACCGAGTCCAGACCGTGGTCGAGCAGGTTGTCGTCGGGCCCGAGTTCGGCGGGGTCGCAGTCGAGGAGCCCCGCGACGTCGGCGCGTATCCGCTCGGGCGACAGGGTCTGGTTCATCGGTGCTCCTGCGGGGGTTCGGCGCCGCCGGCGGAGTGACCCGGCGGCGAGGGGTGGTGGTCGCGGCGCCACGGCGCGGTGCGACGGGCTCGCACGTCTGCTCATGGCGTCGCGCGGGGAGTTCGGACGCGTGCGACGTGCGGGTGCCCTCGTCGCACGCGGCGACGAACAGCGCATTTCCCGCATCACGGGCCGCGTCCGCTCCCCTTTAGCTAGGCAAGGCTAACCTAACTAAATACGCGGAGCGCACGCAACCGATCACGCGGCGCCCTCCGCGTCACCCTTTCTCCCTGTGAGTCATCCGCCCATGAACAACATGGTTCCGTCGGGCCCAACGGCCTCGACGCGGGCGCCGTGTTCGACGGTGCGGCTGACCGTGCAGTACTTCTCGTGGGTCAGCCGGATGGCACGTTCGAGCGCTTCGGCGGCAGCCGTGTCCCCCTCGGGCAGGTCGAGTTCGTAGGAGACGCGGACCGCGCCCACCCGCCCGTCGTCCTCCGGCCGGGACACCGACTCGACGACGATGCGCAGACCGTCGTGGTCGACGGCGCGGGCGGTGCGGTCCACGACGAGCCCGCCGCAGCCGCCGAGCGCGGCGAGGAGCAGTTCGACGGGGGTGAAGGAGGGCTGGGCCCCGGGATCGTCGGCGGCGGCGACGCGGACCTCGGCGCCGCGGTCGTTGCGGGCGGTCCAGTCACGCTCGGCGTTGCGTACGGTTTCGATGCGGTAGTCGGCCATGCCGGAACCGTAACCACGACGGGGCCCCGCATCGCGCAGGCCGGTCCGAGCGGGCGGCCGGGGAGCCCGCGTGCCCCACACACGCGGACTCCCCGTTGTGCGCCCCTTCCCCCAGCGGCCGTCACCGGGAGCGAGCGGCGGCCGCGGGGTCGATTCTGCCGAGAACACGCACGGATCTCATCCCGCACCCGCGACTTTCGGTAACCTTGCGTGTTCAAGCAGTGGCGAGAAGTGACGGAAGGGGTGCCCCGGACGCGTTGGGGCGGCCCGCGGGGCGCGCGTCCGGCCCATACAAATACCGCCGGGTGGCGTGAACACCCCGCTCCCAGCCAGACCGGAACTGGGCGGCCCGGGGCCGCCCACGGGCCGGTCCGGCGTCAGTCGCGGGCCAGCAGGCCCTCGCGCAGCCGGGCCAGCGTGCGCGAGAGCAGCCGCGAGACGTGCATCTGCGAGATGCCGAGCGCGTCGCCTATCTCCGACTGGGTCATCTCCTGGCCGAAGCGCATCTCGATGATGCGGCGCTCCCGCTCCCCCAGGCCGGCCAGGAGCGGTGCCAGGGCGTGCAGGTGCTCGAAGACGTCGATGGCGGGGTCGGTGTCGCCCACGACGTCGGCGAGCGAGCGCCCGCCCCGGTACGTCTCGCCCTCCTCGGTCAGGCCCTGGGGGGCGTCCAGGGACCCGGCGGCGTAGCCGTTGGCGGCCATGATGCCCTCAAGCGCCTGCTCCTCGGTCACCGCCAGCTCGGCGGCCAGCTCCCTGACTGTGGGCTCGCGGCCGAGGGTGGAGGAGAGCCGCTCCTGGGCCGCGGCCAGCTCGGAGCGGAGCTCCTGCAGCCTGCGCGGTACGTGCACGGCCCAGCTGGTGTCCCGGAAGTAGCGCTTGATCTCCCCGAGGATGCAGGGGACGGCGAACGAGACGAACTCGGAGCCGCGGTCCACGTCGTACCGGTCGATGGCCTTGATCAGCCCGACCGTGCCGACCTGCACGATGTCCTCCAGGTGACCGTTGCCGCGGTTGCGGAACCGGCCGGCGACGTAGTGCACGAGCGAGAGGTTCATCTCGATCAGCGTGTCGCGCGCGTACCGGTACTCCGGCGAGCCCTCCGGCAGGTCCCCGAGCCGTTCGAAGAACAGCTTCGACAGCTCCCGCGCGTCCTTCGGGGCGACCTGGCCCGCCGCGTCGATCCGGGGCAGCTCACCGGGCCCGCCCCGCGTCGGCTCCACGGCCGCGCTCCCGGCGGACGCGGCGGCCCCGCCCCACGCCGGCGCGGCGGCCGAAAACCACTCCCAGGATAGAACGGGCATTTCGCCCGCGCGGCAGCCGGGCGCTCCGAACGCCCGGACCCCTACAAGAAGAGGATCGAAGT
>NZ_JBFAHX010000056.1:0-41854 GCF_040654435.1 Streptomyces sp. NPDC050703
GGGGCGCCCCCGGCCGGGGGCGCCCCTCCTCATACGTACGGGCGGGGTGGGCGGTTCAGCCCGCGGTGATGATCTCCGCTGCCGCCTCGCCGCAGACCCGTGCCGCGCCGCGCGTCGCGATGTGGAGGCCGCCGGCCGGAGCGGACTGCGGGACGCCCATCTCGACCACGATCGTGTCGGGGCGCGCGGTGAGCAGGGTGGTCAGGGCCGCGGCCATCCAGCCGTGCCGGTGGGCGTCGCGGACGACCGCGACGACGCGCCGCTCCCCCGCCGCGGCGAGGGCCTCGGCGCCTGCCGCGTCGCCGGAGAAGGTGCCCGAGCGGGTGCCGGGGAACCGGCGTTCGAGTTCGGCGGTGACGCCCCACGGGGTCTCGTCGCCGACCGCGATGTTCGGCAGCGGGCTGAAGGTGGCGACGTAGGGCGCCGAGGTGAGCGGGGCGGCGTAGGTCTCGCCGCGGGTGACCGTCAGGGCGCGGCGGGCCGCGACCAGGCCGATCCCGGTGTCGGGCGCGCCCCCCGAACGATCGGTCGCGCCCGACATCGAGGCCCAGCCCGCCAGCGCCCGTACGCGGTCGGCGGCGTCGGCGAGGCGTTCCTCGGGCAGCTCGCCCGAGCGGACCGCCGCGACGAAGGCGTCCCGCAGCCGCAGCACGGTGCCCTCGTCCGAGGGGCCGCCGCCCGTGCAGATCGCGTCGGCGCCGGCGGCGATGGCGAGGACGCAGCCGCGCTCGAAGCCGTACGTACCGGCGATGGCCTGCATGTCCATGCCGTCGGTGACGATGAGCCCCTCGTAGCCGAACTCCTCGCGGAGCAGGCCGGTGAGGATGCGGCGGGAGAGCGTGCCGGGGTGGTCCGGGTCCAGGGCCGGGGCCAGGACGTGGGCGCTCATCACGGCGCGCGTGCCCGCGGCGATGGCCGCGCGGAACGGGGCCAGGTCGCGGGAGTTCAGGACGTCCCTGTCGACGTCGATGACCGGCACGGAGTGGTGCGAGTCGATCGCGGTGTCGCCGTGCCCGGGGAAGTGCTTGGCGGAGGTGGCGACGCCCGAGGACTGCATGCCCTCGACGTAGGCGGCGGTGTGCCGGGCGACCAGCTCGGGGTCGGCGCCGAAGGAGCGTACGCCGATGACCGGGTTGTCGGGGTTGGCGTTGACGTCGGCCGACGGCGCCCAGTTGAGGTTGATGCCGCAGGCGGCGAGGCGGCGGCCGAGGTCGGCGGCGACCTCGCGGGTCAGCGTGGTGTCGTCGACGGCGCCGAGCGCGTGGTTGCCCGGGTAGGAGGAGCCGGTGCGCACCTCCAGGCGGGTGACGTCGCCGCTCTCCTCGTCGATGGCGATCAGGAGGTCGTCGCGCTCGGCCCGCAGCTGCGCGGTGAGGGCGGCGACCTGCTCCGCGGTCCGCACGTTGCGGCCGAAGAGGCTGACGGAGGCGAGGCCCTCGTCGATCCGGTGGCGCACCCAGTCCGGCACCGTGGCGGTGCCGTCGAAGCCGGGCTGGAGCACGGCGAGGGCGTTGCGGGTGAGGGTGTCGCCGGCGTGCGTGAGTGTCGTCATGTGCGGAGTTATCCCTTCACTGCGCCGTCGGTCAGGCCGCTGACGGCCCTGCGCTGCAGGAAGACGAAGAGGATCAGGATCGGGACGGCGAAGAGGGAGGCGGCGGCCATCGTGGCGCCCCAGTCGTCGCCGAAGGCGGTCTGGAAGCTGGACAGCCAGACCGGCAGGGTCTTGGCCTCCGCTTCCTTGTTGAGCACGAGGACCAGCGGGAACTCGTTCCAGGCGGTGATGAAGCCGAAGAGGGAGGTCGACATCAGGCCCGGTGCGAGCAGCGGCAGGATCACCCGGCGGAAGGCCTGCATGCGGGTGCAGCCGTCGACCATGGCGGACTCCTCCAGCTCCTTGGGCACGGCGGCGACGAAGCCGCGGAGCGTGAGGAGGGTGAAGGGCAGGATCATCACCATGTAGAAGAGGGTCAGCGGGATCAGGCTGTTCAGCATGTCCGCGTCGCGCACGATGATGTAGATCGCGATGACCATGACTTCCCAGGGCGCCATCTGCGCCAGCATGAAGCCGATGATGAAGCCGCGCCGGCCCTTGAAGCGCATCCGGGCGAGGGCGAAGGCCGCGGTCACGCCGATGATGAGGGAGAAGACGACCGCGAGGACCGTGACGGTGATCGAGTTGCCGACCATGGTCCAGAAGTGGTCGGCGTCGATCGCCGTCTTGAAGTGTTCGAGGGTGGCGTCGGTCGGGAACCAGACCGGGTCCTCGGCGATGATGTCGCCGGTCGGCTTGAAGGCCGTCGCGAACATCCAGTACACGGGGAAGACGCAGAAGACGAAGATGACGACAGCGGTCAGGTTGGGCCACAGGCGGCCCATCAGCGAGCGCTTCACAGCTCGTCCTCCTCTTGCTTGAGCACGATGCGCAGGTAGAACGACGTGATGGCCAGCAGGATGACGATGGTGAGCAGCGCGATCGCGGCGCCCATGCCGAAGTGCTGGTTGCCCATGCCCTCGATGTAGGCGTAGACGGGGAGGATCTCGGTGAGCCGGTCGGGGCCGCCCTCGTTGATCGTGAAGACCTGCACGAACGCCTTGAAGACCCAGATGATCTCCAGGAACGTCGTGGCGTAGAGGAAGGGCTTCAGATACGGCAGCGTCACCTGGGTGAACTGCTTGAGGGCCCCCGCGCCGTCCAGCGCCGCGGCCTCGTACAGCTCCTTGGGGATGGTGGTCGTGGCGGCGTACAGGTTGATCGCCACGAAGGGGATGGACATCCAGACGATCAGCAGCAGGACGACGAAGAAGGTCGAGTACTGCGTGGCCAGCCAGTCGTGGTCGGCCATCGACTCGAAGCCGATCTTGGCGAGCACCCAGTTGACGACGCCGAAGCGCTGGGCGAAGAGCCACTGGTAGACGGTGCTCGCCGCGACGACGGGCATCGCCCAGGTGAGCACGAGGCCGAGCAGCAGGAAGGTGCGCATCTTCCGGCCGAGGCGGGCGAGGAGCAGTCCCACCAGCGTGCCGAGGCCCATGATGAGGACGACGTTGACCGCGGTGAAGGCGACCGAGCGTCCCGTGACCCGCCAGAAGTCCTCGCCGGTGAGGACCTCCTTGTAGTTGTCGAACCCGTTCCACTCCGTGAGGTGCAGAATGAACTGCCTCATGTTGAGGTTCTGGAACGACAGAATCCCGTTGTTGACCAGGGGCCAGCCGAGCAGCAGCAGGGTGGCGACGATCGCGGGGGCAAGGAGCAGATAGGGCGTCAGCCCGGCGAGACGCCTGGGCTCCTTGCGCGGGGCACTCGGCCGTGGCCCGCCTGCCGGTGTCTGCACCTCCGTCGGGCCGGAGGGCGGCCGTTCGGTCTTCTGCACGGTCATGCTCGCCATCTCTTTCGTGGGCATCGCGGTAAGCAGGTGTGTGCCGGGGGCGGCGAGGACGTTTCACCCGCCGCCCCCGGCAAGTGGGGCGTTCCTACTGCTTCTGCGACAGGCGCTTGTTGAGCTCGCCCTCGACCTGCTTGGCGGCGGCGGCAGGAGACTTACCGTTGAGCACCGCGGTCATGTAGTTCTTGATCGGGTTCGGCGGGTTCTCCACCGCGCCCCACTCCGGGATCAGCGGGGTGGTGCCACCGCCGACGGCGGCGGGCGCGGCGGCCTCGGCGGCCGGGTTGCCCTTGAGGTTGGACTCCAGCGCCTTCTTGTTCGGGATCTGGCCGCCTTCCTTGGCGAACTGGCCCTCGAACTTGTCGGACAGCGCGATCTTCAGGAACTCCTTGGCGAGCTCCTGCTTCTTGCTGGTCGCGGCGACGGCGAGGTTGGAGCCGCCGAGGAAGACGCCCTCGGGCTTGTCGGCGGTGGGGCCGGGGATCGTGAAGAAGCCGATGTCCTTCTCGATCTTCGGGTTGGCCTTGATGGCGGTGGGGGCCTCCCAGCTCATGCCGATGAAGGCGCCGGTCTTGCCCTTGGCGAAGACCTCGGCCTGCTGCGGGGTGGCCTCGTCCTTGTTCTTGGGGGCCTTGGAGAGGTCCGCGAACTGCTTGTACGTCTTCATGGCCTTGGCGACCTTCGGGTCGTCCAGGTTGGAGACGTACTTGTCGCCGTCCTTCTTGACCAGCTCGGCGCCCTCACCGATGGTCAGGCCGACGAAGTGGTACCAGTTCTGGCCGGGCAGGTAGATCGGCTCGGCGTCGGTCTTCTCGCCGATCTGCTTGAGGTCCTTGAGGAACTGAGCGCGCGTCTTGGGAAGCTCCTTGATGCCGGCGTCGGCCCAGATCTTCTTGTTGTAGACGACGACGCGGTTGAGGACGAACCACGGGGCGGCGTACTGCTTGCCGTCCACGACCGAGGACTTGTTCATCGACTCGGTCCAGTCGGCGCCGATGGACTCCTTGAGGTCGCCCAGCTCGGCGAGGCCGCCCGTCTTGGCGTACGCGGGGGTCTGGGTGTTGCCGATCTCGAAGACGTCCGGCGGGTTCTCCTCGGAGAGGGCCGTGGTCAGCTTCTGCTGGATGCCGTTCCAGGTCTGCACCTCGAACTTGAGCTTCGCGCCCGTCTTCTTCTCGAAGGCGGCCGTGACGTCCTTCTGCCACTGCTCCGGCGTCGAGCCGTCCATCGCCCAGAACGTCAGCGTCTCGCCCTTGAAGCCGTCGGCACCCCCGGCCTTCTTGTCGTCGCCGTCGCCGCCGCACGCCGCGACCGACACCAACATGCCCGCGACACCGATGGCCGCTATGAGCTTGCGCTTCACGTCACCCTCCTCAAGGGATGCCAGTCAACCCCCCACCCGCAGCGACCGAATGGACCGAGATCTGCCCGTGGGACTGGAACCTGGTCTTTAATGGTGTAGACCAGTACGGGGAGCTTGGCCTAGACCTTTAGGGGTGTCAAGGGTGTATAAGAAGGGCTGTCCCGTCCGTTATCGGACCGACACCTGAGGAACGGGGCTCCCTCTTCCCACCCCGACTTATCGTCGGGCGACGTTCGTTCGGGCGACTTTCGTTCGAGCAGGGAGACCCGGGGCCGTACCGTGCCACGATGTGAGCCGCGACAGACGGAGGAGCCGGTGACGGCAGCAGCACAGGAGCCGAACCAGTCGCTGAAGAGCGGCGGCCGGGAGACGGGTGGGCGGACCATGGGCACCGAGGCGGGCAGCACCAAGACGGACGCGGTCGCGCCCGTGGCGACGGACGGCACGGGCACCGCGAGCGTCGGCCGCACCGCGCGCGTGCCGAAGTACTACCGCCTCAAGCGCCACCTCCTCGACATGACGGAGACACTGCCGCCCGGCACCCCGGTCCCCCCGGAGCGCACGCTCGCCGCCGAGTTCGACACCTCGCGCACGACGGTCCGCCAGGCGCTCCAGGAGCTGGTCGTCGAGGGCCGCCTGGAGCGCATCCAGGGCAAGGGCACCTTCGTCGCCAAGCCGAAGGTGTCGCAGGCGCTGCAGCTGACCTCGTACACGGAGGACATGCGCGCCCAGGGCCTTGAGCCGACCTCGCAGCTCCTGGACATCGGCTACATCACCGCCGACGACACCCTCGCCGGGCTGCTCGACATCGGCGCGGGCGGCCGGGTCCTGCGCATCGAGCGGCTCCGCCTGGCCAACGGCGAGGCCATGGCCATAGAGACCACCCACCTCTCGGCCAAGCGCTTCCCCGCGCTGCGCCGCTCCCTGGTCAAGTACACCTCGCTCTACACCGCGCTCGCCGAGGTGTACGACGTGCACCTCGCCGAGGCCGAGGAGACCATCGAGACCTCGCTCGCCACCCCGCGCGAGGCGGGCCTGCTCGGCACCGACGTCGGCCTGCCCATGCTGCTGCTCTCCCGGCACTCCCTCGACGGCGAGGGACGGCCCGTGGAGTGGGTGCGCTCGGTCTACCGCGGCGACCGCTACAAGTTCGTGGCGCGCCTGAAGCGGCCCACCGACTGAGACCGCCGGCCGGCCCCGTGCCGCCCCGCCACGCCCCGCCCAGTCACGCCCTGTCACGTCCCGTCACACCCTTC
Organism: Streptomyces sp. NPDC050703; assembly: GCF_040654435.1. Lineage (NCBI taxonomy): Bacteria > Bacillati > Actinomycetota > Actinomycetes > Kitasatosporales > Streptomycetaceae > Streptomyces > Streptomyces sp. NPDC050703. The sequence goes on from NZ_JBFAHX010000056.1 coordinate 6,003, forward strand.
CCCGACGTGACCGACGTACGCGGTCTGGCGCGCCGCACCCCACTGCCCTACGTTCCTCACGTCATCGCTTGATGAACGGGAGGCGGCCCGGTGCGCAGAGCGGAACCCCGAACCATCGTCGTCTGGAGCCTCGTCGCGCTGGTCGGCGCCGCGGGCTGGAGCGTCCTCGCGCTGGCGCGCGACGAGGAGGTGTCGGCCGCCTGGATGGTGGCGGCGGCCCTCGGCTCGTACGCCATCGCCTACCGCTTCTACTCCAAGTTCGTCGCGTACAAGGTCCTGAAGGTCGACAGGACGCGGGCGACGCCCGCCGAGCGGCTCGACAACGGCATCGACTTCCACCCGACCGACCGCCGCGTGCTGCTCGGCCACCACTTCGCGGCCATCGCGGGCGCGGGGCCGCTGGTCGGCCCGGTGCTCGCCGCGCAGATGGGGTACCTGCCGGGCACCATCTGGATCATCGCCGGCGTGATCTTCGCCGGGGCCGTGCAGGACATGGTCGTGCTGTTCTTCTCCACCCGGCGCGACGGCAAGTCGCTGGGGCAGATGGCGCGCGAGGAGATCGGGCCCTTCGGCGGGGCCGCCGCGCTGCTCGCCGCCTTCGCCATCATGATCATCCTGCTCGGCGTGCTCGCCCTGGTGATCGTCAACGCGCTCGCCGAGTCGCCGTGGGGCACCTTCTCCATCGCGATGACCGTCCCCATCGCCCTGCTGATGGGCTTCTACCTGCGGGTACTGCGGCCGGGGCGGGTCACGGAGGTCTCCCTCATCGGCATCGCGCTGCTGCTGCTCGCGCTGGTCGCGGGGCGCTGGGTCGCGGAGTCCTCGCTCGCCGACACCTTCACGCTCGCGCCCTCGACGCTGGTGATCTGGCTGGTCGCGTACGGGTTCATCGCCTCGATCCTGCCGGTGTGGATGCTGCTCGCGCCGCGCGACTACCTCTCGACGTTCATGAAGATCGGCACCATCCTGCTGCTCGCCCTCGGCGTGGTGCTCACCCTGCCGACGCTGAAGATGGACCCGGTGACCGACTTCGCCTCGCGCGGCGACGGCCCCGTCTTCGCGGGCTCACTGTTCCCCTTCGTCTTCATCACCATCGCGTGCGGGGCCCTCTCCGGCTTCCACGCGCTGATCTCCTCGGGCACGACACCGAAGATGATCGAGAAGGAGACGCAGGTCAGGATGGTCGGCTACGGCTCCATGCTGATGGAGTCGGCCGTCGCGATCATGGCGCTCGTCGCCGCGTCGATCATCGACCCCGGCCTCTTCTTCGCGATGAACGCGCCCGCGGGCGTCGTCGGCGACACCGTGCAGGAGGCGTCGAAGGCCGTCGCGAACTTCGGGTACTCCATCTCCCCCGCCGACCTCGCGCGCGCCGCCGAGCAGGTGGAGGAGGAGTCGCTGCTCTCGCGCACCGGCGGCGCGCCCACGCTCGCGATCGGCGTGTCCGAGATCTTCTCGAAGGTCACGGGCGACTCGATGCGGGCCTTCTGGTACCACTTCGCGATCATGTTCGAGGCGCTGTTCATCCTGACCGCGCTCGACGCGGGCACGCGCGTGGGGCGCTTCATGCTCCAGGACATGCTGGGCAACGTCTACAAGCCGTTCAGGAACGTGAGCTGGAAGCCGGGCCTCGTCCTGACCAGCGCGGCCGTCACCGGTCTGTGGGGCTACTTCCTCTGGGTCGGCGTGCACGAACCGCTCGGCGGGATCAACCAGCTCTTCCCGATCTTCGGCATCGCCAACCAGCTCCTCGCGGCCGTCGCCCTCGCCGTCTGCACCACGCTGCTCGTGAAGTCCGGGCGCCTGAAGTGGGCCTGGATCACCGCGGTCCCGCTCGCCTGGGACGCCACGGTGACGCTCACCGCGAGCTGGCAGAAGGTGTTCTCCAGCGATCCCCGCGTGGGCTTCTTCCAGCAGCGCTCCGACTACCAGGACGCCATCGACGCGGGCAAGGTGCTGCCGCCCGCCAAGTCCATGGACGACATGCACACCGTCGTCACCAACTCCACGGTGGACGGCGTGATCTCGGCGGTCCTCGCCCTGCTCATCGTCGTCGTGATCGTGGACGCGGCGCGCGTCTGCCTGCGGCACATCCGCGACCCGCACGCCTCGCGGCTGAGCGAGGCCCCGTACGTGGAGTCCAAGCTGACGGCCCCCGCCGGACTCTTCCCCACCCGCGAGGAGAAACAGGAGGCCGCGCGGCGGGAACCGGCGGCCCGCCCATGACCGCCCCGCTGCCGCGCCGGCTGCGCCGACTGCGGTGGTACGTCCGCGAGTTGACCGGCGAGTCGGCGTACGAGCGGTACGTGGCGCACCTGCGCAGGGAGCACCCGCACGCCGCCGTGCCCGACCGCCGGGCGTTCGAGCGCATGCGGACGGAGCGGCAGGAGTCGGACCCCCGGCAGGGCTTCCGCTGCTGCTGAGCGGCGTACCGGCACTTCGAGTCCCGTCCGTTATCCGGACCGGGGTTCCATGGCGCGAGACTCTCGCTTAGATTTCCCGCACGTCAAGCATGGGATCAGTGAGGGAACGGAGCCGCGCTATGTCAGATGCGCCTGAAGTGAACAGACCGGTGGTCACGCCGGTCCGCGTGGTCATCGCCGTCTGCCTCGTCGCGCCCTTCGTGGCGATGCTCTGGGTGAGCTCCTACGCCAAGGTGGACCCGACCTTCATCGGCATCCCGTTCTTCTACTGGTACCAGATGCTGTGGGTCGTGCTCTCCACGGCGCTCACGATGGTCGCCTACAAGCTGTGGCAGCGCGACCAGCGCGCCCGCGGGGCCGAGCGGGTCCAGGGGGGTGCGGGCCGATGAACGTCCTCGCGGCCGGCACCGACGGTGTCAACGGCATAGCACTCGCCGTCTTCGTCTTCTTCTTCGTCGCGGTCACCGTCATGGGCTTCCTCGCCGCCCGCTGGCGCAAGGCGGAGACCGAGAGCCTCGACGAATGGGGCCTCGGCGGCCGCTCGTTCGGCACCTGGGTCACCTGGTTCCTGCTCGGCGGCGACCTCTACACCGCGTACACCTTCGTCGCCGTCCCCGCGGCGATCTACGCGGCGGGCGCGGCCGGGTTCTTCGCGGTGCCCTACACGATCCTCGTCTATCCGCTGATCTTCACCTTCCTGCCGCGGCTCTGGTCGGTCTCGCACAAGCACGGCTACGTGACGACCTCGGACTTCGTGCGCGGACGCTTCGGCTCCAAGGGGCTCTCCCTGGCGGTCGCGCTCACCGGCATCCTCGCCACCATGCCGTACATCGCGCTCCAACTCGTCGGCATCCAGGCCGTGCTCGACGTCATGGGCGTCGGCGGCGGCCCCGACACCAACTGGTTCATCAAGGACCTGCCGCTCCTGATCGCCTTCGCGGTGCTCGCGGCGTACACGTACTCCTCGGGTCTGCGCGCCCCCGCCCTGATCGCGTTCGTGAAGGACGGCCTGATCTACCTCGTCATCGCCGTGGCGATCATCTACATCCCGATCAAGCTGGGCGGCTTCGACGAGATCTTCCGGGCCGCGGGCGACAAGTTCTCCGCCGCCAACGACGCGGCGGGCAAGCCCGTCGCCGGGCTCGCGCCGGGCGAGGCGGGGCAGTGGACGTACGCGACGCTGGCCCTCGGCTCCGCGCTCGCGCTCTTCATGTACCCGCACTCGATCACGGCGACGCTCTCGTCCAAGAGCCGCGACGTGATCCGCCGCAACACCACGATCCTGCCGCTGTACTCGCTGATGCTCGGCCTACTCGCGCTGCTCGGCTTCATGGCGATCGCGGCCGGGGTCAAGGTGGAGAACGGGCAGCTCGCGATCCCGCAGCTGTTCGAGAACATGTTCCCCGACTGGTTCACGGGCGTGGCCTTCGCCGCGATCGGCATCGGCGCGCTCGTCCCGGCCGCCATCATGTCCATCGCCGCCGCGAACCTCTTCACGCGCAACATCTACAAGGACTTCCTCAAGCCGGACGCGACGGCCGAGCAGGAGACCAAGGTCTCCAAGCTGGTCTCGCTCCTGGTGAAGGTGGGCGCGCTGGCCTTCGTCCTCACCATGGACAAGACCGTCGCGATCAACTTCCAGCTCCTGGGCGGCATCTGGATACTCCAGACGATGCCGGCGCTGGTCGGCGGCCTGTTCACGCGCTGGTTCCACCGCTGGGCGCTGCTGGCGGGCTGGGCGGTCGGCATGGCCTACGGCACCCTGGCCGCGTACGGCGTCGCCTCGCCCACGCAGAAGCACTTCGGCGGCTCCTCCGACGAGATCCCCGGCATCGGCGAGATCGGCTACATCGGCCTCACCGCGTTCGTCCTGAACGTCATCGTGACGGTGGTCCTCACCTTCGTCCTGCGGGCCGCGAAGGCCCCCGACGGCATCGACGAGACCTCGCCCGAGGACTACACCGCGGACGCGGGAGACCCCGGCGTGATCGAGGAACTGCCCCCGGCCACCGCGGGCGCCGTGCACTGACCGCGCCCCACCGCACAGGGGCCCGTCGGGGCCCCGTCCACCGCCGTACGAAGGGCCGCCGGGCGACCGGCGGCCCTTCGCCGTACCCACGACCGCCCCCGCACCGACACAAGATGTGGGCCCGCTTTCCCGGCCCGGCACAAGATGTATGCTCATGCTCGCTGTCGCCGCAGGGGAATCCGGTGCAAGTCCGGAACTGTCCCGCAACGGTGGACGTGTACGCATTCGGCGTACGCGGAGTCCGAAGACCTGCCGGCAGCGCACCCGTGCCGTCCGGCCCGGGTGCCGACCGTCCGGGCCTCGTGGAGTGGGCCGGTGGACGCGGTGCACCGCCCTGCGCGCGTGCCCCCGTGCGCCCTCCCCTCCCCCGTCCCGGAGCCGAGCGAGGGAGAGCCCCACGTGACCATCGCGCCTGCCGATCCGGCGCCGGCGACGAAGCCGCCGACCGCCGAGGGTGCCGAAGGAACCGACGGCCCGGGAGCCGCGCTGCTGCGCACCCTGACCGACCTCACCGCCGACCTCCCCGACGCCGACCCCGGCCGGGTCGCCGCCGCCGCGCTGCGGGGCCGCTCCGCCCGCGCTGACGTGTCCGAGCTGCGGGAGCTGGCGACCGAGGCCGCCGCGGGGCTCATCTCCGAGGACCCCGAGTACTCGAAGCTGGCGGCCCGGCTGCTCTCGATCGGCATCCGCGAGGAAGCGGCCACGCAGGGCGTGCGCTCCTTCACCGACTCCGTGGCGGTGGGCCACCGCGAGGGCCTGATCGCCGACCGCACGGCCTCGTTCGTGACGCGGCACGCGGCCCGGCTCGACGCGCTGGTGGAGGCGGCCCTCGCGGACGGCGCCGACTTCCGCTTCGGCTACTTCGGCCTGCGCACCCTGTACAGCCGCTATCTGCTGCGCCACCCGATCACCCGGCAGGTCATCGAGACCCCGCAGCACTTCATGCTGCGGGTGGCGAGCGGCCTGGCGGAGGACGACAGCGTCCGGGCGGTGGACGAGGTCGCCGCGCTGTACGGCCTGATGAGCCGCCTGGACTACCTGCCGTCGTCGCCCACGCTCTTCAACTCCGGCACCCGGCACCCGCAGATGTCGTCCTGCTACCTCCTCGACTCGCCCCTGGACGAGCTCGACTCGATCTACGACCGCTACCACCAGGTCGCGCGCCTCTCCAAGCACGCGGGCGGCATCGGACTCTCGTACTCGCGCGTCCGTTCCCGCGGTTCGCTGATCCGGGGCACGAACGGGCACTCCAACGGCATCGTGCCGTTCCTGAAGACGCTCGACGCCTCGGTCGCCGCGGTGAACCAGGGCGGCCGGCGCAAGGGCGCCGCCGCCGTCTACCTGGAGACCTGGCACTCCGACATCGAGGAGTTCCTGGAGCTGCGCGACAACACCGGTGAGGACGCGCGCCGCACGCACAACCTCAACCTCGCGCACTGGATTCCGGACGAGTTCATGCGCCGGGTCGCCGCCGACCAGGAGTGGTCGCTGTTCTCCCCCGTCGACGTGCCCGACCTCGTCGACCTGTGGGGCGAGGAGTTCGACGCCGCCTACCGCGCGGCGGAGGCCGCCGGGCTCGCCAAGAGGACCATCCCCGCCCGTGAGCTGTACGGCCGCATGATGCGCACCCTCGCGCAGACCGGCAACGGCTGGATGACGTTCAAGGACGCGGCCAACCGCACCGCCAACCAGACGGCGGAGCCCGGCCACACCGTGCACTCCTCGAACCTCTGCACGGAGATCCTGGAGGTCACCGACGACGGCGAGACGGCCGTCTGCAACCTCGGCTCGGTGAACCTCGGCGCCTTCGTGGACCCGGACTCGGGCGACCTCGCCTGGGACCGGCTCGACGCGACCGTCCGCACGGCCGTCACCTTCCTCGACCGCGTCGTCGACATCAACTTCTACCCGACCGAGCAGGCCGGGCGCTCCAACGCCAAGTGGCGCCCGGTGGGCCTCGGCGTGATGGGCCTCCAGGACGTCTTCTTCCAGCTGAAGCTGCCCTTCGACTCCCTCGGGGCACGGGCGCTCTCCACCCGCATCGCCGAACGGATCATGCTCGCCGCGTACGAGGCGTCCGCCGACCTCGCCCAGCGGAACGGACCGCTGCCCGCCTGGGAGAAGACCCGCACCGCGCGCGGCGTCCTGCACCCCGACCACTATGACGTCCGGCTCGCCTGGCCCGAGCGCTGGGAGGCCCTGCGGGCCCGCGTCGCACAGACCGGCATGCGCAACTCCCTGCTGCTCGCCATCGCGCCGACGGCGACCATCGCCTCCATCGCGGGGGTGTACGAGTGCATCGAGCCGCAGGTCTCCAACCTCTTCAAGCGCGAGACGCTCAGCGGTGAGTTCCTCCAGGTCAACGCCTATCTGGTGGAGGAGCTCAAGCGGCTCGGCGGCTGGGACGCGCAGACCCGCGAGGCGCTGCGCGAGGCCGGCGGCTCGGTCCAGGGCTTCGCCTGGATTCCCGAGGACGTGCGCGCGCTCTACCGCACGGCGTGGGAGATCCCGCAGCGCGGCCTCATCGACATGGCCGCGGCGCGCACGCCGTTCCTCGACCAGGCGCAGTCCCTGAACCTCTTCCTGGAGACGCCGACCATCGGCAAGCTCTCGTCGATGTACGCCTACGCCTGGCAGCAGGGCCTGAAGACCACGTACTACCTGCGCTCCCGGCCCGCCACGCGCATCGCCCGTGCGGCCGGCGGTGCGAGCGCCGCCACCACCGCCCCCGTCCCCCAGCAGGCGGCCGACCCCGACGCCGTCGCCTGCTCCCTGGAAAACCCCGAGTCCTGCGAGGCCTGCCAGTGATGAGCGACACGACAAGCTCCGAGAAGAACCTGCTCGACCCGGGCTTCGAGCTGACCCTGCGCCCCATGCGCTACCCGGACTTCTACGAGCGCTACCGGGACGCGATCAAGAACACCTGGACCGTGGAGGAGGTCGACCTCCACTCCGACGTCGCCGACCTCGCGAAGCTCTCGCCCGGTGAGCAGCACATGATCGGCCGCCTCGTCGCGTTCTTCGCGACCGGTGACTCGATCGTCTCGAACAACCTGGTGCTCACGCTCTACAAGCACATCAACTCCCCCGAGGCGCGGCTCTACCTGAGCCGTCAGCTCTTCGAGGAGGCAGTGCACGTCCAGTTCTACCTGACGCTGCTCGACACCTATCTGCCCGACCCCGAGGACCGCGCGGCGGCCTTCGACGCGGTGGAGGAGATCCCCTCCATCCGCGAGAAGGCGCAGTTCTGCTTCACGTGGATGGACTCGGTGGAGAAGCTGGACCGCCTGGAGACGCGGGCGGACCGCCGCCGCTTCCTGCTCAACCTCATCTGCTTCGCCGCGTGCATCGAGGGCCTGTTCTTCTACGGGGCCTTCGCGTACGTCTACTGGTTCCGCAGCCGCGGTCTGCTGCACGGCCTCGCGACCGGCACGAACTGGGTGTTCCGCGACGAGACGATGCACATGAGCTTCGCGTTCGACGTGGTGGACACGGTCCGCAAGGAGGAACCGGAGCTGTTCGACGACGCGCTCCGGACGCAGGTCACGGAGATGCTGAAGGAGGCCGTCGAGGCGGAGCTGCAGTTCGCGCGCGACCTGTGCGGCGACGGGCTGCCGGGCATGAACACCGACTCGATGCGCGAGTACCTGCAGTGCGTCGCCGACCAGCGTCTCCAGCGCCTCGGCTTCGCGCCGGTCTACGGCTCGTCGAACCCCTTCTCCTTCATGGAGCTGCAGGGCGTGCAGGAGCTGACCAACTTCTTCGAGCGGCGGCCCTCGGCGTACCAGGTCGCGGTGGAGGGTTCGGTCTCCTTCGACGACGAGTTCTGACCCTGGCGCTCACCGGCCCGGGTGTGCCCGCCCCTGCCACGGGGGTGGGGCGGGCACACCCGCCGGTTCAGCGCGGCTCCACCCGCATGAGGAGCTTCTTGGGGTGGAGGGTGATGCCGACGCGGGTGTCCGTGTCGGTCCCGGCGACCGGCTCCAGGCGCCACCGCGGCGCCACCGTCCCCAGGATGAGGGCCAGCTCGGCCAGGCTGAAGTGGTCTCCCGGGCACTTACGGTTACCGACGCCGAACGGCATCATCGCGAACTCCGGGACTTTCGGCGCGCGTTCCGGATTCCAGCGGTCCGGGTCGAACTCCAGGTGCCGCTCGAAGGAACGCGGGTCGCGCTGCATCGCGTAGACGCTGTAGACGATGTCCGCGTCAGCCGGAATGCGATAGCCGCCCAGTTCGGTTTCGGCCACGGACCTGCGGGTGAATATCCAGGCCGCCGGACGGATACGCATGGCCTCGGTCACTACATTGCGGGTGTGCCTCAGCTCACCGAGATCGGCGAAAGTGATCGCGCGGTCCGGGGCCACGGCATTTACTTCGTCAATCAACTGCCTTTCATGTTCGCGGTGTTCGGTCAGCAGATGGAACGTCCACGCCAGCGTCGACGCGACATTCTCCGCGCCCGCGACCACGAGGGACACCACATGGTCGTGGATCTCCTGGTGGGTCAGGGGCTCACCCGACTCGTCCGTCGCCCGCAGCAGCTCCGCGAGCAGGTCGTCGGGGCCCCCGGGCCCGGTGCCGCGGCGCTCGGCGATGATCTCGTCGACGAGGGCGTGCAGATCGGCCAGGGCGCTCTCGAAGCGCCGGTTGGCTGGGGTCGGCACCCGGTGCAACGGGCCGGCCGACAGCACCATCCGGCGGTAGAGCCCGTCGAAGACGGTGTGCAAGGAGTCGGCGACGCGGTCCGCCTTGGTGCCGATCGACTCGACCTCCAGGAGGGAGCGCGAGACGATGCGCACGGCCGTGCGGAACATCTCCGCGCCCACGTCGACCGTGCTGCCCGGCTGCCAGCGGGCGGCCGTGGCGCGGGCCTCCTCCTCCATCACCTTGGCGTAGTCGGCGATCCGCTCGGGCCGGAACGCGGGCTGCATCATGCGGCGCTGGCGCCGGTGCAGCCGGCCGTTGCTGGTCGCCACGCCCTTGCCGAGGAGCACTTCGAGGGTGTCCCAGAGCGGCCCGCCGACGATGTACTCGGGGCTCTTCAGCATGGCGCCGACGAGCCGCGGGTCGCAGACCACGTAGGCGGTTTTGGGGCCCAGCCTGATCCGTACGAGATCTCCGTGGTCCCGCAGCGCCGAGAGGAAGCCGAGCGGGTCGCGCACCAGGTTCCAGGCGTGTCCGAGCAGGGGCGCGCCGCCCTTCACGAGCGGTGGGGTGCGCAGCGGCCCCGGGCCGGACGCGGTGGGCGCGGGTACCGCGGAATCGATGCTCATTCCTCACCTACCAGTTCGTTTTCCGCCATGATTTCTTCGCTCACGTACGGGGGCATCGACCTGTCGTCCCAGCTGTCCACCCGATAGCGCCCGGATTCGTGGTGGAACCAGTAGACGGACGAGAACCAGTTCCGCATATTGAAGACACACGACTCCAGCGTGTCCGCCATTTCCTCGCCCTTCTGCGTTCCGTCCGCCAGTTTTCCGGCGAGAATCAGCACCTCTTTCTCGGCGCTCAGGAATTCCGTGACGCAGCCGACGACCCGCCGGTGCACTTCTCGTACGGCTTCTTCGAGCGTCATTCCCTCGTGGTGGATGAGGCTGATCCCGAGATTGTGGAGTTCATCGCCCGCGAGTTCCTTGGGGAGCGAGCACAGGTCGTTGTACCAGGCCGAGAAGTCCTGGGTCGCGAGCGCCGCCCGCCGGTACGCGGGGTGCTTGCGTATGTGGCGCGGCAGTTCGCGGCGGGCGGTCGGCTCCAGGAGATCGATCCACGCCCAGTGCGCGAACGTCAGGCGCCGCAGCTCGACGTACGCGTCGACCGGGGGCACGGTGCGGGACCGCCGGTTCCTGAACTCCTGGTCGTAGGCGTCGATCACCGGGTGGAAGTGCCTGGCGAACCTGGCGTTCCAGCTCGGGCCCAGGAAGGAGTACAGGCGCAGGACGCAGTCGGCGAACCCCGCCACCAGGGGGTCCGCGTGCGCCAGGTACCGCTTCGGGTCGTCGAGGGCGCCGTGCAGGCCCCGGCAGAGGCGCCGCCACTGGCCGGCCCTGCCGTGCACCGAGTCCCGGTCGTGCCGGTCGTCCCAGGCGAAGAACCAGCTGCTGAGGTCCGCTATCGCGGTGAGCAGTTCGTCGGGCGCCCCGATGTAGTAGCCCGCCACCAGGTCGGTGTAGCAGAGGCCGTCCGCGTACCGCTCGACCTTGTCCGGCGGCATCAGGCGCATTTCACGCAGCCAGGTCCTTGACTTCTCCTGAAGTTCTGGCCAATACGGGTGCAGCCGCCGGGGGAATTCCCTCTCGATCACCGGTACCGCCAGCGCAGGTGGGACCATTACCGTCTGTGTGCGTGGCTGTGTCCGTGAAGTGCTCCTGGAATATGCAGGCACGAGCAGACCCCTTTCAGCCGCCTGAGTGCGTGCGCCCCTCCCGCCGTACCGGGCGCGCGCCGTGGTGTATCCCCGCGCTTTCCATTCAGCACTACAACTGACCGTTCAGGGAACAGTTTTGCGCCATCCACTGCCCCCGGCGCCGAGAACCTCCCCTTACGTGACTGAATATGGATCTCCGGCAGCCCGATCCGCTCGTACGGATGATCGACGCACGCCAACGGCCCCTGGTCAGGGGGTGGTTCCCGACCAGGGGCCGCTCGTGTCACGCGGTGCGCACGCCTCTCAGGCGGCGCGGGCGTCAGTCATTCGGCACCACGGGGTAGCGCGGGGTGCCCTCTTCCATCTGCCTGAGCGCGTCCTTGCGCTCGCGCTTGGAGAGGCGGTCGATGTACAGGTAGCCGTACAGGTGGTCCGTCTCGTGCTGGAGGCAGCGCGCGAAGTAGCCGCCGCCGCGGACCTTGATGGGGTTGCCCTTCTCGTCCTGGCCGCTCACCTCGGCGTAGTCCGGGCGGGCCAGCGGGGCGTAGGCGGTCGGTACGGAGAGGCAGCCCTCCCCCGAGTCGTCGAGGCGGCGCCGGTCGGCGGGCAGCTCGTGCAGGACCGGGTTGCAGACCACGCCGACGTGGCGCACGCCCTCGTCGTCCATGCAGTCGTAGACGAAGACCTTCAGGTCGACGCCGACCTGGTTGGCGGCCACGCCCACGCCCTGCGCGACGCGCTGGGTCGCGAACATGTCGTCGACCAGCCTCGCCAGCTCGTCGTCGAAGGCCGTGACGTCCTTGCACTCCTTGTGCAGGACGGGGTTGCCGACGACCGTGATGGGCCGGGACGTGCCGCGCTCGCGGTAGGCCGTCTCCCGCTCCTCGCAGTCCTCCGTGTCGATGACGAAGCCCTCGTCGTCGACGGGGAGCACCCCGCCGGAGGCCTGCTGCTCAGTGTCCTGCGCCATGTCCGCCGTACGCCTTCCTCGGAAACCCTCAAAGTTCGTGCCGGTACAGCCTACGGCGGGCGGTGGCCCTCGGGTCAGCAGACCTCTTCGAGATCGCGCCAGTCGCGGGAGTCCGGGCTGTCCGCCACCCAGCTGTCCAGGAGCCCGCGCACCAGGGCGGCGGGCGCCGCGATGCCGCACTCCCGCTCCGGCACCCAGACCGCGCCGGGGCTGCGGTGGCCGAGCGGGCCCGGATGGCCGGGCTCGCTGTGGTCGTGCGGGTCGAGGTGCTCCCCGTCTCCCTCGTCGCTCGGCATCCGGGACTCGGAACACATGCGGCACAGCAGCCGCACCGACGACGACCAGTCCTCGGCGGCGAAGCCCGCGTCGGCGGCGAGCCGCTCCAGGGCGTCCCTGTCCTCCTCGGTGGCGGCCTCCAGGAGCACCACCCACGTCGGCACGGGAGAGGGGGCCCACAGCTCGATCTCGTCGAACACGGGGTACGAGTGCCCGTCCGCCGTCGTCCGCTCGCCGTGCGGGACGCCGTCATGCAGCACGACCTCGCCCCAGCGGCGCCCGGAGGAGGGCAGCGGGATGGAGAGCAGCTCGATGCGGGCCGGGTCGAGCCTGCGGCCCCACACGACCTCCGCCTCGCCCTCCGGGGAGAGCCGCACGGCCGCGCTGCCCAGGTCCATGCCCGTGGGCTCACCGGACGCGGTCACCCCGCCCGGCACCCGCAGCCCGTACGCCTGCCAGGCGCGGCGGGCCAGCGGCCAGTCCTGCAGGGCCGTCGCCGCGATGCCGACGTTCCACCAGTCAGGGGCGCCGGCCGAGCGGTCCAGGAGCGCCACGGCCCGCAGCCCCGCGGCGCGCGCCTGCTCCCAGTCGTGCCGGAACTTGTGCAGGAGCGCGAGGTTGAACCAGGACTCGGACAGCCAGGGCTCCAGGTCCGCCGCGCGCGTGAGCAGCGCTCCCGCGTCCTCGTACCGGCCGTCGCCGATCAGCGTGAACGCGCGGTCGGTCGCCTGCCGCCATGAGGCGGAGGGCCGGTGCCGTCCCTTGCCGAAGATCCTCACGATTCCCGCCTGATTCCCGCCTGTCACGATTTCGGTGGTCCCGTCCCGCGAGGGTGCGGCGTCGGGCCGATGCCCCCGCGCACCCTCTTCTTCGCATCCAACCACGTACGGTCGGACGGCCGCTCATTACCCATGGGTTACCCAGCCGGGGACGAGCTAGGCCCGTCCTCGGACCTCACCCCCGTGCCGCGCCCCGCGGCCCGCTCCGCTCCCGCGCGAGGACCCTCGCCAGGGACTCCACGACCTCGGGCTGGTGGTCGCGGCCGGTGGCGAGCCGCAGCCGCTCCAGCGCGTACAGCGGGCCGCCGAGCGCCCCCGACGGTCCTTCTCCCCGCGCCATCTCGTCGTACGCGTTCGCGGTGCGCACGATCCGCGCGGCCAGGGGCTGCTCCCGGTACGGGTCGGCCTGCCGCTCCACGACCACGGCGACCGCCGGGTCCACCCCGGTCTGCCGTACGACGGCGCCGCCGAGCAGGGCCATGCGGCGCTGCTCCGCCTCGGGCAGGCCCGCGGTCGCCCCCTCGGGCACCGGGTCGACGAGGGAGAGCTGGCCGATGTCGTGCATCAGCGCCGCGTGCTCCAGGACGGTCAAGTCCGGCTCGAAGAGCCCGAGGTCGCGCCCGACCGCCTTGCTCAGGCGCGCGACGCGGTGGGCGTGGCCCTGCGGGGTGCACCCGGCGATCTCCGTGGCCCTGGCCAGCGACGCGATGGTCTGCCGGTAGGTGGCCCGGACCGCCGCGTAGCGCCGGAAGGAGAGCTGGGTGAGCAGCAGCGGGAGGCTGAACACGGGCAGCGCCCAGAGCCCCGCCACGGCCACCGCGAGCGCCATGACGGCCCCCGTCGCGCACACGGCGGAGCCGATGCCGAGCAGGGCCCGCAGCTCGTCGCGGAGCAGCGGGCCGAAGGGCCACCGGGTCCGGGCGTGCGCCATCGCTGCGGCGAGGACGGCGTCGCAGAGCGCGGTGAGGACGAGCACGGCGACGATGACGAGCGCGAAGTACGGGCCGTGGCCGACCCGCTCCTCCAACAGGCCGCTGTTGTAGAGCGGTTGGAAGCAGACGGCGGCGAAGCCGACGCTCAGCAGCCGCCGCGCCACCTGGTCCGGCGAGGGGCCCTTGCCGCGCGCCACGTGCGGCACGGCCCCCACCAGGGAGGCCGCGACCACCACGGCGATCACCTGCGGCGCCCCGTGGTGGGTGTGGTGCCCGGCGTTCTCCCCCAGCAGGGCGTAGGCCAGGGCGCCCGCGGCTCCGAGCGGCGCCGGTTCCCTGGTCCTGGCGCTCCCCCACCTGGCCAGCTCCCCGAGGCCGACGAGCACCCCGAAGGCCAGCGCCGTCCTGCCCTCGGTGATGCCGTGCCAGAGGGTCCAGGCGAGCGCGGTCAGGGCGAGCAGGGCGGCGACGGTCTGGGCGAGCGTCGCGAGCAGGCGGCCCGGCCGCTCGTCGCCCGTGAGCGGCCCGGCGGCGGCCGGGACGGTGCCGGCGCGCTCCGGGCCGCCGGGCGCCACCGCGCGGGCGGTCACCGGGCCGCCGGGCCGGACGCCGAGGGCGCCGGCAGCTCAGGCGGTACGTTTCCGCGCTGGTCGCCGGGTTGACCGGGGACCCGGCCAGGGAGGTCCGAGGTGACCCCGGGATGCCAGCCGTGCCGGTCGAGCGCCCGGGTCAGGGCGGCGACCATCACCGGGTCGAAGTGCGCCCCCGCGCACCGGTCGAGCTCTTCGAGCGCCACGGCGACGGGCCTGGCCCTGCTGTAGGAGCGCGTGGACGTCATCGCGTCGAAGGCGTCGGCCACGGCCACCACGCGGGCGCTCTCGGGGATCTGCCGCCCGGCGAGCCCGTAGGGGTATCCGGTGCCGTCGATCCGCTCGTGGTGGTGCAGGATCGCCTCCCGTGCCTCGCCGAGGAAGCCGATGCCGCGCACCATCTCGTGCCCGTACTCGGGGTGCAGCTCGATGACGCGCCGCTCCTCGGGCGTCAGGGGGCCGTCCTTGCGCAGCAGCCGGGTCGGCACGCCGAGCTTGCCGACGTCGTGCAGGATTCCGGCGAACCGCAGGACCTCGACGCGGTCGTCGTCCATGCCAAGCTCCCTGGCGATGAGCACGGAGGCGCGGCCGACCCGCTCGCTGTGGCCGCGCGTGTACCGGTCCTTCAGGTCGACGGCCTGCACGAGCGCCCGGATGGTCGCCTGGTGGGCGGCCCGCTCGTGGTGGTACTGGGCGAAGGCCCAGCAGGAGACGCCCATCGGCAGCAGGACGAGCAGCGCGGCGGGGGGCCCGTAGGGGCTGGTCCACAGGACGGCCATCATCAGCCCGGCGAGGCCGTGCACGGCCACCGGCGCGAGCGAGCGCGCGAACAGGCCCCGCCACGCGGTCCGCGCGGGCACCCGCTCGGCGGTGGCGAGGATGCCGCCGTCCAGGGCGGTCAGCACGCAGGCGAAGGCGAGCACGGCGGCTCCCGCGGGCCCGAGCACGTAGGGGAAGTCCGGTGCGGCGGTGGCCGCGGGCCCGCCGAGCGCCGCGTAGAGCCGCGCGGCGGTCCAGGAGGCGAGGGCGAGCTGCGCCGCCCGCCAGACGCGCCGCACCCACCGGGGGTGCCGGTCGGCGCGGGCGAGCAGCGCCCCCGGCACGGCGACCAGCGCGGCGGCGGCGGGCGGCAGCAGGAAGACCCCGGCGAGGAGCACGGGGAAGAGGGTGCCGGGGCCGCGCGGGGCACGGCGGGGCGCGGCGGCGCCCGTCCTGCCCGTGAGCCGGTCGAGCACGGTGTCGCGCTCGCACCCGGCGTAGAGCGCCGCGAGAAGCGCCACCGCGGGCCAAGGGGTGTGCGGGCCCAGGGCGGGCGCGGCGCAGGAGGCGCCGGCCAGGGTGACGCACAGGATGTAAGCGCGGGCCCACATCGGCACCGACCGCATGGAGGTCTCCTCCCTATGTGCAGGTCGGAGACTAGGTGCGCGAACCATCGGTCCGGTTCCCGTCCGCGGGGAATTAGCACCTTCGGGTGACGGGAGGGAGAAGAGAGGACGGACGACGGGAGACAGCGAAGCAGGCCGTGCGAAACGCGCGGCCTGCTTCCCTGTCGACGGTCGCCGGGCGCCCGCCCGGCGGGGCGTTCACGCCTCCGAGGCGGTCACGTCCTGGATGACGTCCTGCTCGGGCACGGTCTGCCCGGAACGGATCAGGTCGATGCGCCCCATGACCTTCGCCCGCAGGTCGACGGGGACGTCGTCCGAGCCGCAGCAGCGCTTGACCAGCTTCTTGACGGCCTGTTCGAGCCCGTACTTCTCCAGGCACGGGGAGCACTCCTCGAAGTGCGTCTCGAACTTGGTGCAGTCGCTGTCCGGCATCTCGTGGTCCAGGAACTCATAGAGATGGTCCAGGACCTCACTGCAGTCAGTCTCGTGCGGCTCTCCGCAGCTCATGAGCCCGAGCCTTTCGTTCCGTTCGACTCTCCGGCACCGGCCGGGACGAGCCCGCGCTCGCGGGCGTAGTCCTCCAGCATGCCGCGCAGCTGGCGGCGGCCACGGTGCAGACGGGACATCACCGTGCCGATGGGTGTCCCCATAATGTCCGCGATCTCCTTGTACGCAAAGCCCTCTACGTCGGCCAGATAGACGGCGATGCGGAATTCCTCGGGAATCGCCTGCAGGGCCTTCTTGACGTCCGAGTCGGGCAGGTGGTCCAGCGCCTGCGACTCGGCGGACCGCAGACCGGTGGACATGTGCGACTCGGCCCGCGCGAGCTGCCAGTCCTCGATCTCCTCGGCGGCGCTGCGCTGCGGCTCGCGCTGCTTCTTGCGGTAGGAGTTGATGAACGTGTTGGTGAGGATGCGGTAGAGCCAGGCCTTGAGGTTGGTGCCCTCACGGAACTGGTGGAACGACGCGTACGCCTTGGCGTACGTCTCCTGCACCAGGTCCTCCGCGTCCGCCGGGTTGCGCGTCATGCGCAGCGCCGCCGAGTACATCTGGTCCAGGAAGGTCAGCGCGTCCCGCTCGAAGCGGGCCGTGCGCTCCGCGGCCGTCTCGGACCTCTCCGGATTCTCTCGGGGCTGCTCCGCCTGACCGTGCTCGGTCCCCGCGTCGGTCCCAGTGACCGGACCCACCTCCTCCAACGACGTGGCGAGGCCGAAAGCAGCCCCACTCGAATCGGAGGATAGACGACGATCCGTTCCGCGCGCCGCCCGAATAGTTGCGCTTTTGGGTGCGCTCAGTACCGTCCACTCCAGGTCAGAGGCGCTGGAGCGGTTCGGGCAGATGGTCGAACCCATGCGGCGGACTCCCTCTCGTACGAACAGGTCGACGACGGTGTTCACCGTCTGTTCGCGACAACAGAGGTCACGCGTCCAACATTCCCGTCCAGCGCACCACGGCGTCCGTGACGCGCTTCACGGTCTCCTCCTGGCCGGTCCCCGCCCGCTTGGGCACGGCGAACCCGTGGTCGGCGCAGGGGACTTCCACCAGGTCGAACGGGCCGTCGGGGAACTCGGCGGGTCTGCCGAACGGGTCGTTGCCGCCCTGCACGACGAGCGTGGGCACGCCGGAGCCGAGCAGTTCGCCGGCGCGGGACTTCTCGGGCCTGCCCGGTGGGTGGAGGGGGAAGGAGAGCGCGAGCACGGCGGCGGCACCCAGCTCGGCCGCGGTGCGGCAGGCCACGCGGGCACCCGCGCTGCGGCCACCGGAGATCACGGGCAGCCCCCGCTTCGTCAGTGTGGGCCAGATGCCCCGCCATCCCGCGTCCAGCGTCCTGGGCGCGGGCGCCAGCTTCTTTCCCGCCACCCGCCAGGGCTGCTCGACGAGGGCGACGGTCACTCCGTGGGCGGGCAGCTCGGCGGCGAGCGCCCGGAGGTCCCTGGCCTCGATGCCGCCGCCCGCGCCGTGGCTCACGGCCAGCAGGAGGCGTGCGTCCGCCTCGGCGGGGTGCCAGGTGATCCGTGCCTCACCCGCGTCGGTCCGGACCGTTTCCCGTGTGTCCTGCGTCTCGTGCGTCACGTCAGAAGAGTGTGCCCTCTTCCGGTCCGGCCAGCTCCTTCAGCAGCTCCGGGCCGTTGTTGCGGACGTTGCTGACGGCCGTCGACACCGGGAAGGCCCGCATCAGTCCGTGCGGTGGCGGCTCAAGCAGGGCGCGCAGGTCCTCCACGTCGGTGCGGGACGGGTCGAGCCAGGCGTCCCAGCGGTCGGGGGTGAGCATCAGCGGCATCCGCGGGTGGATGTCGGCGAGCGAGCGCGGGCCCTCGTCGGGGGCGGCGGCCAGCGGTGCGGTCTCGGCCTCCGTGGTGATCACCGTGCAGGTCACCCACCAGGCGAGGGGGTGCTCGTCGGGGAGGGTCCTGTCCCGCCAGAACTCGTAGAGCCCCGCCATGGCGAAGACGGAGCCGTCGGCGGGCGTCACGAAGTACGGCTGCTTGCGGGGGCGCTTCTTCTTGCCCTCGACCTCCAGCCGCCGTTCCTCGGGCGCGGTGACCCACTCGTAGTAGCCGTCGGCCGGGATGACGCAGCGGCGGGAGGTGAAGGCGCGGCGGTAGGAGGGCTTCTCGTGCACGGTCTCGGCGCGGGCGTTGATCATCCGGGCCCCGCCCTCGGGCGTCTTGGCCCAGGAGGGCACGAGTCCCCACTTCAGTGTGCGGAGCTGGCGAACCGGAGCCGGGTCGTCGGCGTCTTTCAAGGGGCGGTCGAGGACGGCGTACACCTCTTTGGTGGGCGCCACGTTGTAGTCGGGGGCCAGGGCCTCCGCCGGCTCGTACTTCTCGACCTCGAAGATCCCCGCGAGATCCTCGGGCCCACGACTCGATGCATACCGTCCGCACATACGTGCCAGACTGCCAGGCCCACCCGTCGCCCGACCACCACCCCTCAACAGGAGTCAGTCCGAGCAATGGACCAAGGACCAGAGATCGCCGCCGACGCCGGCCTGACGGACCTGTGGGACCGGATCTTCGGCACGCAGGCGGCGCCCGGGACATGGCTGGTCATAGCCACCGGCGTCGTCGCGCTGGCCGTGGTCGTGCCGCACGGCGTCTGGCGGCTCGCCCGCAACGCCGTCACCATCGCGCACGAGGGCGGCCACGGCCTTGTGGCGTTGCTCACCGGCCGGCGCCTCGACGGCATCCGGCTGCACTCCGACACCTCGGGGCTGACCGTCTCGCGGGGCAGGCCCAGCGGCCCCGGCATGATCCTCACCGCGGCGGCGGGCTACACGGCACCGCCGCTGCTCGGCCTCGGCGGCGCCGCGCTGCTCGGCTCGGGGCGCATCACGGCGCTCCTGTGGATCGCCACCGCGCTGCTCGTCGCGATGCTGGTGATGATCCGCAACGCGTACGGCGCCCTGACCGTCGTCCTCACCGGCGGCACCTTCCTGCTCGTCTCCTGGCTGGCCGGCTCCGAGGTGCAGGCGGCGTTCGCGTACGCGGTGGTGTGGTTCCTGCTCCTCGGCGGTGTGCGGCCCGCGTTCGAGCTGCAGGCCAAACGCAGGCGCGGGGGCGCGGGCGACTCGGACGCCGACCAGCTCGCCCGGCTCACCCACGTCCCCGCGGGCCTCTGGCTCTTCTTCTTCCACGCCGTCTCGCTCTGCGCCCTGATGGGCGGGGCCCGCTGGCTCCTCGCCGTCTGAGCGGGGCCGCTGCCAGCCACTAAAGTGAGGGCATGACCGAAACCCCGGCGCACACCGCCCTCTGGCCCGCCCCGCACGCAAGCGGAGCCGTCACCGCGACGGTCCACGTACCCGGTTCGAAATCGGTCACCAACAGGGCGCTCGTCCTGGCCGCGCTCGCCGCCGAGCCCGGCTGGCTGCGCCGCCCGCTGCGCTCCCGCGACACCCTCCTGATGGCAGGAGCCCTGCGCGCGATGGGCGTCGGCATCGAGGAGACCATCTCGTCCAGCTCCACGGTGGCGGGCACGCCCGAGGGCTCCGGCGAGGCATGGCGGGTCATCCCCTCGGGGCTGCACGGCCCGGCCGCGGTCGACGTCGGCAACGCCGGTACGGTCATGCGCTTCCTGCCCCCGGTCGCCGCCCTCGCCGACGGCCCGATCCGCTTCGACGGCGACCCCCGTTCGTACGAGCGGCCCCTGACCGGCGTGATCGACGCCCTGCGGGTGCTCGGTGCCCGCATCGACGACGACAACCGCGGCGCGCTGCCCCTGACGGTGCACGGCGCCGGCGCGCTGGACGGCGGCTCCGTCGAGATCGACGCCTCGTCCTCCTCGCAGTTCGTGAGCGCGCTGCTGCTCTCGGCCCCGCGCTTCAACCAGGGCGTGGAGGTGCGGCACGTGGGGGGCGCCCTGCCCTCCATGCCGCACATCCGGATGACCGTGGACATGCTCCGCGCGGTCGGCGCCCAGGTGGACACCCCCGAGGCGGGCGGCGAGCCGAACGTCTGGCGGGTCACCCCCGGCGCGCTGCTCGGCCGTGACCTGACCGTCGAGCCCGACCTCTCGAACGCGCAGCCGTTCCTCGCCGCGGCCCTGGTCACCGGTGGCACGGTCACGATCCCCGACTGGCCCGCGCACACCACGCAGCCCGGCGACGCGCTGCGGGAGATCTTCACCGAGATGGGCGGCTCCTGCGAACTGACGCAGGCGGGCCTGGTGTTCACCGGCTCGGGGTCCGTCCACGGCCTGGACGTGGACCTCGGCGAGGTCGGCGAGCTGACGCCCGGCATCGCGGCGGTGGCGGCCCTCGCCGACTCGCCCTCCACGCTGCGCGGCGTCGCCCACCTGCGGCTGCACGAGACGGACCGCCTGGCCGCGCTCACCAAGGAGATCAACGAACTGGGCGGCGACGTCACCGAGACCGCCGACGGCCTGCACATCCGTCCGCGCCCGATGCACGGCGGCGTCTTCCACACCTACGACGACCACCGCATGGCGACCGCGGGCGCGGTGATCGGCCTCGCGGTGGACGGCGTGCGGATCGAGAACGTCGCCACGACGGCGAAGACGCTCCCGGACTTCCCCGAGCTCTGGACCGGAATGCTCGGGAACTGAACGGGCGGATCGAGAACATGCGCCGCTACGGCAAGAACCCCGACGAGGACGACATCCGCGTCCGCCCCAACCGCAAGGGCAACCGCCCCCGCACCCACATCAGGCCCAAGCACGAGGACGCGGCCGAGGGCATGGTCCTCACCGTGGACCGGGGACGGCTCACCGTCCTCGTGGACGACCGGGTCGTGATGGCCATGAAGGCCCGCGAGCTGGGCCGCAAGGCCGCCGTGGTGGGCGACAGGGTCGCCGTCGTCGGGGACCTCTCGGGGAAGAAGGACACCCTCGCCCGGATCGTGCGGATCGCGGAGCGCACCTCCGTCCTGCGGCGCACCGCAGACGACGACGACCCGTACGAGCGGGTGGTCGTCGCCAACGCCGACCAGCTCGCCATCGTCACCGCCCTCGCCGACCCCGAGCCGCGCCCGCGGCTGATCGACCGGTGCGTGGTGGCCGCGTACGACGGCGGTCTCGAACCGGTCCTCGTGCTGACGAAGTCGGACCTCGCGTCGGCCGACAAGCTCCTGGAGACGTACGCGACGCTCGACATCCCCTACGTGGTGACGAGCCGCGAGGAGTTCACCGACGGCGCGGAGCTAGCGCGCGTCCACGAGCTGCTCGACGGCAAGGTCACGGCCTTCGTCGGACACTCGGGGGTCGGCAAGACGACGCTGGTGAACGCGCTGGTGCCGGAGGAGCGGCGGCGCACCACCGGGCATGTCAACGCGGTCACGGGCCGCGGCAGGCACACCACGACGTCCGCGCTCGCCCTGCCGCTCGCGGGCTCGGACGGCTGGGTGATCGACACTCCCGGCGTGCGGTCCTTCGGGCTGAACCACGTCGACCCCTCCCGCGTGATCCTGGCCTTCCCCGATCTGGAGCCGGGGACGGTGGACTGCCCGCGCGGGTGCAGCCACGACGAGAAGGACTGCGCGCTGGACGCCTGGGTGGCGGACGGACACGCCGATCCGGCGCGGCTGTACTCCCTGCGAAGGCTGCTCGCCACGCGGGAGCGGCGCGAGGACGACTGACCTCCCCGTTGTTTGCCGCTTCGCGGGACCGGTAAAGGCATAATCGCACCGAGCCGGTACCGGCCGGACCAAGCGGTCACCGAACGTGGACACAGTGCGGGAGGCAGGGACATGGCGTGGCTGCTGGTCATAGTGGCGGGACTCCTGGAGACCGGCTTCGCGGTCTGCCTGAAGCTGTCGCACGGGTTCACCAGGCTCTGGCCGACGATCGCGTTCGCCAGCTTCGCGCTCGGCAGCTTCGGTCTGCTCACGCTCGCGCTGAAGAAGCTGGACGTCGGGCCCGCGTACGCGGTGTGGACCGGCATCGGGGCCGCGGGCACGGCGATCTACGGCATGGTCTTCCTCGGTGACCTGGTCTCCACGCTGAAGATCGTTTCGATCTCGTTCGTGATCATCGGCGTGATCGGCCTCCAGCTCTCCGGCTCCGCGCACTGACCCGGTCCGGCTACACCGCCGCGACCCACCGCCCGATGGCCCCGCGCACCAGTTCCGCGGGGTCGTCGTCGCTTCCGGCGGGCGCGACCACGTAGGACAGGGCGAGGCGTACGGCGCTCTCGCAGGCCAGGGCGAGGTCGGGCTGCCTGGCCCGGCCCCGGCCGCCGAGCGCGGCCACCGCCCGGTCGCGCACCAGTGCGAGCAGCTCGGCGGAGCTGGGCACCCCGGCGTCCGCGCGGCGCTGCGCGGGCACGGGGGACGAGGACCCGGCGACACGGCTCGGCGCGGGCAGTCGCTCGCCCCAGCAGCCGGTGAGCGCGGCCCTCACCAGGGGGTTGCCGCGGGCGGCGCCGACCGTCCAGGCGGCCACGGCCGCGAGCCGCTCGGCGGGTTCGCGCTCCTCGGCGAGGGCGCGCTCGACGCCGTGCAGATAGCCGTCGGTCTCGCGCCTCAGCAGGGCGCGGGCGAGGCCGTCCTTGCTGCCGAACTCGTTGTACAGGGTCTGCCGGGACACCCCGGCGACGGCCGCGACGTCGACCATGCGGACGCCCGGCCAGGACCGCCGGGCGAGCGCGGTGTAGGCCGCGTCGAGCAGAGATTCCCGTGCCGCAGGCATCGTCGCCTCCCCGGGCCGTAGCGGCTCCGGGTGCCAGAGTTGACGGGCTCGGGAGCACTGTCAATAGCTTCGGCGCGAGGCGGCCGATGCCGTCCGATACGCGGTGGTGGCTCGGCACTTTGGAGATCGATACTGTTCATGCATGCCCGACTACCACGATGATCTGCGTCTCGCCCACGTCCTCGCGGACGCCGCCGACGCCCAGACCATGGACCGGTTCAAGGCTCTCGACCTCAAGGTCGAGACCAAGCCGGACATGACGCCGGTGAGCGAGGCCGACAAGGCGGCCGAGGAGCTGATCCGTACCTCGCTCAAGCGCACGAGGCCCCGCGACGCGATCCTCGGCGAGGAGTACGGGGTCGAGGGGACGGGCCCGCGCCGCTGGGTGATCGACCCGATCGACGGCACCAAGAACTACGTACGCGGCGTCCCCGTGTGGGCCACGCTGATCTCCCTGATGGAGGCGGGCGAGGGCGGCTACCAGCCGGTCGTCGGTGTCGTCTCCGCGCCCGCGCTCGGCCGCCGCTGGTGGGCGGCGAAGGGCGGCGGCGCGTACACGGGGCGCAGCCTCACCTCGGCGAGCAGGCTGAGCGTGTCGAAGGTCTCCCGCGTCGAGGACGCCTCGTTCGCGTACTCCTCGCTGACCGGCTGGGAGGAGCAGGGCCGCCTCGACGGCTTCATGGACCTGACGCGTGCGGTGTGGCGCACCCGGGCGTACGGCGACTTCTGGCCGTACATGATGGTGGCCGAGGGCGCGGTGGACATCTGCGCGGAGCCCGAACTCTCGCTGTGGGACATGGCGGCGACCGCGATCGTGGTGACGGAGGCCGGCGGCACGTTCACCGGGCTCGACGGCAGGCCGGGCCCGCACAGCGGCAACGCGGCGGCCTCCAACGGCCTCCTCCACGACGAGCTGCTGGGCCATCTGAACCAGCGCTACTGAGTCCCGCGCGACCGGCGCACCGCGCCTCGCGCCACCCGCACACCGCACACCCCGGGGGCGCCGGTGGGCCGACGCGCGCCCTGAACTGACCGCACGCGCCCCCTTGTTGGCGCCCCGCTCGGCTGCGACTCTATGAGTTCCCCCACTTGTGAACTTGTGAATCCGTTCTCCAGCAGGTAGCGGAGGCAATCCTTCGCCCACCGGGAGGCCCCGGTTTCACCAAGGAGGTGGCTCACGCCCATGCTCGTCCGCGACGCCATGAGCACGGTGGTCCTGACCATCGGCCCCACCCACACCCTGCGCCAGGCGGCCCGGCTGATGTCCGCGCGCCACGTGGGCGCGGCCGTCGTCCTCGACCCCGACACCTACGGCCTCGGCATCCTGACCGAGCGCGACGTCCTCAACTCGCTCGCCCTCGGCCAGAGCCCCGACACGGAGATCGCCGGCACCCACACCACGACCGAGGTCGTCTTCGCCACCCCGGCGTGGAGCCTGGAGGACGCGGCGGACGCGATGGCGCACGGCGGCTTCCGGCACCTCATCGTCATGGACGGCAACGAGCCCACGGGCATCGTCTCGGTGCGCGACATCATCCGCTGCTGGGCGCCCGACCGGCGTGCGGCGGCCCAGCTGACGGGATGACGGGACGGCGGCGGGCCGGCCCCCCGAAGGGGAGCCGGCCCGCCGTCTTCCTACGACAAGTGGTGCTGGTCAGCCGCGCAGGGCCTGGACCGCGGCCTCCAGCCGCTTGCCGAAGTCTCCGTCGGCCTGACGGAAGTTGTTGATCGCGCGGTCCACGATGTCCTCGCGCGAGACCTTGGCGATGAAGCCCGACAGGTTGTCGATCAGGCGGCCCTTCTCGTCCTCGGACATCAGGCGGTAGAGGTTGCCCGCCTGCACGAAGTCGTTGTCCTCGGCGTGCCGGGGCGTCTCGTGGTTGCCGGTGGCGCCGGTGAGGGGGACGGGCTGCCACAGCGCCCGGTCCGTCTGGAAGGGGCCGCCGAAGCTGTTCGGCTCGTAGTTCTTCGCGTCCTTGTGGCGGCCGTCGTACAGGAAGCCGTCACGGGAGTGGGTGCGCGCCTCGGTGGCGTGCGGGCGGTTCACCGGCAGGTGGTCGGCGTTGATGCCGACGCGGTAGCGGTGGGCGTCGCCGTACGCGAAGAGACGGCCCTGGAGCATCTTGTCCGGGGACGGGCCGATGCCGGGCACGAAGTGCGCGGGCGAGAAGATGCTCTGCTCGACCTCCGCGAAGACGTTCTCCGGGTTGCGGTTGAGCTCCAGCTTGCCGATCTCGATCGGCGGGTAGTCCGCGTGCGGCCACACCTTGGTGAGGTCGAACGGGTTGAAGCGGTACGTGGCCGCCTCGGCCGCCGGCATGATCTGCACCTGGACGGTCCAGGACGGGAACTCGCCGCGCTCGATCGCCTCGCGCAGGTCGCGCTGGTGGGAGTCGGGGTCCTCACCGGCGAGCTTGTTGGCCTCGGCCTGCGTGAGGTTCTTGATGCCCTGGTCGGTCTTGAAGTGGTACTTGACCCAGAAGACCTCGCCCGCCTCGTTGTTCCACTGGAACGTGTGCGAGCCGAAGCCGTCCATGTGGCGGTACGAGGCGGGGATGCCGCGGTCGCCGAAGAGCCAGGTCACCTGGTGGGTGCTCTCGGGGCTGAGCCCCCAGAAGTCCCAGACGTTGTCCGCCTCCTGCGAGCCCGTGTACGGGTCGCGCTTCTGGGTGTGGATGAAGTCGGGGAACTTGATGGCGTCCCTGATGAAGAACACCGGGGTGTTGTTGCCGACGAGGTCGTAGTTGCCCTCTTCGGTGTAGAACTTCAGCGCCCAGCCGCGGGGGTCGCGCACCGCGTCGGCCGCGCCGAGGTTGCCCGCCACCGTGGAGAAGCGCAGAAACGTCTCGGTCTGCTTGCCGACCTCGGAGAGGAACTTCGCACGCGTCCACTGCGAGACGTCACGGGTGAGCGTGAACGTGCCGTAGGCGCCGGCGCCCCTGGCGTGCACGACGCGCTCCGGGATGCGCTCGCGGTTGAAGTGGGCCAGCTTTTCGAGGAGCAGCTGGTCCTGGACGAGCACCGGTCCGCCGAGGCCCGCGGTCTCGCTGTTCTGGTTGTCGGCGACCGGTGCTCCGGCCTCCGTGGTGAGCGGTCCCTGCGTCACGTGCGCCTCCTGCGTCATTCCTGCGGGTCCTGTCCCTTGGCTTGCGATGAGTCCGATCCTACAATGGACATTGTCTAAGTCAAGCAAACATCCAAAGTCACACCTGTTCGGGACTTGTTCCCTCGCCTGTTAGGCTGGTTTTCATGAGTGACCTGTTGGAACGACTGCGCGGACGCGGTTGGCGCATGACGGCGCAGCGACGCGTCGTGGCCGAGGTCCTCGACGGCGACCACGTCCACCTGACGGCCGACGAGGTGCACGCCCGCGCCGTCGGCAAGCTGCCGGAGATCTCCCGGGCGACCGTCTACAACACCTTGGGCGAGCTGGTGTCCCTCGGCGAGATCCTGGAGGTCTCCACGGACCGCCGCGCCAAGCGGTACGACCCGAACGCCCACCGCCCGCACCACCACCTGGTCTGCGCGCAGTGCGGCGCCATCCGGGACGTCCACCCCACGGGCAACCCGCTGACCGACCTCCCCGACTCGGAGCGCTTCGGCTTCACGGTCCAGGACGTCGAGGTCACCTACCGCGGCGTCTGCCCGAACTGCACGTCGGCGTAGCACCGCCCTCCCCCCTGCGTTCACGGAAGCCCCCGGCAGCCACATCGGCCGCCGGGGGCTTCCAGTATCTGACGCTGCGTCATATGGTCGGCGCCCCCATGTCCGTACGCCCTCCGCGAGGAGACACCCGTGGGAGATCCGCACCCGAAGATAGAAGCCCGCGCCGTCACCCGCGTCTTCGGCCGAGCCGCCCGGGCGGTGCACGCCCTCGGCCCCGTCGACCTGACCGTCGCCCCCGGCGAGTTCACCTGTGTCGTCGGCCCTTCGGGCTGCGGCAAGTCGACGCTCCTGCGCATCGCGGCGGGACTGCTCCGCCCCAGCTCCGGCGAGCTGCGCATCCGTACGAACGCCCGGCGGCCGGCCGCGATGATCTTCCAGGACTACGGCATCCACGACTGGAAGACCGTCCTCGCCAACATCCGCTTCGGCCTCGACGTCCAGAAGGTCCCCCGCCGCGAGGCCGACGCCAGGGCGGCGCACTGGCTGGACCGCATGGGCCTCACCGACTTCGCCGCCGCCTACCCCGCGGCGCTCTCCGGCGGCATGCGCCAGCGCGTGGCCATCGCCCGCGCGCTCGCCGTCGAGCCCGAGATCCTGCTGATGGACGAGCCCTTCGCGGCGCTGGACGCCCAGCTCCGCACGATCCTCCAGGACGAACTCCTCGGCCTCACCCAGACCACCCGCACCACCACCCTCTTCATCACCCACAGCCTCGAAGAGGCGATCGTCCTCGGCGACCGCGTCCTGGTGATGTCGGCGCGGCCGGGACGCGTCATCGCCGAGCGGCGCCCGCCCTTCCCCCGGCCCCGCACGGGCGCGGTCCGCGCCACCCCGGAGTTCGCCGCCCTCACGAGCGAGCTGTGGGAGCTGCTCCGGGGCGAGGTCGGCGCCGGGGCCGCGGCATGAGCGCCGTCACGGACGAGGCGCCGCGGGAGGAGGGCGTGCTCGTACGGGAGCCGGGCCCGCACGAGCTGCACCCCGTCCGCGCCCATCGCCGCCGCCGCGCCCTGGAGCTGTCGCTCGCCGCGGGCGTGCCCCTCGTCCTGGTCCTGCTCTGGCAGCTCGCGGCGGTGGCCGGCTGGATCGACGACCGCGTCTACCCCGCCCCGCAGACCATCCTGGAGGACGGCTGGCGCCGGGCGGCCGAAGGCGACCTGTGGCCGGACGTCCGGGCCACGCTGCAACGCGTGCTCGCGGGATACGCGATCGGCACGGCGGCGGGCTACGCCCTCGGCCTGCTGATGGGCTCGCTCTCCGTCGTGCGCGCCGCCCTCGAACCCACGCTCGACGCGCTGTACGTCGTCCCGAAGCTGGCACTGCTCCCCGTCTTCCTCAACATGTTCGGCCTCGGCGAGGGACCGCAGATCGCGCTCGTGGCGACCACCGTCTTCTTCTTCGTCTGGATCTCCACGATGGCGGCGGTCCTCGCCGTCCCGTCCGGGCACCGCGACGCGGGCCGGGTCTTCGGCGCGTCGCCGTGGCAGATGTTCCGCCACGTCCTGCTGCCCGCCTCGCTGCCCGCCGTGCTGGTCGGCGCGCGGATCGCGGCGGGCGTCGCGGTCCTGGTGATCGTGGCCTCCGAGCAGATCGCCGCAGCCGACGGCCTCGGCCACCTGATCTTCGACTCGCGCGCGCTCTTCCAGAACGACGTGATGTTCGTCGGCATCGTCTGCGTCGCCGTGCTCGGCGTCGTCTTCTCCGAACTGGTGCGGCTCGTGGGCCGGCTGCTCACGCCGTGGGCCCCCCGGGACCGGGGCCGGAGCCAGTCATGACCCGTCAGGACCGGGGAGGTCCCATGCGCGTCCGCACCACGGCCCTGGCCCTGCTCATGGCGGGCTCGCTCCTCGCGGCGGCGGGCTGCGCGAAGGAGGACGACGCGTCGCCCGCCGGGCCCGCGAAGCAGCGCGGCGTCACCCCGGTGGCGGGCTGCGGCAAGGGGAGCTGGACCGACCCCGCCGATCGCGCGCCCGACCGGAGGCCCGCCCGCTGCGCCCGTGGCACCCCGAGCCCGGAGCCGCTGGGCGAGCGCCGCGGCCTGACGATCGCGACCGGCACCCTGAGCGCCGAGTACGTCGCCCCGCTGCGCGTGGCGGTGGACAAGGGGGAGTTCGAGAAGGAGGGCCTCGACGTCGAGCTGAAGGTCCTGCCGACGCCGGACGCCCTCCCGCTCCTCGCCAGGGGCGACATCGACGCCCAGTGGGCGGCCCCGGAGGCGGCCGTGCTGAACGGCATCACCAGCGGCTTCGACATCAAGTGGACGGCCGGGAACTTCTCCCCCGACCCCCGGTCCAAGAGCGGCCTGTGGGTGCGGCTGCGGAAGGGCGAGAGCCCGGACCGCGTCCCCATGGCCGGCCGCAGTCTCGGCACGATGATCGGCAAGGGCTCCGTCATCGCGTACCCGATGGACAAGGCCCTGAA
This sequence comes from Streptomyces sp. NPDC050703, assembly GCF_040654435.1. Classification (NCBI taxonomy): domain Bacteria; kingdom Bacillati; phylum Actinomycetota; class Actinomycetes; order Kitasatosporales; family Streptomycetaceae; genus Streptomyces; species Streptomyces sp. NPDC050703. Next base: position 34,979 of record NZ_JBFAHX010000056.1, read on the forward strand.
GAAGCACGGCGGCGGCCTGGACGAGATCCGGTTCCAGCAGCTCGGCTCGGCGGACGTGCTCACCGCCCTGGAGAACGGCGGCACCGACGCGGCCTGGCTGCTCGACCCGGTCTGGCGCAAGGTCGACGGCGACAGGAAGTACGCGTTCCTCGGCGGCCAGCCGCTCGGCGAACCCCTCGGCGGGCTCCTCTTCGGCCCGAACCTCCTGAAGGAGGACCCGGAGGCGGGCGTCGCGCTGCTGCGCGCGTACATCCGTACGGTCAACACCTACTTCGCGGGCGACTACAAGGCCGACGAGTCCTTCGCGAGGGACCTGGCCCATCTGCTCGACACGGACGAGGAGGTGCTGCTCTCGACGCCGTCGCTCCGCATGGACTGGGAGATCCGCGCGGGCACCACGGACCGGCTGCAGGACGCGTACCGCGCGGCGGGCGTCTTCGACGGCGACAAGGTCCCGGAGGCGGAGGCGGTCGACCGCGAGCTGTACGAGGAGGCGGTGGGGCACAGATAGCGGCCGGCGCAGCCGGCGGCCCCCGGGCCCCCGGGGCTCGGCTTCGCGCCGCGCCGTGTCAGGCCATGTGCGCCGCGTCACCTTATGCATCCGGGACACACCGAAGGCCCGGAACCTTGTCGGTTCCGGGCCTTCGGCCTTCAGTAGCGGGGACAGGATTTGAACCTGCGACCTCTGGGTTATGAGCCCAGCGAGCTACCGAGCTGCTCCACCCCGCGTCGGTGAACACAACAGTACGTCAAGGCCACGACCAGCGCAAATTCGTTCCGCCGTGCCCGCCTCACCCGGAAGGGCTACGCCGACAGCTCCTGCCGCAGGGCCTCCCGCAGGCGCCCCGCGCGCTCCGCGACCTCCGCCGGGCCGAGCTCGACCGCGCGCGTGGCCCAGCGCTGGCCCTGTGCGAGCTGCCCGTGCCGTGCGTAGAGCAGGGCGAGGCGGAGCGCCGCCCTGCCGTGGCCGGCGTCGGCGGCCCTGGTCCACCAGAGCGCGGCCTCGGGCTCGCTGCCCTCCCTGGCGAGCAGCAGGCCGAGGTTGAACGCGCCGTTGCGGCTGCCCGCCTCGGCGGCCTTGCGGTACCACCGCGCGGCCTCGACGACGTCGCCCCGCGCCGAGGCCAGCATGCCGACCCTGACCTGGGCCCGCCGGTGCCCCAGCTCGGCGGCCCGCTCGTACCACTCCTCGCACTCGGTCTTCTCCGTGGCCGGTTCGCCGAGCGCGGGCGGGGCCTCCGCCGGGCGCCGCGCGTCGAGCACCGTGCCGAGCCGGTACGCCGCCTCGGCGCTGCCGCCGCCCGCCGCGCACCGCAGATGCCGCTCCGCCTCCCGGTCGTCGCCCTCGCGCAGCCGCGCGGTGCCGACCTGGAGGGCGGCGTCGGTGTGGCCCGCGGCCGCCGCGCGCTCGTACCACCGCAGGGCGGAGGTCTCGTCGTTCCTGCTCGCGTACAGGATGCCGAGGTTGAACGCCGCGTCGACGCTGCCCGCCTCCGCGGCCTTGCAGAACCACGGCTCGGCCCCGGCCGCGTCGCCGCCCTGGAGCAGCAGCACGGCCAGCGCGTTCGCCGCTTCGCGGTGTCCCGCGTAGGCGGCCCTGCGGTACCACTGGTCGGCCTGCGCGGTGCGGCCCTGCTCGGCGCAGAGCAGCCCGAGGTTGTACGCGCCGTTCACGTCGCCCGCGTCCATCGCCGCGCGGTACCAGCGCTCGGCGGTCTGGGTCTCGCCGCGCTCGGCGTGCAGCGCGCCCAGCGCGTTGGCGGCGTTGCCGTCGCCGTCCTGGGCGGCCTTCAGCCACCAGACGGCGGCGCTCTCCTGGTCGCCCGCGTCCCGCAGCAGGAAGCCGAGGGCGCAGGCCGCCCGCGGCTCGCCGTCCTTGGCGGAGTTGAGGTACCAGCGCCCGGCCTCCTTGAGGTCGCCGCGCCGCTCCAGGATCGCGCCGAGGTGCAGGGCGGCCCGCCGGTGCCCGCGCGCGGCGGCCTGGCGGTACCACTGCTCGGCCTCGCCGGCCGGCCCTCGTACCTCCTTGTCGGCGCGCGCGCCCTCGTCGGCCTTGCCGTCGCCCGGGCGCGGACCGGTCCCCGTGCCGCGGAGCACGCGTACGGGGTCCTCGCCCGGTTCGACGGCCTCGCCGCGCTCGGCGGCGGCCCGCCGGTCCAGGGCGCGGGCCAGGCGGTACGCGGCCTCACGGTGGCCCCGCTCGGCGGCGACCCGCATCCAGCGCTCGGCCCCGACGTCCCCGCGGTGCTCCAGGAGGTCGGCGAGCGCGTACGCCCCGAGGGTGTGGCCCTGCTCGGCGGACTGCCGCAGCCAGTACTCGGCGGCGGGCTCGTCGCCGCGCTCGCGGTGGTGCCTGCCGAGCGCGTGCGCGGCCGCCGCGGAACCGGCGACGGCGGCGACGCGCCACCAGCCCGCCGCCTCGTCGGCGTAGCCGCGCTGGTGCAGCAGGACGCCCAGGTTGTTGGCCGCGGCACGGTCGCCCTCGGCCGTCGCCGCGCGCAGCAGCGACTCGGCCCCGTCGAGGTCGCCGCGGCGCAGCAGAAGGCTTCCCAGGACGCTCATGGCGTCGACGTCGCCGGACTCGGCGGCCAGCCGATGGCGCAACTCCTCGGCGGCCGCCCCGGGGTCGTCCCGGTCGGCCGGCTGCACAAACCGCCCTGTCTCCAACAGAGTTGCCTTGTCCCCCATAACGTCCATCGTCGCACCACCTGCAACCTGGGTACACCTGGTATACCGCAGCCAGTGAGGTCACTTCAGCGTTTTGTCGACATGCCCACAGAGAGATAAGTGAAACACAGATCCCCCAACTCTCCCCCGTACGGACACGGTTCACATTTATTGGCATAGGCCGCCCGCACACGCCGTTCACCGCCGTCACGGAGCCGCCTCCGACGACCGCCCGGGCGCGTCGCGCACGCCGCTCCCGGTGGCACACCGCACACGACGAAGGCCCGGATCCATAAGGATCCGGGCCTTCGCCTTGCAGTAGCGGGGACAGGATTTGAACCTGCGACCTCTGGGTTATGAGCCCAGCGAGCTACCGAGCTGCTCCACCCCGCGCCGTTGTGTCCAAACCGTACCACGGCGCGAGGGGGCAGCCTGACCAGCTACTCAGCCACTGCTCTTGTCGCCGTTCTTGTCGGCGTCCTTCTCTCCGGCCTCGTCCCCCGCCTTGTCCGCGTTCTTGTCGGCGTTCTTGTCGCCGTCCTTCTCCGCGGCCTTGGCCGACGCCTCCTCGGCGCGCTCCAGCGCCTCCTGGAGCCGCTCCTGGGCCTCGCCGTACTTCTTCCAGTCGCCTTCCTTCATGGCCTTCTCGCCGTCCTCGAACGCCGTCTGGGCGTCGTCGAGCGCCGCCTGGACCGTCGGGTCGCTCGTCTTCGGCGGCTTCGTCGGCTCGCCCTCGTCCTGGTCGTCGCCCGGCGGCTTGGTGGACGCGTCGGCGCCGAAGACCTGGTTGAGGCCCTCGCTCAGGCTGTCGGCGAAGACGGTCTCCGTGCCGTACGAGACGGCCACCTTCTTCAGGAGCGGATACGCCGACTTCCGGCCCTGGACGTAGACGGGCTCCACGTAGAGGAAGCCGTCGTCCAGGGGCACGGTCAGCAGATTGCCGTAGAGGACGTCGGAGTCGGCGCCCTTCATGTCCCGGACGAAGTTGCCGACCTCCGTCATGGAGTTCAGCTTGTTCTGCACCTGTTCCGGGCCGTCGACGTCGCCCTTGACCCTCAGGAGCTGCATCTTGCCGTAGTTCTCGCTTCTGGCGTCGGCGTCCACCGTCATGAAGGCCCGCAGGTTGGGCCGCTCACTCGGGGTGAACGTCGTCGTCAGCGAGAACTGCTGGCGGTCCTGGCCCGGCGACTTCAGGGACAGGTAGTACGGCGGGACCGCGCTGTCGTCCTTCTTCGTCGGGTCGTTCGGGACCTGCCAGGCGTCACTCGCGTTGTAGAACTGGCCGGGGTCCGTGACGTGGTACTTGGTCAGGAGCTCGCGCTGCACCTTGAACATGTCCTGCGGGTAGCGCAGGTGGTCCATCAGCGCCTGCGGGATCTCGCTCTTGTCCTTGACGGTGCCCGGGAACGCCTTCTTCCAGGTCTTGAGGACGGGGTCCTTCTCGTCCCAGGTGTAGAGCTTGACCTCGCCGGTGTACGCGTCGACGGTCGCCTTGACCGAGTTGCGGATGTAGTTGACCCGGTTCTGCTGGGCGATCACCGTGCGCTGGCTGTCGGCCTGCGACAGCGAGTCGGCGGTGGTGTCGCCGAGCGTGGTCCGCGAGGCGTACGGATAGCCGTTCGACGTCGTGTAGGCGTCGACCACCCACTGGATGCGCTTGCCGACCACCGTCGGATACACGTCTCCGTCGATCGTCAGCCAGGGGGCCACCGCCTCGACGCGCTCCTTGGGCGTGCGGTTGTAGAGAATCCGCGAGCCCTCGCCGATCGCGCCCGAGTACAGGATCTGCGGCTCCCCGAAGGACACCGCGTACGCGGCGCGGTTGATCGGGTTGGAGAGGTTGACCCCGCTGTCGCCCTTGTAGCTGTAGGTCTTCTGGCCGCCGCCGTTCTCCTCGTAGTCGAGCTCCTTCTGGGGCCCGCCCACGATCGAGTACTGCGACGTCTTCTCGCCGTAGTAGATCCGCTGCTCGTACTCACCGAGGTCGCCGGTGGTGGGCAGGCCGGACTCGGTGAACGCCGGGGCGCCCTTGGAGCCCTTCTTCGTCTCCGTGCCCTTGGCCGCGACCATGCCGTAGCCGTGGGTGTAGGCGAAGTGGTCGTTGATCCAGTTCCGCTTGTCGAGCTTGTTCACGTCGATCTCACGCAGGCCGACGATGGTGTCCTGGCCGTTGTAGCGGTCGACGTCGAGCGTCTTCGGGAACTGGTAGTAGCTGCGCTCCTGCTCCAGCTGCTGGAACGTCGGCGAGACGATGTTCGGGTCGTTCAGCCGGTAGTTGGCCGCCGAGTCCGCTGCGTCGCGCTTCTTCTTGGGGGTCTCGTCGACCTTGCCCGCGCCCTCGTACGCCTCGGGCTTCACGCCGCTGATGCCGTAGGCGTCACGGGTGGCCTTGATGTTCTTCTCGATGTACGGCGCTTCCTTGGCCTGCTCGTTCGGCTGGACCTGGAACTTCTGGACGATCGCGGGGTAGAGCCCGCCGATGAGGATCGCCGAGAGCACCATCAGGCCGAAGCCGATGACCGGGAGCTGCCAGGTGCGCCGCCACAGCGTCGCGAAGAAGAGCACGGCGCAGATGACCGCGATGCAGAAGAGGATCGTCTTCGCCGGCAGGTAGGCGTTGGCGTCCACGTACCGCAGGCCGGTCCAGTTGCCCGTCGCCTTGAAGTCACTGGACTTCACCGCGAGGCCGTACCGGTCGAGCCAGTACGCGATGGCCTTGAGCGTGACGAAGACACCGAGCAGCACCGAGAGGTGCCCGGTGGCCGCCGCGGTCGCCCGCGCGCCGGGGCTGGTGATCCGCAGTCCGCCGTACAGGTAGTGCGTCAGGGCGGCGGCCACCAGGGAGAGCACCGCCGCAGCGAAGCCGAAGCCGAGCAGGAAGCGGTACCACGGCAGGTCGAACGCGAAGAACGCCACGTCCATGTGGAACTGCGGGTCCTTCTGGCCGAAGGGCACGCCGTTGATCCAGAGCAGCCAGGTGCGCCACTGCCCGGCGGCGGACGCGCCCGCGATCAGGCCCACCAGGGCGGTGACCCCGATCAGCAGCCACTTCTTGTACGGGGCGATGCCCATGCGGTACCGGTCGAGGCTCTGCTGCTCCATCGACATGGCACTCAGCGGCGGGCGCAGCCGGTGCGCCAGCCAGATGTTCACCCCGACCGCGACCGCCATGAGGAGGCCGAAGACGAAGAACAGTCCGATCTTGGTCCACAGGGTCGTCGTGAAGACCGATGAGTAGTTGACCGAGCGGTACCACAGCCAGTCCGTCCAGAACCCGGAGAACATGACGAAGGCCATGGCCAGCACGGCCAGGACCCCCAACGTCATGAGCAGGGTCCGGACACGACGGGAGGGTCGGCCCACTCTGATCCGTGGCCCCGTCGGGCCTCCGCCGCGGTCCGGCATCTGGAAAGCCAAGGTGCGCACCTCGAAGTTCGCTGTCGATATGTCAGGCCCCCGAGATCGTGGAGCCCCACCTATGCAACTTACTCACGCTTTACTCGGTTCCCGTTTCTCGGGACTAACGAGGCAGGATTGTGACCATGTCCAACACTCCCATGGCAGCGAGCCCCCTCACCCGGGCCGTCCTTGAGATCGACGAGTACGTCTCCGGCCTCGGCTGGGACCGGCCCGCCCGCCTCTTCGCGCTCGTCGACACGGCGCGACTGCGCACCCAAGAACCCGGCCTCGCCTCCCAGCTCGGCCTCGACGACGGCGTGGAGCACGCCGGTCTCACCCCCATCGAGCAGGAGGAGATCCCCGCGAACAAGCCGCTGGACGAGTTCCTCGGCACCATCGCCTGGCCCGACGCGGTGGCGGGCTGCGCCCTCACCGTCGAGCGCCAGATGCTGCCCCCGTCCGCCGAGACGTCCGTCCCCGAGGGCCTGAGCGACGCCAAGCTCGCCGCGTGGGTGGCGGCGCACCCGGACCGCCAGGAGGTCCGCATGACCGTGGCGGTGCTCCGCGACGGCGCGCGCGAGTCGGCGCTGCGGCTGCGCGAGAAGGACTCGCCGACCGAGGTCCTCACCGGCTCCGACCTGGTGCCGGGGCTCGCGGACGCGCTGGCGGCGACGTTCGCGTAGCGACGGCCGGCCCTGCCCGGCCTGCTCCGGGAAACACGCCCTAGCTGTATTGATCACGAGCGTTGTTGACACGGGGGTCTTGATCAAAGGCGAAGACCTCCGGTGTGGTGGAGCTGTCTAGGACTGC
>NZ_JBFAHX010000057.1:0-41004 GCF_040654435.1 Streptomyces sp. NPDC050703
GTCCTGATCCCCGATCAGGACCGCCCGGCCGCCGCGGTGTTCCGGGGGTGGGGCGTCAGCAGCTCAGGTTGGAGCCCGGCGTGGTGCCGAGGACCTGGGCGAACTGCTTGTAGCGGTCGACACGGCTCTGCACCTGGGCGGGGTTGCCGCCGTTGCACTCCAGGGTGCCGTTGATGGCGCGGATGGTCTCACCGAAGCCCTTGCCGTTGACCATGGCGTCGTGCGGCGTCATGGTGCCCGGTCCCGACTGGGTGTTCCAGTACCAGAGCCCGGTCATCCAGGCGACGGCCGGGTCCCGCTCGACCAGGTAGGGGTTGCGCAGCAGGTCGATGCCGAGCGCGTCGCCCGCGGCCTTGTAGTTGAAGTTCCAGCTGAGCTGGATCGGGCCGCGGCCGTAGTAGGCGGCCTGTCCGGCGGGGCAGCCGTAGGGCTGCTTGGCGTCGCAGTAGTGCGGGTAGTTCGCCTGGTTCTGCTCCACGATGTACTTCAGGCCGCCGGTCTCGTGGTAGACGTTGGCGAGGAAGGCCGCCGCCTCCTGGCGCTTCACGGTGTCGCTGCCGGTGTTGGTGAAGGCCGGGTACGCCTTCAGGGCGTCCGTCAGGCCCTTGTACGTGTAGAACGAGTTCCGGCTCGGGAACATCTGGTTGAACTGGGTCTCGCTGACGATGAATCCGGACGGGTCGGGGTTGCCCGGGTCGGTGCCGCCGCCGCAGGTGCCCGCGTCCGCCCAGACGTCGGAGCGGCCCGGCGTCTCGTTCTGGGTCCACCACTTGGCGGTCCAGTTGTGCCCGTTGTGCGAGGCGGTCTTGCCGCCCGTGTAGACGGAGGACGCGCTCCACGGCGCGGCGCACGCGGCCGCGGACGCCGTGGCGGCGGCCGGGCCCAGGACGATCATCGCGCAGAGCGCGGCCAGGGCGGCCGCGAGGCTGGTGAGGCGTTTGATCATGCGACAACTCCTAACGGGCGGGCGAGGGGTGGGCTCCACGCCGCCATGGGGGTGTCGGTGACTCAAGCGAAATGGTCTGAACCTGTCAAGGTCTGGACCAATATTGGTCCGACGGCCCGAACGGGCCGCGCGGCGGCCCCGATCGCCGTCCGGTCCGGATGATTCGGCTCTCAACTGGACGGATGACGGCGGGTGATGGCGAGAACGGCCGCCCGCCGCCCGTCCGGCGGACCGTTCCGGAACATGAGATTCCGCCGGTGTGTCCAGCATGCGGACGCCGCTCCGTGCTGCGCGGCGCCGGCCTCGGCCGTCCCTCTCCCGGGCAGGATGGACCCGGCGCGGCCCACGAGGGCCCGGCGCGGACGCGAGAAGGGCGGAGCGATGACAGACGCGGTTCCCGGGCGCCTCGTGGTCTCACGGGCGTCGCTCGACGACTGGCGCGTGGTGACCGGGTGGGCGGCGGACGAGGGCTGGAACCCCGGCCTCGGCGACGCCCCCTCCTTCTTCGCGCAGGACCCCGAGGGGTTCTTCGTGGGGCGCGTCGACGGCGAACCGGTCTCCGCGGTCTCCGTGGTCACCTACGGCGACGACTACGCCTTCCTCGGCTTCTACCTCGTCCGCCCCGGTCTGCGCGGCCGCGGCCACGGGCTCGCCACCTGGCGGGCCGGGCTCGCCCACGCCGCGGGCAGGATCGTCGGCCTCGACGGCGTCCCCGCCCAGCAGGACAACTACCGCCGCTCCGGGTTCACCCGCGCCCACGGCACCCTGCGCTACCTCGGCGTGCTGCCCGCCGCCGGTGCGCCCGACCCGCACGTACGCCCCGTGGGGGCCGCGGACCTGCGAGCGCTCACCGCCTACGACGGCGCCTGCCTCCCCGCCGACCGGCCGCGCTTCCTGCGGTCCTGGCTGACCGCCCCCGGGCACCGCGCGCTCGCCCGCGTCGTCGACGGCACGCTCACCGGGTACGGGGTGATCCGCCCCGGCCGCGACGCGCCGCGCGTGGGCCCGCTCTTCGCGGACACGCGCGCCGACGCCGAGGCGCTCCTCGGCGCGCTGGCCGCCGGGGCGGACGGCGCACCCGTCGCCATGGACGTGCCGGAGATCAACGCCGCGGCCGTCGCGCTCGCGGAGGCGCGCGGCATGAAGCCGACGTTCGGCACGGCCCGCATGTACACCGGCCCTGTCAGGGACTTCGCGCGGGAACGGGTCTTCGGGGTCACCACCCTCGAACTCGGCTGACGGTACGGCAGACGCCCGGCGTGCCCCCGGTGGTGCCGGGCCCGGACCGCGCTCAGGTGATCGTCAGCGTCGTCCGCGCCTTCGCCGCCGAGCTGTCGCCGACGTACAGGTCGACCGTGCCCTCCTCCACGACGAACTCGCCGTGCGGCGCGTTGGTCCAGAAGCCGAGGTCCTCCGCGCCGAGCCGGAAGCGGACGGTGCGCGACCTGCCCGGCCCGAGGGTGACCCGGCGGAACCCGCGCAGCCTGCGCACGGGCTGCGCCAGGCGGGCGACGACATCGTGGACGTAGAGCTGGACGACCTCGTCGCCCGCGCGCCCGCCGGTGTTGGTGACCCGCACGGACACCTCCAGCGTGTCGCCCCCGCGCAGGGCGTCCGCGGAGACGCGCGCACGGCTGAGCCGCGGCTCGCCGATCTCGAACGTGGTGTAGCTCAGGCCGTACCCGAAGGGGAACTGCGGGCCCGGCGGCAGGTCGAGGTACTTCGACGTGTACTTGTTGTCCGCGTCGTACGGGCGGCCCGTCGGCTCGTGGTTGTAGTGGACCGGGATCTGGCCGACCGCGCGCGGGAACGACACGGGCAGCTTGCCGCCGGGCGCGACCTCGCCGAACAGCACGTCGGCGATGGCGTTGCCCGCCTCGATCCCGGGGTGCCAGGCCTCAAGGACCGCGGGCGCGGAGTCCAGCCAGCCGCCGATGGTCAGCGGGCGGCCGTTGACGAGGACGACCACGAAGGGGCGGCCGGTCGCCGCGACGGCCTTCACCAGCTTCTCCTGGGCGCCGGGCAGGGAGATGTCGCCGCGCGCCGCGGCCTCGCCGCTCATCGCGGACGGCTCGCCCACCACGACGACCGTCACGTCGGCGGCCTCCGCGGCGGCCACCGCCTCCTTGATGCCCCCGGTGCCCCCGCCCTCGGGGGCGACGCCCCGGGCGTACGTCACCCGCGCGCCCGGCGCCGCCCGCCCGACCGCGTCGACGACCTTCACCGAGGGGTACTTCTCGACCGCGCCGGGGAACGACCAGGTGCCGAGGAGGTCCCCGGAGCCGGCGAAGGGGCCGACGACGGCGATGGACGTGAGGGACGGCTCCAGCGGGAGCGCCTTGCCCTCGTTCTTGAGCAGCACCATCGAGCGCGCCGCCGCCGTGCGGGCCGCCCGGCGGGTGGCGGCGGTCGGCCCCTCGATGGCGCCGTCCTCGTCGACGTAGGGGTCGTCGAAGAGGCCGAGGTCGAACTTGAGGCGCAGGACGCGGGCCACCGCGTCGTCGAGACGCCGCTCGCCGATCTTCCCCTCGCGCAGCAGCCTCTTGCCGTTCTGGACCAGGGTGGTGCTGGTCATCTCCATGTCGACGCCGGCGTCGAGGGCGAGGCGTGCCGCCGCCGCGCCGTCCTCGGCGAAGCCGTGCGCGATCAGCTCCTGCACGCCGGTCCAGTCGCTGACGACCATGCCGTCGAAGCCCCACTCCTCGCGCAGGATGTCGGTCAGGGTGTGGGTGTTGCCGTGGGCGGGGACGCCGCTGATGGTGTTGAACGAGGCCATGACGGTGGCGGCCCCGGCCGCCACGGCCGCCTCGAACGGCGGCAGGTAGAGGTTGCGCAGGCGCGACTCCGAGACGTCCACCGTGTTGTAGTCCCGGCCGCCCTCGGCGCCCCCGTACGCGACGAAGTGCTTGGCGCAGGCGGCGACGCGGTCCCTGGCGCGGTAGGGCGCAAAGTCCCCGCCGTCCGCGTCGCCCTGATAGCCCCTGACCTTGGCCGCGGCGAACACCGACGTCAGGTACGGGTCCTCGCCGTTGCCCTCGGCGACGCGGCCCCAGCGCGGCTCGTGCGTGACGTCCATGGCCGGCGCGAAGGCCCAGTGCACGCCGTTGGAGCGGGCCTCCCGCGCCGAGACCTCGCCGTCCGCCCCCGCGACGGCGGGGTCGAAGCTCGCCGCCTGCGCCAGCGGGATCGGGAACGTCGTCCAGAAGCCGTGGATCACGTCGAGGCCGAAGACCAGCGGAATGCCGAGGCGGGACTCCTCGACAGCGATGCGCTGGAGGGCGTTGGTGGCCTTCGCGCCGTAGACGCTCAGCACCGAACCGAGCCTGCCCGCGCGCGCCGCGGCCTCCGCCTCCTTGGTGCCGCCCCCGCCGGGACCCGTGTCGTACGCCCACGGGAGCTGCTGGAGCTGACCCAGCTTCTCCTCGGCCGTCATACGGTCGAGCAGCTCGCGGATCTCGCGGTGGTACGCCTTCTCCGGACGGGCGGCGGGGCCGCCCTGCGCCGCGCCGGCGCTGCTCGCACCCGCGGTGCCCGGGGCGCCGAGCGCGCCTCCCGCGACCGCCGTGCCGCCCATGGCGGACAGCAGGGTACGCCGTCGTACATCACGCATGCGTTCGCCTTCTCACCTCGGGTGGGGTGGGGGATGCCTTCGATTCGGTTGACCTGAAGTTAACTTGAGGTCCTAACGTTCTGTTCATGAGCATGGAAACCACGGCCTGGACCCAGCTGTACAGCGTGATGCACGCCCAGCAGGACCGCCGCCCCTTCGCCCGCGCCACCCTTCGCCGCATCGGAGCATTCGCGCGGCCCCACCGCACGCGCATCTGGCAGTTCGTGCTGCTCAGCGTCGTCACCGCGCTGCTCGCCGTGGCCACGCCCGTCCTCGCGGGAAAGGTCGTCAACGTCATCGTCTCCGGCGGCGACTCCGCGACCGTCGTGCGCTACGCCCTGCTGATCGCCGCCATCGCGCTCGCCGAGGCCGGCATCGGCCTGCTGAGCCGCTGGCTGTCGGCCAACCTCGGCGAGGGCCTCATCCTCGACCTGCGCACCGCCGTCTTCGACCACGTACAGCGCATGCCCGTCGCCTTCTTCACCCGCACCCGCACGGGCGCCCTGGTCAGCCGGCTCAACAACGACGTGATCGGGGCCCAGCGCGCCTTCAGCAACACCCTCTCCGGGGTCGTCGGCAACATCGTCACGCTGCTCCTCACCCTCGCCGTGATGCTCACCCTCTCCTGGCAGATCACCCTGCTCGCCCTGGTGCTGCTCCCCGTCTTCGTCGTGCCCGCCCGGCGCATGGGCGCGCGCATGGCCAAGCTCCAGCGGGAGGCCGCGCACCACAACGCCGCCATGGGCACCCGCATGACCGAGCGCTTCTCCGCGCCCGGCGCCACGCTCATCAAGCTCTTCGGCAGGCCCGGCGACGAGTCCGCCGAGTTCGCCGCGCGGGCCCGCCGCGTGCGCGACATCGGCGTACGCACCGCCATGGCGCAGTCCGCGTTCATCACCGCGCTCACCCTGGTCTCGGCGCTCGCGCTGGCCCTGGTCTACGGACTCGGCGGGTACTTCGCCCTGGAGGGTTCGCTGAAGGCGGGCGCCGTCGTCTCGCTCGCGCTGCTGCTCACCCGGCTCTACGCGCCGCTGACCTCCCTGGCGGGCGCCCGCGTCGAGGTGATGAGCGCCCTCGTCAGCTTCGAGCGGGTCTTCGAGGTCCTCGACCTCAAGCCGCTGATCGAGGAGAAGGCGGAGCCCGCCCCGGTCCCCGAGGGGGCCGTGGCCGTGGAGTTCGACGACGTGCGCTTCGCCTACCCGGCCGCCGACAAGGTCTCCCTCGCCTCCCTCGAAGAGGTCGCCTCGCTCGACACCCGCGGCGGCGACGAGGTGCTGCACGGCGTCTCCTTCCGCGCCGAACCCGGCCAGACCGTCGCGCTCGTCGGCTCGTCGGGCGCCGGCAAGTCGACCATCGCGCAACTCCTGCCACGGCTCTACGACACCGACCAGGGCGCGGTGCGCATCGGCGGCGTCGACGTGCGGGACCTCTCCGCCGAGTCGCTGCGGGCCACCCTCGGCATGGTCACCCAGGACGGCCACCTCTTCCACGAGTCCGTACGCGACAACCTGCTCCTCGCCAGGCCGGACGCGAGCGAGGACGAACTCTGGGACGTGCTGCGGCGCTCCCGCCTCGAAGACCTGGTGCGCTCCCTGCCCGACGGGCTCGACACCGTGGTCGGCGAGCGCGGCTACCGCCTCTCCGGCGGTGAGCGCCAGCGCATGACCATCGCGCGCCTGCTCCTCGCCGGGCAGCGGGTCGTCATCCTCGACGAGGCGACGGCACACCTCGACAACACCTCCGAGGCGGCCGTGCAGGAAGCGCTCGCCGAGGCCCTTGAGGGCCGCACCGCCGTGGTGATCGCCCACCGGCTCTCCACGGTCCGCTCCGCCGACCTCATCCTCGTCGTCGAGGCGGGCCGGATCGTGGAACGCGGCACGCACGACGAACTCCTCGCCCTGGACGGCCGGTACGCGGAGCTGCACCGGACCCAGTTCGCCAAGGGGGCGGGGCAGGCCGAAGCCGCGGAGGTGGTGGAGGTGGCCTGAGCGCGGGGGACGGAGCGGCCAGGTCCCGCGGACGCGTCGAATCCGTGTCCGGACGTCCACCGGGAGTTCATCGGTTCCCCACCATCCTCGCCGGTATCCATGAGAGAAACCCCCCATGTGCGACGACGAGTTGATACCGCCGAGCGCGGACATGACCGAGGAGCAGTGGCTGCGGACCGACCCCGCGCTCTCCGGGGGGCCGGTGGGGGAGCGGGTCCGGGCCATGCGGGCTCCCCGGCGGCGGGCCGTGCTCGGCGGAGCGGTGGCGGGCGCGGCGGCGCTCACCGTCCTGTCGGCCGCGGGCCGGACACCCGCGGCGGCCGCCGCCCGCACCGGCGCCTTCCCGCTGCCGGCGGCGCCGAACCGGAACGGGGAGTACGCGGTGCTGCTCACCGGTGACGCCGGTACGGGCGAGGAGGCGCAGCACGCGGTGGCCGCCGCGGCGCGGGAGGTGTGCCGCGCCGAAGGGGTCGGCCTGGCCGTCGGGCTCGGCGACAACATCTACGAGAACGGCCCCGAGTCCGCGGACGACTCCGAGTTCCGCACCAAGTTCGAGGAGCCCAACGCGGGCCTCGACTTCCCGTGGCTGATGGTCCTCGGCAACCACGACTGCTCGGGGCTGATACCCGGCAGCGGCGGCGACCCCTCGCGCGGCGACCGCGAGGTCGCCTACGCCAGGGCGTCACGGCGCTGGCACATGCCGGACCGCTACTACAACGTGGCGCTCCCGGCGGCCGGCGAGGGCGGGCCGCTGGTGGAGTTCTTCGCCATCGACACCAACCCCGTCTCCTCCTACGTGGCCCAGATCGACCCGCACTACTGGTGGAACGGCCCCTACATGCGGGAGCAGCGCGCCTGGCTCGACGGCGCGCTCAAGGCGTCACGGGCGCGCTGGAAGGTCGTGCTCGGCCACCACCCGTACCTGAACAACGGCAAGCACGGCAGTGCCGGTTCGTACGACGGCTTCACGATCGGCAACTACACCAGCGGAATCCATCTCAAGGAGCTGTACGAGGAGGTGGTGTGCGGCCGGGCCGACCTCATCCTCTCCGGCCACGACCACACGCTGCAGATCCTGGAACCCACCACCCGCACCGGCGGCACCCGGCAGATCGTCTGCGGAGCCGCGGGCAAGGCGGGCGACGGCAGGGCGCACTTCGGCCACCCCGCGTCCTGGCAGGACTTCACCGACCACGGCTTCATGATCCTCAAGACGTCCGGGCGGGCGATGACGGTGGACGCGTACACGGTGGACGTCGCCACCCGCAGGGCCCGCCTCGCCCACAGCGTCCGCACGTCGGGCCCGCTGGCGGCGGCACCCGCGCGGTGAGGGCCGGACCGGCCGGCGGATCACGCCCTCAGAGGCGCTCCGGCGGCTCCAGAGGGGTCAGCGGGGCCGGCGGGGCGCCGCTGACCTCGGTGATCAGCAGGGCCGCGAGGTCGCGGACCTTCTTGTTCCTGTTCTGCGAGGCGCGCGCCAGGATCTCGAAGGCCCGCGGGGCGGTGCAGCGCCGCTGGGCCATGAGGATGCCGATGGCCTGGTCGATCCGTGTGCGGGAGGCGAGCGCGGTCTGCAGGTCCTCGCTGAACCGCGTCTGTTCGGCGATCTTGTGGGCCACGCCGAGGGCCCCGGCCGCGTGCCCGGCGAAGACGGCGGCCTGGTCGCGCACCGAGCCGGAGAAGCTGTCCGGTTCGTCGGCGTAGAGGTTCATCACGCCGGTGCCGCACCGGCCCGGCGGCGTCAGGGGCAGCGCGAGCGAGGAGCGCAGGCCGATCAGCAGGGCGCGCTCGGCGAAGACGGGGAAGCGGACGCTGCCGCGCATGTCGCCGACCGCGTGTATCTCACCGGTCCGCAGGGCCTCCAGGCAGGGGCCCTCGCCCCTGTCGTACTGCTCCTGGTCGGCACGGCGCACCAGCTCGTCGCTGGCCGCCGCGGTGCGCAGCCGTCCCCGCGCGGCGAGCGTGATGGAGCAGTGCACCCGCACGGGCAGCAGATCCGCGGCGAGCACCACCAGCTCCTGGAGGAACTCCTCCAGGCGGTCCGAGCCGAGGAGCAGCGACTGTAGTTGTGCCAGGGCCTGCTCCCCGATTCCGGGCAGACCGGGCTCTACGGCGGTCATGGTGCGGTGGGCGCCTTTCGCGACGGGGGCATATCCCCGGGGCGAGTACCCGCCCGCGTCCCGTCATGCCGCGAACGTGTACCGCACATCCGTTCGCCCACTCACCCGGTGGCCGTCCGGGGTGGTTCCGATGGCGCCCCGCCGCCGATAACCTCCTGCCAGAGGCGTAGTCAGGCAGAGGCTGCCCATGGGCTGAACAGTGCTCTGGAGCTTTCCGTGTCCCTGCCGAACCTTCCGGCCGACGCCGACGCCGACGCCGACGCCGATCCGATCGTGATCCCGCTGGTCGAGATCGTCGACCTCGCCAACGTCGCGCGCGTCCGCGACGACCTGGGGCGGCTGCTCGGTTCGGCCGGAACGCGCGTGGCCGTCGTCGACCTGCGCACCCCGTGCCTGACCGCGGCGGCCGTCGGCGTCCTGGAGGAGACCCAGGCCTTGGCGGACCGGCTCGGGGTGCGGCTGCTGGTGGCCGCCCCGCACCGGCTGACCCGGCACGTCCTGCGCGTCACCGCGGCCGACGTCTGCCTCGCGGTCCACCCGGACCTGCTCTCGGCCCTGCGGGAGGCGGCGGACTGACGGCGCCGCTCGGTCAGGGGCCGGTCACCCCGGCCACCGGCTTCTCGCGGGACGCGGTGGGGTGCAGCTGCCGCCTGGCCACCGCGAGCGCGCTCCCTATGTCGCGGGTGCCGGTGGAGACGCACAGGGTGTAGGTGACGTCCTCCATGCGCCGGCGGGTCTCGGCGGCCCCGGCGCGTCCGGTGCCCTCCGCGCGCCCGGCGCTCAGCGCCTCGTAGTTCTCGACCAGGTTGCGGAGTACGGGTCGGGCCATCAGCACGGCGGTCATCCTTTCGGAGCAGAGCGGCTTACGTTCCTGCGGTACCCCGACCCACTCCGGACATTCCACTTCATTTCCGGAGATCTTCTATTCGCTCTTCCCGCGCTCTCCGTGCCCTTAGTGCCCTCAGCGCCCTTAGCGCCCTTAGCGCCCGTCGTGCTCCAGGGTGATGACCACCTTGATGTCGTCCTCGCGCGCCGTGAACGCCTCGGCGGCGCGCTCCAGGGGTACGCGCCTGGTGATCATGCGCTCCAGCCAGGAGCGGTCGGCCTTCGCGAGGGCGTCCGCGCCCTGCCGGTAGTGGCGGAGGTTGGCGTTGACCGAACCCACCACCGCGTCGTTCTCCAGCACCAGCTCCCGGTTGATCGTCCCCGCGTCCACCGAGAGGCTGCGCCCCTTGGGCGAGACGCCGGTCAGGCAGACGATCCCGTACGTCGCCGTCCCGGCCATCGACTGGAAGACCACGGAGCCCGCCCCGGTCGCCTCGATCACCACGTCGGGGCGGAGCGCCGAGGTGACGCCGCCGATGTCCTCGCTGTGGTAGGTCGCCCCCAGGTCCCCGACCAGCCCCGGCTTCGGCCCCCGGGTGACCTGGTCGAGCACGTGTACGTCGAGGCCCCGCTGCACGCCGAGCAGCGCCGCGAGCAGGCCGATCGGGCCCGCCCCCGTGACGAGCACCCGGCGCGGCTCGAACCAGGCGCGGGCGCCGATCCGCTCCACCTGCTCCCACGCCTTGGTCACCACGGTGGTCGGTTCGAGCAGCATGCCCACCGGCTCCAGGGCGGGGTCGAGCCTGACCGCGTAGTCGCTCTCCACGGTCCAGGTCCGGCTGGCGTAACCGTGGCGCTCCTTGATGCCGCGCTCGGTGTAGCGGCCGTTGCGGCACATGTCGAACTCGCCGTGCGCACACGCGCCGCACGGCTCGGGGTCCGGGCGGCGCACCACGCCCACCACCAGGTCGCCCCGGGCGAAGCCGCTGTCCCGCGGCGCCTCGCGCACCCGGCCCAGTGACTCATGGCCGAGGATCAGACGGTCCTCGCCGGGCGGCGCCCAGCCGTAGTCGCCCGCGACGATCTCCTTGTCGGTGCCGCAGACCCCGACCGCCAGGCCGTCCACCAGCAGCTCGCCCTCGCCGCGCTCCGGCTCGGGCATGTCGCGCACGGACAGGGAGTCGCGGGCGGAGGGTCGGACGGTGACGGCACGCATGGGCACTCTCCAGGCTCTGTGCGGGGGTGCGGCGCCTCCGCTGGGCGGGACCGCGCGGGCGAAGGGGGCCTTTCGCACCAGAGTGCCCGCCTTCGCGGGGCCCATACGCCGCCGCCGTCGGCGTTCCCGGCGCACATGCCGATCGGCGCGAGGCTGCGCATAATCCCCACATAAGCATCTTTGCGCGACAAGTTCGACGTGATCGACGTGACCGACGTGAACGGCATGACCGACCTGAACGGCATGGCCGACGTGAACGGCATGGCCGACGTGATCGGAGAGGGAGACGCCGAGCGGGGCGGAGACACGAGCGGGGGCGGAGAAGGGGGCGTCCGTGGATCTGGAGACGGTCGCCGACGAGCTGTACGGACTGCGGCCCGAGGAGTTCACCGCGGCCCGTGACGAGCGCGCGGCGGCGGCGCGGAAGGCCGGTGACCGGCCGCTCGCCGAGCGGATCAAGGCGTTGCGCCGCCCGAGCCTGGCGGCCTGGGCCGGCAACCTTCTGGTGCGCGGACAGCCCGACGAGGTCCGGCCGCTGATCCAGTTGGGTGAGGGCCTGCGCCGGGCGCACCGGGGCATGGACGGGCCGCGGCTCCGCGAGCTGTCGCGGCAGCAGCACGTCCTGATCAACGCCCTGTCCCGGCAGGCCGGGCGGCTCGCCGCCGACGCGGGCCACCCGATCGGCGAGGACACCCGGCGCGAGGTGGAGCAGACCCTGCACGCCGTCCTCGCCGACGAGCGGGCCGCGCGGGCGTGGGCGCAGGGCCGGCTGACCAGGCCGCTCGACGCCACCACCGGCTTCGACGCCGCCCTCAGGGGCGCAGGGCCCCACGAGGAGGCCGCCGAGCCGCCGCCGGAGAAGCGCCGCCCACGGCCGAAGGCATGGAAGCGGGACGCCGCGGCCGACGCACGCCGGCGCGAAGAACTCGCGCGCGCCCGACGGGACGCCGATGAGGCGGACCGCGCACTGCGGGAGCGCCGGAAGGAGGCGGCGGCGGCCGACGAGCGGGCCGCGGCGGCGGCGGACCGGGTGCGGGAGGCGGAGCGGCGCCTCGCGGAGCTCGAAGAGGAACGCCGCAGCGCGGCGGAGCGGCACGAGCGGGCCCGCTCCGCCGAGCGCGAGGCGCGGGAAGCGGCACGTGCGGCCGCCCGCGCGGCCCGTGCGGCGGGGAGCCGGGCGGAGCAGGCGTCCGCGCTCCTCGACCGGCTGGACACCGAGGACCCCGACCACCGTGACGGTGAAGGAGACGACGACTGATGGCGAGATCGATCTGGAGCGGGGTGCTGACCTTCGGCCTGGTCACGGTCCCCGTGGGCCTCTTCACCGCGACCGAGGACCACACCGTCCACTTCCACCAGCTCCAGCGGGGCACGGGCGACCGCATCCGCTACAAGCGGGTCAACGAGCGCACCGGCGAGGAAGTGCCCGGCGACGACATCGTGAAGGGCTACGACCTCGGCGAGGGCGACTACGTCGTCGTCGAACCCGAGGAGCTCGACGACATCGCCCCGGGCAAGTCGAAGGTCATCGACATGACGGGCTTCGTCAACCTCGACCGGATCGAGCCCGTGTACTTCGACAGGACCTACTACGTGGCGCCGCGCGGCAAGGAGTACGCGAAGGTCTACGAACTGCTGCGCGCGGCACTCGAACGGTCGGACAAGGCGGGCATCGCCACCTTCACGATGCGCAGCAAGCAGTACCTGACCGCCCTGCGCGCCCAGCACGACGTCCTGGTGCTGCACACGATGCGCTGGGCCGACGAGGTGCGCGACCCGCGCGCGGATGTGGACGCCATGCCCGCCCGGCGCCCCGAGGTCGCCGACCGCGAGCTGCGGACGGCCCAGCAGCTGATCGACGCCCTCAGCGTCGACTGGGACCCGAACGACTACCACGACACGTACGAGGAACGCGTCAAGGCACTCGTCGAGGCCAAACGCGAGGGCAAGGAAGTGGTCGGCGAGGAGGGACCGCCCGACGCCACGAACGTCGTGGACCTGATGTCGGCGCTGGAGCGGAGCGTCGAGCGCAGCCGGGGCGGCGGTGACGGCGGGAGCAAGGGGAAGGGCGGGAGCAAGGGGAAGGGCGGTCGCCGCCGGGGCCCGGCGAAGTCGGGGAAGCGGCCCGGTGAGGACCTGTCGTCGCTCACCAAGGGCGAGCTGTACCGGCGCGCGGCCGACGCCGGCGTCCCGGGCCGCTCGAAGATGAGCCGGGAGCAGCTCGTCGAAGCCCTCAAGGGACGGAAGGCGGCGGCCTGAGAACCTGACGGGGTGGCCGTGGCGGCGCCGGCCGCCGCGGCCACCCCGTCACTCCCGCGCCCCGTCGTTCCGCGTCAGCGCCCCAGCGCCTTCTTGAGCTGCTGCTTGTTCATCGAGGAGCGGCCCTCGACGTTCTTCTTCCTGGCCTCTTCGTAGAGCTGGTCCCTGGTGGGACCCTGGGAGCCGCTGTGCGAGCGCTCCCCGCCGCGCTGCGACGCCGACTTGGGGTCCTTCGTCGACGTCCTGCTCGCGGTCTTCGACTCGCCGGAGCGGGCGCGCTCCTTGTTGACCGTGCGCGCCGCGATCTCCTTGGCCCGGCCCTCGGACGCGCCGCGGTCCTCGGCGCTGTCCTTGATGTGCTCGTACTGACGCTCACGCTTCTTGCTGGATCCAGCCGGCATGACGGCCTCGCTTTCTCACGGCCACCGGTCGCCGAGAGTGCTCGCGGTGGTTCTCTTCGTGGGCATGTGCCCCAGTTTCACACCGGTACCCGGGCTCCGCCCGATCACGCACGGGTGTGCGGCGCCCGAGGGGCCGGGGCGGCGCCGGCCGCTGTGGTCCCAACGGCCGGCGCCCGGCCCTCGCGTACGAGGACCGTCTCCACGGGTGATCCGGTTCGGCGAGACCAATCCCGCCTCGCCCGGAGTCTCCGCAAACTCTTCTCATCGCCGGGCCCGAGCGGGCGGGCGAGCGGTCCACCGTGCCGCGGCGCCGCCCTCACGGCTTCTCGTCCCGCTCGTTGTAGGCGCGGGCGGCCCGTTCGTTGAGGGCGCTCCCGGCCCGCTGCACGGTCCGCGTCACCGCTCCCCGCGGCGGGTCGACGTCCTTGCCCTCGCGCTGCCCGCGCGGACCGCCGGGCGCGCTCGGCAGGAGGCGCGCGGCGACGCCGCTGAGCCGGGTGGTCGCCGCGGGGGCGATGCCGTGCGCCAGGCCGGCGGCGCGTGCCGCGGGGGTGAGCACGAGGCGGGTGCGGCGCCGGACGACGGCCCGCACGATGCGCTCGGCGGCGCGTCCCGCGTTCATCGACACCAGCGGCGTGCCCGCGAGGGTGGAGAACCACCCGTACTCCTGGCTCCGCGCGCCCCCGAACCTCGCGTGCAGATGGGAGCCGGTGCGCATCAGGCCGGGGTACACGGCGCTCACGCTCACGCCGCTGCCCGCCGTCTCGGCCCGCAGCCCCTCGGCGAGGACGCCGATCGCGGCCTTGGCGCACGAGTAGGGCAGCAGGTGCGGCACGCCGAGCAGCCCGCCGACGGAGGAGATGAGCGCGAGCCTGCCGCCCGCGGGGCTCTCCCCGAGGTGGGGGAGGGCTTCGAGGGCCGTGTGCAGGGCGCCGTGGAACATCGTCCGCATCGCGTCCTCGAAATCCTCGGCGCGCAGCGCCTCCAGCGGGGCGACCTGGATGATGCCGGCGTTGGCGATGACGATGTCGACACCGCCGAGGTCCGCACGCGCCGCGGTGAACAGCTCGCGTACCCCCGCCTGGTCCCGTACGTCGCAGACGGTGGTCCGCACGGTCGCCGCCGGGTGACGGGCCAGCAGCTTCGCGCGGGCCCGCGCCAGCTCGCCGCCGTCGCGCGCCGCGAGCGTGACGGCGCAGCCGCGGGCCAGCAGGCGGTCCGCCATGAGCAGCCCGAGGCCGCGCGAGCCGCCGGTCACGACGGCACGGAGCCCGCCGAGGTCGTCCACGCTCCCGATGCTCCCGGTCGTCCCGCGCCGGGCCCCCGTCATCGTCCGGTCGCCGTTCACGGCCGCAGCAGCGTCTTGATCATGCCGTCTTCCTTGGCCTGGAACGTCTCGTACACCTTGGGGGCCTCCTCCAGGGAGACGTGGTGGGTGGCGAAGCCGTCGACGCCGAGCGGGTCCTCGTCGGTGAGCAGCGGCAGGAGGTCGCCGACCCAGCGGTGGACGTTCGCCTGGCCCATGCGGAACTGGAGCTGCTTGTCGAACATCGTCAGGAGCGGCATCGGGTCGACGGCTCCTCCGTACACGCCGGAGAGCGAGACCGTGCCGCCGCGGCGCACGATGTCGATCGCCGCGTACAGGGCGCCGAGGCGGTCGATGCCCGCCTTCTCCATGAACTTCGCGCCCATGGCGTCGGGCAGCAGCCCCACGCCCCACTGTGCGGCCTTGGCCAGCGGCGCGCCATGGGCCTCCATGCCGACGGCGTCGATCACGGCGTCCGTGCCGCGGCCGTCCGTCAGGTCGCGGATCGCGTCCCCGAGGTCCTTGCCGTGCCGGCGCAGGTCGATGGCCTTGACGCCGTCGCGCGCCGCCCGGCTCAGCCGCTCGGGCACCAGGTCGACGCCGACGACCAGACTCGCCCCGCGGTGCAGCGCGATCCGCCCGCACATCGCCCCGATCGGCCCGAGACCGAGCACCGTCACGGTGCCGCCGGGCGGGATCGCGGCGTACTCGACGGCCTGCCAGGCGGTCGGCAGCACGTCGGAGAGGTAGACGTACCGGTCGTCGGCGGGACCGTCGGGCACCTTGACGGGCAGGTTGTTGCCGAACGGCACGCGCATGTACTCGGCCTGACCGCCCGGCACCTGTCCGTACAGCTTGGTGTAGCCGAAGAGGGAGCCGCCCGTGCCCTGGTCGCGGTTCTGCGTCGTCTCGCACTGGGAGTGCAGCCCGTGGCCGCACATGAAGCACTCGCCGCAGGAGACGTTGAACGGCACGACGACCCGGTCGCCGACGGCCAGTTCCGTCACCTCGGGGCCGATCTCCTCGACGACGCCCATCGGCTCGTGGCCCAGGATGTCACCGGCGTCGAGGAACGGGCCGAGGACCTCGTACAGGTGGAGGTCCGAACCGCAGACCCCCGTGGAGGTCACGCGGATGATCACGTCGGTCGGGTCCTTGATGACCGGATCGGGGACGGTCTCCACCCGCACATCGCGCCTGCCCTGCCACGTCAGTGCCCGCATCGCTCACTCCTCGCACCAGCTGTCGGTCGTAGCCCTGCTGTCGGCGCGCGGGTTCCCCGGGCCCGAGGTGTCATGCGAGTTCCTCGGAGCCGACACGAGGCACGCCCGGTCCCCAGCAAACCCGCATGCGCCCGCACCCGCCAACCGCAACGGGGCGTTCGGGGCACGCCGCGGGCCTCACTCCCCGGGCGGCAGTGGCTGTTCGGTCCAGATGGTCTTGCCCGAGTGGGTGTAGCGCGTGCCCCACCGCTGGACGAGGCGCGCGACGATGAAGAGCCCGCGGCCGCCCTCGTCCTCATCGCCGCTGTGGCGCAGGTGCGGCGAGGTGTGGCCGGTGTCCGCGACCTCGCACAGCAGGGTGCGGTCACGGATGAGGCGCACCTGGATGGGCCCCTCGGCGTACCGGACGGCGTTGGTCACCAGCTCGCTGACGACGAGTTCGGTCGTGAAGGACAGCTCGTCGAAGCCCCAGTCGCGCAGTTGCCGCGTGGCCAGCTCCCTGGCGCGGCCCGCGGCGACCGGTTCCGCGGGCAGCACCCACTCGGCGACCTGCGAGACGTCCAGCTCGCGGGTGCGGACCAGGAGCAGGGCGGTGTCGTCACCCGCCGAGCCGCCGGGAAGGAGTTCGGCCACGGCCCGGTCGCACAGCTCTTCGAGGGACGCCTCGCGGTCGCCGAGCACCCGCGCCAGGGTGTCGAGGCCCTGGTCGATGTCGCGGTCGCGCGCCTCGACCAGGCCGTCGGTGAAGAGCGCGAGCAGGCTGCCCACCGGCAGCTCGACCTCCGCCGACTCGAACGGCAGACCGCCGAGGCCGAGCGGCGGCCCCGCGGGCAGCTCGGGAAAGGTCGGCTCTCCCCCCGGGCCGACGATCGCGGGCGGCAGATGCCCCGCCCGCGCCATGACGCAGCGCCGCGTGACCGGGTCGTAGACCGCGTAGAGGCAGGTCGCCCCGGTGGTCACGTCGGCGTACGTGGCGTCGGGCGGGCCCGGGCCGCCCCCGTGCTCGTCCGCCGCCTGCGCCACCAGGTCGTCGAGCCGCGAGAGCAGCTCCACGGGGTCCATGTCCATCTGGGCGAAGGCGCGTACGGTCGTACGGAGCCTGCCCATCGTGGCGGCGGCCTGCAGCCCGTGACCGACCACGTCGCCGACCACGAGCCCGACCCGGGTCCCGGACAGCGGGATGACGTCGAACCAGTCGCCGCCGACCCCCGTCACGTCGTCCGTGGGCAGATAGCGGTGGGCGAGGTCGACCGCCGACTGCTCGGGCAGCCGCTGCGGCAGCAGCTGGCGCTGGAGGGCCAGGGCGGCCGTGCGCTCCCGGGTGAAGCGGCGGGCGTTGTCGATGGACACGGCCGCGCGCGCCACCAGCTCGTCGGCGAGCGCCACCTCGCCGCCGTCGAAGACGGCCGTGCCGGTGGAGCGGACGAAGGCGACGATCCCCAGCAGGCTGTTCTCGGCCCGCAGCGGCACCACCAGGGCCGTGTCGTCGAGTACGAGCCCGCCCGAGGCGAGGGCGCGGTCCTGCGGTGAGCCGGGCGGGTACGCGACGGCGGAGCGGATCTCCGGGGGAGGGGCGGTGTCCGGGTCCTCCGCCGAGCGGTGGGCGACCCGCACCAGGGACATGGCCGCCGAGGACCCGGTGGCGGGCAGCTCGCCCTCCAGGACCGCCCTGCCGAGGTCGACGGTGACCGCGGCGGCGAACTCCGGCACCGCCACCTCGGCGATCTTCTCGGCCGTGGCCGTCACGTCCAGGGCGGTCCCGATGCCGCGGCCCGCCTCCACCAGCAGGGCGAGGCGCCGCTGGGCCCGGTCGCGGTCGGAGATGTCGAAGGCGTCCTCGCAGACCCCGAGCACGTGCCCGTCGGCGTCCTGGAGCCGGTAGTAGGCGCAGGACCAGAGGTGGTCCGTCTCCGGGTCGCTGGGCGGGCGGCCCTGGAAGTGCAGGTCGAGGAAGGACTCGCCCGTGTCGAGCACGTGCCGCATGACCGCGTCGAGCGTGGGCGGGTGCCCCTTGGTGACGAACCTGCCCGCCATATACATGTCGTCGGCCCGTGAGCCGCGGAACTCGGCGAACGGCCGCCCCATCTCCTGCTCGTACGCCGCGTTGCACCAGGCCAGCCGGAGATCGGTGTCGTAGATCGCCAGGCCGACGGGGGACTGGGTGGCGAGTCCATGCAGCAGGGCGAGCCGGGCCTCCCACAGCCGGAGGTCGGCGAGTTCCGCCATGACGAGGACCCGCTCGGCGGGGCCGTCGCCGCGCAGCGGACACACCGCGGTGGCCACGAGCAGCTCGTGGCCGTCCCGGTGCCGCGCGACGCGGATCTCGTTGCCCCGGAACCCGGGAGGCACGGCGGAGGGCACGGGGCGGGGCGGCAGGAACGTCACCAGGGGCCGCCCGACGACCTCCGGCGCCCGGTGGCCGAGGAGCCGCTCGGCGGCGGGACTCCACCCGATGACCGTGTCCCGGGCGTCGAGGACCGCCGTGGCTCCTCTGGTGACGTCCAGGGGGCCACGGAAGTCGGTCCTCGGCTCGGCGTTCGGTGCAGTCATGGCGCCACATCAGCCCCGTTCGTTCCCTACAGGGTCCGCCGTCGCCGACACGGGCACAACCGCGGGGCGCCGACGGCTCCCCCATGCGGGTGCGGGGGCCGGGAGGACGGGCACGGCCCTCAGACCGCCCTGACCGACATGACCTCGTGGACGACGGCCGAACTCATCGACAGCCCGCGGCAGGTCAGTTGGCGCGGTGGTGTGCGGTGGGAGCGCACCTCGACGTCGAAGGCCGCGGGGCGCGGCGTCCGGGTGACGACACGGACGCGCCACTGGTCGTGTTCGCGGGCCGTCGCGACGACCGCGTAGTGGTGCCGGCCGGCCGGACCGAAGCGCCCGAGGAGCGCCGCGACCGCGACCTGCTGCGGCGGGAAGAGGTCCGTGTACCCGCGCAGGTGCTCCGGGCGGATGCGGTCGGCCAGGTGTCCCGCGACGGTCTCCACGCACGAGGCGGCGTCGAGGTTGCCGTAGTAGACGCCGTCGGGCACGACGATCACGTTGGCGGCGAACCGGTCGCCGCCCACATGGCTGCACTCCCACACCAACTCGGGCCAGCGTTCGCTCAGGGCACGCCCCACGGGACGGCCGCGCACGGCGCAGCAGGCGTCGTGCCGGCCGTGGGCGCAGACGAGGACGACGGGCGGCGGACCGGGCGCGCCGGGGCCGGCTCCCGGCCCGCCCTCCGGTTCTTCGAGCGCGGCGGCGATCCGCACCAGGTCCTCGTCGCGGCTCCAGGTGCCCCACCGCTGGTGTGCGGCGCCCGTGCCCTCCTGGCGCAGCACCGCCCACCGCCCGGGGCCGTCGGCGGAGCGGCGTTCGTGCCGGCGGATCAGCAGGATGCGGGCCCGCACCGCCCGGGCGGCGGAGAACACCAGCTCCTTGACGTCCGGATCGAGGGCGAGGCCGTCGAAGCCGCTGGGCGGCCAGCCGCCGCGGTGCTCGACGAGGACCCAGACGGAGCCGTACGGCGCGGTGCCCGCGAGGAGATCGCCGCGGGTCCGCGCGGCGTCGGCGCAGAAGAACCGCCCCTCCGCGGCCACGTCACCGCTCGGCGGGGACCAGGACGCCCGCGCGCAGCAGTCTGACGGCGAGCGCGACACCGAGGTCACCGGCGGCGTGCACCTCCCCGTCGAGCACACGGGTCACCGACGGCAGATCGGCCTCCGGGAAGTCGAGCCGGCCCACGCGCGTGACCAGGCGCGAGCCGTCCAGCCGCGCTTCGAGCGCGGCGCGCAGCCGCACGGGGGAGCCGGGGCGCAGCCCCTCGACGGCCGCGAGCTGGGCCAGCGGCCCCAGCGGCGCCGGACGCCCCTGGGCCCGCCGGGTGCGGTGGAACAGCGGCGTGGAATCGGCCTGCGCGACCGCGGCGGTGAGGCGCTCCCGTACGGTGTCGATCTCGTCGCCGGGCCCGCTCACGCCGAGGGGCAGGGCGGCGCGCATCCGGGGGTCGTCGCGCAGCGTCGCGAGCGCGGCCTCGGCGAGCTGCTCGGCCAGCGCGTACCGCGTCCAGGTGTGGACGCCGAGCGTCAGGTGGACGGAGACCTCGCCCTGCGCCTCGGCGGCGTGCAGCCAGCCGCGCGGCAGATAGAGGACGTCACCGGGCTCGACGACGGTGTCGATGGACGCCTCGCCCCGCGCGGCCTCGGCGACGGCAGGCCGGCGCTCGGTCCAGGGCTGGTCGCGCAACGGGTCGGGGTGGACGGGCTCGTGGACGATCCAGCGCTTGGTGCCGCCGATCTGGAGCACGAAGACGTCGTGGACGTCGTAGTGGGCGTCGAAGCCGCGGTTCTGCGGCGGCGTGACGTACGCGTTGGCCTGCACGGGATGGCCCAGCTCGCCGCTCAGCCGGGCGCTGAACTCCCCGACCGGCTCCCAGGTGCGCTGCAACGCCTGCAGGACGAGCGTGGCGCCGTCGGCGAACGCGCGCCACAGCGCGGTGTCGTCGAGCTGGTCGGAGATGGTGGCGCCGACCCCGCCGGACGCGGTGAACGACGACTCGGGCAGCGTGGAGCCGTCCTTGGCGACGCGGAGGAACGGCGTACGCAGCCCGCGCCGCGAGACCAGCTCGTCCACGGCGTCGGCGGAGAACAGGTCGCTGAAGTCGCTCGCGCGGCGGGTGAGCAGCGCGGTGCGCGCCCAGATCTCGCGGGCGAACGCCTCCTGGCCGAGGCCGCCGGTCAGGCGCGTCTCCAGGACGCCGGCGCTTGGTGCCGCGCCGGCGCCTCGGGGGCCGGTGTGGAGCGCGGTCCGGAGCCCGGCGGTCCCGGGCCCGGCCTGCGG
This sequence comes from Streptomyces sp. NPDC050703, assembly GCF_040654435.1. Lineage (NCBI taxonomy): Bacteria > Bacillati > Actinomycetota > Actinomycetes > Kitasatosporales > Streptomycetaceae > Streptomyces > Streptomyces sp. NPDC050703. The sequence goes on from NZ_JBFAHX010000057.1 coordinate 20,725, forward strand.
GCCGCTCAAAGGCCGCTGCCGGACTGGTCGGCGCCGCCGTCCGCGCCGCCGTCGTGGACGCCGGGGGTGCCTGCCGCGCCGCCGTCGGCGGGTCCTTCGGCGCCGCCGTCCGCGCCGCCGTCGTGGACGCCGGGCGTGCCCGCCGCGCCGCCGTCCGCGGGGCCCTCGCTCTGCCGGGTCGGGTCCTGCTCGGGGTTCGCCATGGTTCCTCCTGGGAGTCGGACGGGGTCGAACGGGTGGGAACGGGCGGGCCGGGGCGTGCCTCGGGAGCCCTCTCCGCTCCCACCAAGCTCGCTCAGGCGACGGGGGTCGGCAACCCGGACCGCGGGCGCCGTGGTGCCGCGGTCCGGGTCGGCCGTGCGCCGTCCCCGCCCGACATGCGGAGGCGGTCCGCGTAGGGCAGCGTGGAAACGGACTGCGGCCGAGGCGCCGGACGGCGTACGCCCACCGGTCACCGCCGGCGGCCACCTGTGGCGCCCGGCGACGGCACCGGCATCACCGGCGCCCCACTCGCGAACACCAGGAGGAACTTTGAGTGACTTCCAGGGCAGGAACCGCCAGGACCAGAGCACGTCAGCGGCGGTGGCAGAGACGGCACGGCACAAGGCGGGCGAAGGCGCCGGACTGGTCGGCGAACAGGCCGGCCAAGTGGCGGGCACCGCCAGGGAACAAGCGTCAGGAGTGGGTCACGAGGCCACCGCCCAGGCACGTGACCTGGTGGGAGAGGTCCGGGACCAACTCCAGGACCAGGCAAGGACCCAGACCCGCCGCCTGGCGGAGAACGTCCGCAGACTGGCGGACGAACTGCACGACATGAGCGCGAACGGCAAGCCCGACTCCACCGCCGCGGGTGTCGTCGGCCAGATAGCCGACGGCGGCCGCCAAGTGGCGTCCCGCCTGGAGCAGCGCGGCCCCGACGGCCTCGTCGGCGACCTCCGGGACTTCGCGCGGCGCAGGCCGGGCGTGTTCCTGGCGGGAGCGGCCCTGGCGGGCTTCGTCGCGGCACGGGCGGGCAAGGGCGTCAGCGCCGCCGGTTCGTCCGCCGCCCCGGGCCAGGGCGCGACGGGCCGGGGCGCGACGGGCGCGGACTTGCCCGCCGCGGGCACGCCTCCGCCCTCCGCACCCGTGTCCCCACCGTCGCGCCCGGACGCGCGGGGGCCGAGCCAGAGGAGTTGACCGGTGGCCACACTGTTTCCCGAAACCGCGAGCACGGACCAGCACCGTCGGACGGCCCCGTCGGACGAACCCTCGATCGGTGAGCTGTTCAGCGAGATCAGCACCGATGTGTCGCAGCTGGTCCGCGACGAGATCGAACTGGCCAAGGCCGAGATCAAGCAGGAGTCGGCGAAGGCCGGCAAGGCCGTCGGCATGCTGGGCGGGGCCGGTTACGCCGGTCACCTCGTCCTGCTCCTGGGCAGCCTGACCGCGGTCTTCGCGCTCGCCCACGTGGTGGACATCGCCTGGGCGGCGCTGATCGTCACCGCCGTGTGGGCGGTGGTCGCCGCGGTGCTGTTCACCGCCGGCCGCAAGCGCCTGCGCACCGTGCACCTCAAGCCCGAACGAACCGTGGAATCCCTGAAGGAGGATGCCCAATGGGCACGACACCCGACGAGCTGAGGACCGACGTGGAGTACCGGCGCGCACATCTCGCCCGCAACGTCGACCTCCTGGCGGACAAGGTGGCCCCCCGCAGGGTCGCGCGGCGCGGGGCGGGCGCCGCCCGAGGAAGGCTGACCGGCATGAAGGACCGCGTGATGGGCACAGCCGGTGACACCGCCGGGCACGTCGCGGACACCGCGCACGGCCTGGCCGACTCCGCGGGCCAGACGGCGGGCAGCCTCGCCGACACCGCGAAGGACACGACAGGGCAGATCGGTGACGCCGTCCAGCGGGCGCCCTCCCAGGTGAGGCAGCAGACGCAGGGCAGCCCGCTCGCGGCCGGCCTCATCGCCTTCGGCGCCGGCATGCTGACCGCCGCGCTGCTGCCGGTCACCGAGGCCGAGGAACACGCGGGCAGGCAACTGCGCGAGCACTCCGACGAACTGCTCGAACCGGCGAAGCAGCAGGCGATGCGGGCGGCACAGGACGTCAAGGAAGAGCTGCGGGAGCCGGCCGCCGAAGCGGTGGAAGCGGTCAAGTCCACGGCGCAGGACGCCGCCCGGACCACGAAGGAGCAGGCCCGGAGCGCCGGGCAGGACACGGCGCAGGGGCTGCGCGAGATGGGCAGGGAGACCGCGCAGGAGGTGCGCGAGGACCCCGGCGGCCCCGGCCGGCCGAAACCCTGACGGCGCGCCCCGCGCGGGCACGAGGACGACCGGCCCACCCTGCGGAACGGGGTGGGCCGCTCTCGTGCCGTCCGGGTGCCGGGCGGAACGGGGCGGGCCCTTCAGCCGCGCGGCTCCTCGGGGAAGAACGTCACCTGCGGGGCGCCCGTACGCGGATGGACGGCGACGTCCGCCGCCACTCCGTAGACGTCGGCCAGGAGCCGCGGGGTGAGGATCTCGGCGGGCGGGCCGAAGGCGACGACCTCACCGGCGTGCAGGACGTAGAGGCGGTCGCAGTAGTAGGCGGCAAGGTTGAGGTCGTGCAGGGCGAGCAGCACGGTGGCGGGCAGGCGGCGCAGGGTGCCGAGTACGGACAACTGGTGCCGGATGTCGAGGTGGTTGGTGGGTTCGTCGAGGACCAGGAGGGTGGGCTGCTGGGCGAGGGCGCGCGCGATGAGGACGCGTTGGCGCTCGCCGCCGGAGAGCCGGTCGAAGGGGCGGTCGGCCAGGTGGACGGCGTCGGCTGCCGCGAGTGCGGAGTCGATGAGTCCGGCGTCCTCGGGGGTGTCTCCCGCGAGGAGCCGCTTGTGCGGGGTGCGGCCCATGGCGACGACCTCGCGGACGGCGAGGTCGAAGTCGGCCGCCGAGTCCTGCACCACCGCCGCCACGGTGCGGGCCAGCCGCCGCACCGGCAGCGCCCAGGCGTCACCCCCGTCGACCCGGACCTGGCCCGCGTCGGGGCGCAGGACCCGGTAGACGGTGCGCAGGAGGCTGGACTTGCCGCTGCCGTTGGGGCCCACGAGCCCGACGGTCTCGCCGGGACGGGCGGTCAACGTGACGTCGCGCACCAGATGGCGCGCTCCGGCGGTCAGCGTGACGCCGTCGACGCTCAGTTCGGTCGCCGTCATGCCACTCCTCGGTCGGTGCCGCGCCGGGCGTCCCTGCGCATCAGCCACAGGAAGAACGGCCCGCCGCACAGGGCCGTGAGCACGCCGACGGGTATCTCCATCGGCGCGGCGACCGTCCGCGCGGCGATGTCGGCCCAGATGAGGAAGACCGCTCCGCCGAGTGCCGCCGTCGGCAGGACCCGGCGGTGGTCGCCGCCGACGAACAGGCGCACGATGTGGGGCATCATCAGGCCGACGAAGCCGATCGGTCCGGCCGCCGCGACCAGCACGCCCGTGACGAGGGAGAGCAGGACGAAGAGCCGGGCGCGGAAGCGGGCCACGTCGAGCCCCATCGTGGTGGCCGCCTCCTCGCCGGCCAGCAGCAGGTTCAGGTTGCGCGCCTGCACCATGAGGACGCCGATGCCGAGCAGCAGGGCGGTGCTCGGCAGCCAGAGCGAGCCCCAGTCGACGCCGCCGAGACCGCCGAGGGTCCAGGCGAGGACCGCGCGGGCCTCGTTCCCCCGGTCGGTGGTGAGCAGCAGCAGGTCGAGGACCGCGGTGAGCATCGCCGCGATCGCCACTCCGGACAGCACGAGCCGCGACGAGGTGATGCGTCCGCCGGTGCGGGCGGTGGCGTAGACGAGCAGGAGCGCGCCCAGGGCGCCCGCGAAGGCGGCCGCCGACAGCGAGACCGGCCCGAGGAGGGTCACCCCGAACACGATCACGGCGACCGCGCCGAGCGACGCTCCGGAGGAGACGCCCAGCAGGTACGGCTCGGCGAGCGGGTTCCGCAACAGGGCCTGCAGCGCGGTGCCGATCACCGCGAGGCCGGCGCCGGTGACCGCGCCGAGGAGCACCCGCGGCGCCCGCACGTCCACGACGATGACCTCCCGGGCCCGCGACCAGTCCGGTTCCCCCCAGCCGGCGCCCAGCGCGTGCGTGACGATGCCCCAGACCTGGCCGGGTGACACCTGGACGGAACCGATCGCGAGGCCCGCCGTGGCGGAGACCGCGAGCAGGGCGGTGAGCACGAGCAGGGTGCAGGTCAGCCGTGTGCGGCCCGCGCCCGGCTCGGCGGGCCCCTGTCGTCGCACCGTCCGCTCGGCGGGCGTCCCGGTGGCGGCCTGGGTCACCGGAAGCTCTCGGGGTGCAGCCCGCGGGCCAGGTCCTCGACCGCGTCGGCCGAGCGGATGCCGACCAGGGTGTCGGTCAGCGGCAGGACGACGAACCGCTTGTTCTTGACGGCGGGTACGTCGGCGAGCGCGGGCCGGGAGAGGAGGAACCTCTTCTTCTCCTCGACGCTTCCGGCGCCCGCGTAGTCGTAGATGGCGATGACCTCGGGCCGGCGCTCGACGACCTGCTCCCAGGAGACGTCGCCGAAGACGTCGTCGAGGTCACCGAAGACGTTCTCGCCGCCGGCGAGCCGGATCAGCTCGGTGCCCAGGCTCCCGCCGCCCGCGGTGAAGGCGCTCTTGTCGCCGCTGTCGTAGACGAAGACGGGCACGTCGCGTTCCCCCCCGACCTTGCCGGCGGCCCTGCCGACGCGGTCCTTGAGGTCCGCGACCAGGGCGTCGGCTCGGTCGTTCACACCGAAGATCCTGCCGACGGCGCGAATCTCGTCGTAGGTGTCCCGCATCGTCACCCGCTTCCCGCCGCAGTACTCGCGGTTGAGGTAGGTGTCGATGCCGGCGTCGGCGAACGCCTCGCGGGAGCGGCCCGCCTTCTCGTCGAAGGCGCTGCCGTAGCCGCCGTAGACGAGGTCGGGTTCGGCGTCCAGGACGGTCTCGAAGGACGGTTCCCTCTTCGCCAGTTCCGGTACGGACGCGAAGTCCTTCCGCAGCTCGGGCAGGACGGCGGAGTCGGGGAAGGCCGTGCCGACCATGCGGTCCCTCAGGCCGAGGGAGAGCATCAGCTCCGCCGGGTGCTGGTGGATGGTGACCACCCGCGACGGCGGCCTGTCGTACGTCGTCCGCACGCCGCAGTTGTCGACGGTGACGGGGAAGCCGGCGGGCACGGCCGCGGTGGCCTTCGCGTCCCCGCCGCTCCCGCCGGACGAACCGCAGCCGGCGGTCAGCAGCACCGATGTCAGGGCGACGGCGGCGGCCGTGGCACGAAGGAGCCCGCGCGTGCGGGCAGGGGGGAACAGCTGGGACACGTGAAGCCTCCTGGAGTCCGCGCTCCTCGGGACGGGCCCGCGACGGACCAGTGTCCTGACTCCCGGATCGGCGTTCCCCCCGCCTTCCCGCGCGGTGCGCAGTGGCATGCCGGAGGGGCGCTCCCCGGTCACAGTGGCGGGACCGTGCCGGATTCACACCGGCTTCCTGTCTCCCGTCGCGGCAATGACCAGGCGATCCTACGTTCCCCCGAGCCGACGGCGAAAGAGCGTGCGGCCCCGGCCGTACGCCCTTTCGCCCCCGCCCCTCCTCTACGCGGCACGGACGGCCCGGAGGACGAGCCGCTCGGCACTCTCGTCGTAGGGGCGCCCGTCGAACCCGCCGAAGACCTCCACGCGGCCGAACCCCGCGTCCTCGGCCATCCGCCGGAGCTCCACGGCGCTGTACACGAACCAGGTCAGGGTGGCCCGCGTCACCCGCTCGCCACGGACCAGCACCCAGTCGCTGCGCAGCCGCGCCCACTCGTCCAGCACGGTGTCGGTCTGCACCAGCACGTCGTCGCCCCGCCGCACCACCTTGGGCGGGGTGACCCTGCGGGCCAGGAGCTCCTTCCCCGCGAGGTCGAGGACGAGCGTGCCGCCGGGTGCCAGGCAGGCGTGCATGGTGCGCAGCACCCGCGCGTTGTCGGCGGGGTCCTCGAAGTACCCGAAGGAGGTGAACATGTTGAGGACGGCGTCGAAGCGGCCCGGCGCCTCGTACGTGCGGGCGTCGGCCCGCACGTAGTCGACCTCGGCGCCGGCGCCCGCCGACCGCTTGCGGGCCCGCTCCAGCATGGCCGGGCTCAGGTCCACGCCGGTCACGCGGTGGCCGCGCCGGGCGAGCGGCACGGTGAACACCCCCGGCCCGCAGCACAGGTCGAGCACGCGCGAGCCCGGCGGGAAGGCCAGCAGGGGAGAGGTGTCCAGCAGCTCCTCCGCCTGCTCGTGGCGCTGCTCGGAGAAGAGGAAGTCATGGAACTCGGTCCAGAAGTCATCGTCCTGGAACCCGCCGGTCCGTGTCATCGCGCGGTCAGTGCTCCTTCGTGGTCGCCGTCGGGGTCGGGGTGCCGCGCCGTGCGACGGCGCAGCGCGAGCAGCAGAGGGGGAAGCAGCAGGCACTGGGCGGCGGCCAGCAGCCAGAACCAGCCGGTGCTCCCGGCGCGTTCGCCGGCGCCGTACAGCTGACCGCCCAGCACGCCGCTCGCGCAGGCGCCGAGGCCCGCGGCCAGCCGCTGCTGACCGAAGACCACGGCGTCGGAGCGGGGGCTGCGGCGCAGTGCCTCCAGGTCGTTCTTGAGGAACAGCACGATGTCCCCGAGGGTGATCAGCGCGCCGCCCGCGAGCAGCGCGGCCCGGTTCCCCGCCGCCAGCACGGCCAGGCCCGCCGCCAGGCCGGTGAAGCCGATCGCGAGGGCGAGGGCGTAGGGCATGCGCCGGATCAGGCCGGACGCGACCGGCTGTACGACGATGACCAGCGTGAAGCAGAGCAGCAGCACCACGCTGTAGAAGGCGCCGGAGGCGCGCTCGACGGCGTACACCGCCAGGAAGTGCTGGAAGTGGAAGTAGAGGTAGAAGGCCAGCGCGTTGGCGGCGAACGGCAGGAGCGCCACGCCGGCCAGGAGACTCGGGGGAGCCGTCTCCGGTGACGCGGCGGGTTGCTCCTTCCCGGGCTCCGGCAGCCGTGCGTGTCCCGCGGTGACCGCGAGGAACAGCGCCGTGACGGCCGCGAACAACCAGCCGGGCGCCGACAGGACGAAGGGACCGGCGACGAGCGGGCCGACGGCCATCCCGGCGTTGAGTGCCGCGTTGCCCGCCGACAGGAACGCCGGACGGCGCTCGTCGTCGACGCCGTGCACCAGGTACGCCTTGTTGGCGGGCAGGTAGAGCGCGGCACCGCAGCACGTCAGGACCAGCGCGCCGACCGCCAGGGCCGGCCAGCGCAGGGCCGCCAGGAGCCCGGCGAAGCCGGCGGTGCGCACGACGAGCGCCCACAGCATCGTGCGGCGCAGCCCGAACCGGTCCGCGAGGGCCCCGCCGACGATGCCGCCGGAGAACTGCACGAGCGATGCCACGGCCAGGACGGCGCCGGCCGCGCCGAGCCCCATCCCCAGCCGTTCGTGCAGGAACACCGACATGAACGGCAGGACCATGAAGCTGCCGAGCGGAATGAGGAACGAGCTGAGCAGGAGGAACCGCAGCGGCCCGGTGAGCGGGAACAGCGAGGCCCGCAGACCGGGCCCCCGGTCGGTGCGCTCACCCACCGGGCGCCTCCCGGCCGGCCGGGCCGGGGAACGGGCCGGTGAGCACGCGCAGGGCACCGGCCGCGGCCACCGCGCGGTGGGTGGCGAGTTCGGCGGTCTCCGCCTCCGCGTACACGATGCCCGCGTAGCCGCGGCTGTCGCCCAGGTGCTCGATGCGGTCGCCGGGCCGCTTGACCGGGTACCAGACGGGCGCCCCCGGCATGGCGGTGAGCCGGTCGAGGCCGGCGACGCCGGTGAACACGCCGGGCGCGGCCGGGTAGCCGAGCACGAAGGCGACGGCGGGGCCGCCGGGCAGGTCCGCGTCCATGAGGCGGGGGCGGCGGCCGAGCGCGGCCTCGATCATCGCCTCGTACACGTTGACGCCCAGCGCCCGGCACAGGCCCTCGCCGACCAGGGCGCCCCCGATGCGGGGATTGGCCTCCACCACCTCCGGGCCGTCGGCGGTCAGCACGAATTCCACGTGCGCGAACCGGTCGGTGTAGTCGACGGCGGCGAGCACCCGGTCGAGCCAGGACTCCAGCGATGCCCGCTGCCGGCCGGGGAACGCCACGGGGAAGGCGGTGATCTCCTCCCGGAAGCGCGGTTCCGGTGACATGAGCCGGCTGGAGACGCCGAGCAGCCGGGTGCGGCCGTCCCAGGTGAGCGTCTCGGCGCTGTACACCGGGCCGCTGAAGTAGGGCTCGGCGAACAGCCGCCCCTTCAGCTCGCGGACCGCTGCCTCCGCCAGTGCCGCGTCGAGCTCACCCTCGTCACGGACCAGCCACACGTTCTGGCTCCCGGTGCCCGCGGTGTCCTTGAGCACGAGCGGCAGCCCCGCCTCCTTGAGCAGCAGCGCACGTGCCTCGCGGTCCGGCTCGGCGACTTCGACGGCCCGTCCGCGGGTGAGACCCGCGTCGTGCAGCCGGTTGCGTACGGCGGCCTTGTCCCGGGTCAGCCGCAGGACGGCCGGATCGAGCCCCGGCAGGCCGAGGCGTTCGGTGAGGGCGGCGCCGGCCAGGGTCCAGGTGTCGGTGGAGCTGATCAGACCGCGCAGCCCCGGGACGCGCCGGAGCAGATCGGCGGTCCGTGCCACGTCGAAGGTGTCGGTCACGACGACGTCGAGGGCGCCCGCGGGCAGCCGGTCCAGTTCGTGGACGTAGTAGGCGGGGTCCCGGGTGAGGAGCAGCAGGCGCTCGCCGAGCCGGTCGGCGGCGGTGACCAGGTGGCCGAGGCCGAAGGTCAGGGACTCCAGGCAGGCCACGGTCATGCGGCGCTCTCCTTCCGGTCCGCCGGGCACGGAGTGCGCCGCCACGCCATCCTCGACCAGGGCATGGCCATCTCCTCCGGGCCGCGGACCTCGCGGGGCTTCAGCGCGGCCGGGTCCAGGGCCTCGGTGTGCCGCGCGAACACGCGCTCCACGTAGCGGTGTCCGGTGTCGGCCCCTATCACCAGGTGCAGCCGGTCGGGGTGGCGGCGGGCCTCGTACGTCGCCGCCAGGTACCCGGCACCGGTGGACAGTCCGGCGAAGACCGCGTGCTCCCGGAGCAGGGCGACGGCACCGCACATGGCGTGGGTGAAGTCCAGCCAGTGCACGGTGTCGTAGAGGTGGTGGCGGACGTTGTCGAAGACGATCGACGAGCCGATGCCGGCGATGATCGCCTCCGGGTCGTGGTGGTCCTGGCTGCCGAAGGTGACGCTGCCGAAGGGCTGCACGCCGACCAGCCGCACGGAGGGGTCCGCGGTGCGCAGGCGTTCCACGATGCCGCCGGTCGAGGCCCCGGAACCCACTCCGCCGACGACGGTCAGCGCCGCGGAGGGGAACGCCGCCGCGATCCGGTCGGCGACCTCCCGGTAGCCGAGGTAGTGGACGGCGTCGTGGTACTGGCGCATCCAGTGGTGTCCGGGCCGCTCGGCGAGGATCTCCCGCACCCGGCGCACCCTCAGCTCCTGGTCGAGTCCGAGGTTCCGCGACGGTCTGACCTGTTCCACGGTGGCGCCGAGGATCTCCAGCTGGGCGAGGGTGGTGGCGTCGACGGTGGTGGACGCGACGATGTGGCACCGCATGCCGTACCGGTGGCAGGCCAGTGCGAGGGCGTGGGCGTAGATGCCGCTGGAGCTGTCGACCAGGGTCTGTCCCCGGCGGACCGTGCCCCGCTCCAGCAGATGGCGGACGGCGGCGAGGGCCGAGTAGATCTTCATCGACTCGAACCGCAGCAGGACGAGTCCATCGGTGAGCCGGACGAGGTCCGGGACCTTCAGGGCGTCGGCGATGTGGGGGTGGATCACCCGTAGCCTCCTTGGGCGAAGGTGCACTGGTGGCCGAGCGAGTGGAAGAACGCGGAGAGGTCGGACTTGGTCTCGGCCCGTGGGCGTGCGGTGAAGAGGTAGCCGGCCAGGCAGCCGGTGTGGGCGACGAAGACGCCGTCGGCGCCGAACCGCTCACGATGGTGCTGGAGGCTGCCGAAAACCGCCTTGGGCAGCACCTCCTGGGACAGTGCGGCGCTGACCGTGGCGGCGCGGGCGACGGCGGCCGGATCGCCCGAGTCGAAGCCCTTCACCAGGTCGGTGAGACACCGCTGGTACTCCTCGCCGCGGCGCCGGTAGTGGTCGAGCAGCAGGGGAGTGACGGCAGCGGTGTCCACCGTGCCGGGTTCCGTGACGTAGACGGTGTGGAAGCCGATGTCCGCGCCGAGCCGCCGCACCACCCGGTGCCGGCCGCTGAGGTACAGCGCGAACTCGTCGAGGAAGACGCTGTCGGCGCGTTCGATGTCCGCCAGGATGCCGACGACCACGTCCACGTCGTACGGCAGGGAGAAGACGCGGAACAGACAGCGCAGCGTCGCCACGACGTCCGCCGTCGAACTGGCCATGCCGATGCCCACCGGCAGTTCGGAGTGGACGCGCCAGTCGCCCGCGGGCAGCACGCGGCCGTAGTGGGCCAGGAAGAGCCGCGCCGCCGTCGCCGACTTCTCGCCCAGCACCCCCGGATACGGCGATCCGGCCGTCGCCCCCGGTGTGAAGTACACCCAGGAGTGCCGGTCCACGGGGAAGGACACCACCGCGATCTCGGGGTCGCCGCCCGCTCGCGACGGGCCCTGGTACAGCTCGCCCAGGGTGCCGTGGCAGACCCCCGACACCGTGCCGCGGGGCGAAGCCGCTGGGTCCCGCACACCGTCCTCCTCCGTACCGGGCCTTGCACACCGACAGGGAGGGAGGCGCGGCCCCACGCACGACGTACGAGACCGCTCATACCGCCGACCCAGTCCACGAGGTCACGTGCACAGCCCGCGCGGACGCGGGCACAGTGGCAGGTCTTCGGACTCGTGGGCGCGTCCGCCGAAAGGGCGGACACCTACCGGCCGTCACTTCCCCGGCCCTGGTTCGGGCCCAGTGATCTCGACGGCTTCCGTTCCCACTCACCGCTGCGGGACAGTCCCGGATTCGCACCGGGTTCCCTCTTGCGTCGCGCGACGGGCGGACGGGAGGCGCGAACCGACTGCGTTCAGCAGCGTAGGGGCGCTCGTACTTCTGCGACAGAGGGGCTTCAGCGGTTGTCTTGAAAGTGGAGGGGAGGCAGAGACAGATGGGGAACCAGTGCGCTCGTCGTGACAGCTCTGGCCGGATAACCCCTCTGGGATCGCCGCCCCATCAGCCAGACTTGTCGCCTCACGACACACGCACAACCGTGGCCGCGGTGGCCCGTGCCCGGGAGGCCCCTGATGACGTCAGAAGCGAGGCCGGACGAGGACGGGGCGGTGGCGCCGCCCGCACGGCCGCGGCCTCCCGGGGACCGGGTCGCGCTGCGCGGCGATCTGCGGTCCGCCGTGCCCGACGCGACGGCGGCGGTGGTGGTGGTCACGGCCCTCGTGTTCGCGTTCCTGTGGGCGCGCATGGAGTCGGGTGCGTCGGACACCGTCGCGGTCATGCCGTTCATGGACGATCCCCGCACCTACTGGATGTACCTGCTCAGCCAGGCCTTCGGCTGGTCGGGGCTGCTGTGGGCCTGGGGCACGGTCATGATCGGCCTGCTGCTCTCGGGGCCGCGCCCCGCCCGGCTGCCCGCTTCCCGGCAGGTCCTTGAGCGCTGGCACCGCACCACGAGCCTCACGACGATGGCCCTGATGGCCGCGCACGCGCTGATGTTCGCCGCGGAACTCGTGCGCTACGAGACGCGGTTGGCGTGGGCCGAGCGGCTGTGGGCGGGCTTCGCGGACGCCTTCGTGCCGGGCTGGTACGACTCCGGCACCGGCAGGATCGCCATCCCGCTGGGACAGGGCGCCCTCTATCTGGCGGTCCCGCTGGGCCTGCTGTTCTACGTCCGGCACCGCATCGGCGCGAGAACCTGGCGCCGACTGCACCGCTTCGTGATCGCGGTCTACGTACTGAGCGTGTGGCACACCCTGCTGTACGGAACCAACGTCTGGTACGGGGAGTGGCCGCGCACCGTCCTGTGGCTCCTCCAACTGCCGGTCGCCGCCCTGCTGTTGCTGCGCCTGGTGAGACCCGCGCGGCGGGCCGAACGGCTGGGCCCGCCGGGGGGAGGCGCGGACGCGGCCCGTCCGGCCTGGTGGGCCCGCGCGGCCGGACGCGTCGTGGCCGGAGCCGTCGTGGTGGGGCTGGTCGTCGTGGTGGTGTCCGGCCGTGACGGCGGGCGGGACCGCCCGGCCCATCCGCCCGCGACGGCCCCGCACGCCCAGGAGACGGACTGACGGCCGGCACGCGGCGCGGTTACCCGGGCCGGCCTCGGGCATAGTGGCACCGATGAGGAGCCACCCGGCGAAAAGGGGCCTCGCGACCGTGCGAAGGGAACGCAGCGCATGAACGGTGACGGCACCTACGACAGCGGCCGGATGACCCAGTGGCTGCTGGAGACCGACTCCCTGGAGCAGTTCCTCCAGACCCTGGCCGACGCGGCTCTGGACATGACGGGCTTCGCGGGCGCCGGGGTGACCCTGGAACGGGACGGCCGGCCGCTCACGGTGGTCAGCGCCGGGCCCCCGGCGCCGGACCTGGACGAGAAGCAGTACGGCCAGGACGACGGCCCCTGCCTGCATTCGCTGCGCAAGGCCGAGGAGGTCGCCGTCCGCGACATGGCGGCCGAGACCCGCTGGGGCGACTACCCCGCGTACGCCGTGTCCCGCGGCATCCGCTCCTCCCTCTCCCTGCCGATCGCGGCCCATACGCACACCGCCGGGGCCCTCAACCTCTACGCCGCCCGGCCCGACGCGTTCGCGGAGGTCGACATCGGCGCCCTGCGCTCCCTGGCCGCCGAGGCCACCGGAGGCATCGCCGTGGCCCGGCGGATCAGCGAGAACCAGGAGTTCGCCGAGCAGATGCGGACCGCCATGCGGTCCCGCGGCATCATCGACCAGGCCCTGGGCGTCGTCATGGGCCAGCGCCGCTGCACCGCCGAGGAAGCGTTCGGCATCCTGCGCTCCGCCTCTCAGCGCCGCAACGTCAAACTCCGTGACCTGTGCGGGGAACTGCTCACCAACCTCACGGGCCGGCCCCCCACCGAGCCCGACATCCGCTTCTGAACCCCCGCCGCCGCGCCGCGGACCGCTCGGCGGGGACTACGGGCGCTCGTCGAAGGAGCGGCGCGCGGCGCGGCGGCGCAGCCGCAGGGGCAGCGCGTACCAGCAGATGCCGAACCACAGCATGACCGCCGCGGCCAGGGCCTCGGCGAAGGGGCCGGGGAGCACGATGCGCAGGATCAGCAGCAGGGTGCAGCCGATCGTCAGCGCGAGGAGGACCATGCCGCACATCATCAGGCGCCCCGCGGTCTCCACCACTTCGTCCTTCATGCGCTGGCCCGACAGGAAGCGGTGCAGGGACACGGGCGCGATCAGCGCGCCTGTGGCCGACGCGCCGAGGAGCACGGTGGCGACGTAGACGGCGCGGTCGAACGTGTCCAGCTCCCGGAACAGGGGGGTGAACGCCACGCTGAGCAGGAATCCGAAGAGGATCTGCACGCCTGTCTGGGCGACCCGCGTCTCCTGCAGGATCTCGTGCCAGCGCCGGTTGACCCTCTCACGCGCCGTCTCCGGCGCCGCGTCGTCCTCGTTCCGCTCCACCGGCTCGGCTGATCGCTCCGTCATGGTCATGGCATCCTCCCGTGTCCGGCAGACCGGATGCCCCCTCCGTCCCCTTCCATGCAGGTCGGGCTCCTGAAGGCGGCGACCACCGGGGACGGCCGCCGCGTCAGGAAGGCGCCCGCAGGCGGACGATGACGGGTCGAGACAGTGCCCCGCCGCCGGACACCGAGCCGACGCCCCAGACGTGCCGCGTTCCCGGGACCGGGGCGTACGCCGCCAGGGCCGGCTTCCGCGCGCAGCGGTCTTCGGCGCGCGGGCGGGACCGGACCGGGAGGCAGGGCGGCCCGGCGATGTGCCGCTTCCCGCCGGACGCCGTCAGATAGCGCTTCGGGCCGAGGAACAGGGTGTCCGCGGCCGCGCCGGTGACGCAGCACGGCAGGCCGTCCTCCTGCCACCGGGAGCCGTCCCAGCGCAGCGCGAGCCCCGCGGAGTAGGCGTCCGTGTCACCGCCCTCGCTGGTCACGTCCCCGAAGGCCAGCACCTGGCCGGTCGACAGGACGTGCACCCCGGTGAGTTCGCCGGAACGCGGGTCGTCCCGGGGGCCCGGAGGCAGCGGGGGCACCGGCGTCCGCGTCCAGCCGTCGCCGTCCCGGCGCATGGCGGCGGGCGCGGCCGTACCGGTGTCCGCCGCTGTGGACCCCACGGCCCACAGGTCCCGCCCCGGCCCGCCGGCCAGCGCCCGCGCACGGTCGGGCAGCCGGACGGCACGCCACCGCCGCCCGTCCCAGTGCCGGGCGGTGGCCGTCCCGTCGACGGCCCAGGCGTCCTCGGGGCCGACGACCACCGCGTCCGTCACGACCTGGGGGAAGTCCTCGGGAAGGTCCACGGTCCGCCACGCCGTGCCGTCCCAGTGGGCCGCGAGCGGGGGGCGGCTGCGTTCGGGCGCCGTGAGGACACCGGCGAACAGCCACACGTCACGCGGCCCGGAGCCGGCGAGCCGGACGGAGGGCAGCTCGTCGAGGCGGCGCAGCCGGGGCGGCAGGCGGTAGGGACGCCAGGTCTTCCCGTCGTAGCGGAACAAGAAGGTGCGCTGGTCGTCGACCTGTCCGGTGACGGGGGTCTTGCCCACCGCCCAGGCGTCGTCGCCGGAGGAGGCGACGATGTCGGTGAAGGCGGCGTTCGTGCGCGTCCCGGCGTAGTCGTAGCGCCAGCCGGCCGCCGACCGGTGCCCGTCCCGGGGCGGAGGCTCGTCACCCCCCGGCGCGGAACCACAGCCGGCGAGTGCCAGCAGGACCGCGAAGAGGGCGGCTGCGCGATGTGCGGCGGACATGTCGTTCCCCCCTGACCCCCGCCGGCCGGCCCCCTGGCGCGGCGACTCCGGTGGCCGGGGAGCGAGCGGGAGTCTACGTGGTAGGACAGGGCGTTGCAGGCGAACACCCGCCCC
Organism: Streptomyces sp. NPDC050703; assembly: GCF_040654435.1. Lineage (NCBI taxonomy): Bacteria > Bacillati > Actinomycetota > Actinomycetes > Kitasatosporales > Streptomycetaceae > Streptomyces > Streptomyces sp. NPDC050703. The sequence continues at coordinate 35,747 of NZ_JBFAHX010000057.1, forward strand.
GCGCCGGCCGCCGCCACCACCGCGCCGCCGAGGGCCGGCCCCACGGCGCGGGCCAGGTTCATGTTCACGGCCCCCAGCGCCGCCGCCTGCCCCGGCTGCCCGCGCTCGACGAGTTCGGGCTGGACCGCCTGCCAGGCCGGGCCCATCAGCGCGGTGCCGCAGCCCAGCAGGAAGGTGAGACCGAGCAGGCGCTGTGCCCGACGAGCAGCCACTGGGCGCCGACCGCCTGCATCCACGTGCCCGTGTTGGAGACCAGTTGTGCGATCCACAGCGCGCGGAAGGCACGCACCGCGAGTGGCGCCCAGGCCGAGTCGGCCGGAGCTTCACGCGGCGGGCCTGGTCCATGCGGGGCCGGAGGCCGCCAGGCGGTGGGTGGCCACCGAGGTGACGACGAGCAGGACCAGGACGACGACCAGGATGTGGAGGAGTTCGGCGTGTCCCAGGAGCAGGGCTCCGACGAGGGCCCCGAGGAACATGGCGAGCACGGAGAGAAGGCGCCGGCCGGGCCGGGGGGTGGGTCCGCCCGCGGGGGAGGAGTCGGCGGCCAGTCCCGTCAGGGTGAGCGTCAGGACGGTGGTGGTCAGGTCCGGGACCCCCAGGCGTCGTGCGACGGCGTTCTGCATGCCCATGGCGATGCCGAGCAGCACGATCAGGGTGTAGCGGGCCGGGCCGGTCACCTCGCCGTGCGTGACGACCAGCGCGCCCACCGCACCGGCGACCAGGACGGCCTGGACGGCGGTCGCCGTGGTCAGCAGCCGGCCCCGGTGCGCGGCGAACAGGGTGCCGAACCGCCCTCCCGACACAGCTCCGACGAGGAAGGACGCCATCGAGACGAGGGACGCGGCCACGGACAGGCCGGGTGCGCCCGCCAGGGCGAAGCCCAGGAAGACCACGTTGCCGGTCATGTTGGCGACGAAGACCCGCCCGAGCGCCAGATAGCTCACGGCGTCTATGAGGCCGGTCACCACTGTCAGCACCAGCATCAGCGGCGGCAGGGGGCCGTGCCGGTCGTCCTTCGGGGGGACGAGTGTGTGGGCGGCGTCAGTCAACAGCCTTCGCATGCCCCGTCCTTTCCTTCGTGGTCCCGCCGCTCACCGCGGGATCGTCGAGCAAGGTGCGGGTGAGCAGTCCGCTGACCGGGCCGACGACGATCGCCGGCACGGTGATCCACAGCGGCCAGGGGACCGGCCCGAGGAGGTGGTCGAGGGACCAGCGCCCCGGGCCGGTGAGGGCCACGGCCGCGGAGACGGTGACGAGCACCAGCGGGTACTCGTAGCCGTCGTTCTGCACCCACAGCCCCTTGTGCCGCTTGACGGTGCCGGCCACCGTCATCACTCCCATGGCGGCCATGGCCGCCAGCGGGGTGAGGAGGCCGGCCGCCAGGAACAGGCCGGCACCGATCTGGCTGCCGCCCGCGGCGAGGGCGGTGAGCCTCCCGCCGCGGAAACCGTCCCGGCGGAACTCCTCGGTCCCGCCGGCCAGTCCGTCGCCTCCCAGCCGGTGACTGACCTTCTGCACTCCGTGCCCGGCGATGAGGAGCCCCACCACCAGCCGGAGCACCAACAGTCCGCTGTCCATCGCGCTGTGTTCCTGTTCCTGACGTCCGTCGTCGATCGGGTGGAGGGCGTCAGCCGGCGGCGTGCTCGCCGATGACGGCCTGCGCGTAGACGACCCCGAGACCGTAGGTGCCGCCGTGCTCCTTCACGACGTCCATGACCGGCATGTACGTCTCCGTACGGGCCCAGTCACGCTGGAGTTCGAGGAGCACCTGCACCCAGGTCACCGGCACCACGCCGGCCTGCACCATCCGCTGGACGGCGTGCTCGTGGGCCTGGGGGCTGACGCCGCCGGACGCGTCGGTGACGACGTAGACCTCATAGCCCTGAGCGAGCGCGGACAGGGCGGGCAGGACGACGCAGACCTCGGTCCACAGGCCGGCGATGACCAGCTTCTCGCGGCCGGTGGCCTTGACGGCCTCGACGAAGGCCTCGTCCTCCCATGCGTTCATGGTGCTGCGGTCGACGATGTTCTGACCGGGGAAGACGTCCGCGAGCTGCGGCATGAGCGGGCCGGAGAAGGACTCGGCGGCCACGGTGCTCAGGACCGTGGGAACGTCGAAGGCCCTGGCGGCCTTCGCCAGCCCCACCGTCGCGTTGATGATCGCGGTGCGGTCCCCGCTGCCGGTGCCGAAGAACATCTGCGGCTGGTGGTCCACGAACAGGACCGCGCAGTTGTCGGGCGTCAGCAGGTCGGGGCTGGGGGAAGCGGTGACCTCGGCGATGTTGACCATGGGTATGCCTTTCCGTCGAAGGTTGGCGGTCGCGGACGGTCGTCCGCGGCCGGGGAAGGAAGAGGGTGGGGCCAGGTGCTCGTGTACGCCTGGCTCAGAAGGAGAAGCAGGGGTCGAAGGCCGGGCCTTCGGTCTCGGGGACGAGGCCGCGGCGGGCGCGCCACTGCCGGTGCAGCTCCGACTCGGCGACGGCCTCGCCGAGGAGCTCGGCCTGGCGGACCCCCGGCCTGCCGGGGGCCGGTGCCGCCTGGTAGCCGCCGAAGTGCGCCACCGGGCTCCACCCCGGTGTCACCGGAGGCAGCAGCTCGTCGATGCCCTCGTACTCGCCGGCGGCGTAGACGATGCGACCGCCGACGACCGTCAGCAGCGCCTCGATGTGCGCGATCTCCGGGTCGGGAACCGTGAAGTAGTCCTCCGACAGGACGGTGAGGTCTCCGAGGCACCCCGGGCGCAGGACGCCCTTCCTGTCCTGCTCGCCGGTGAGCGCGGCACCGGCCGTGGTGAACATCTCCAGCGCCGTCTCCCGGTCCACCCTGTTGTGCGGCGGGTGGATGGTCAGATCGCCGACGGTACGGCCGGTGACCAGCCAGTGGAGCGCGAGCCACGGGTTGTACGAGGAGACGCGGGTGGCGTCGGTGCCGGCGCCCACGGTCAGGCCGCGGCCGAGCATCGCCCGGACCGGCGGCGCGTCCGCGGCGGCTCCGATCCCGTAGCGGCGGACGAACGCCTCGCCCTGGAAGGAGAGCCGGTTCTGCACCGACATGGCCCCGCCGAGGGCCACGATGCGGTCCAGGCTGTCGGCCGACACGGTCTCCGCGTGGTCGAACAGCCACCGGTTGCCGCCGGGGAAGAGACCTTCCGCGGCGAGCTTCTCGAACACGGCCAGGTCGCGGCGGATGGTCTCGTCGTAGGTGGCGTGCAGGCGGAAGCCCCAGCCGTTCTCCATGAGGAGGCGCACGGCCTTCTCGAACTCCACCTCGTAGTCCGGCGTGTGCTCGGGCCGCGGCTCGGCGAAGTTCTCGAAGTCCGCCGCCGCCCAGGTGAGATTCTCGCCGGCGCCGTTGAGGCGGAGCCATTCGTCGCCGTCCTCGGGCCGGACCATGCCGATCCAGCGGGTGAGGTCGTCGATCTCCTGGCCCGCGGTCTGGGGGAACAGGTGGTAGGCGATGCGCAGGGAGAGCGCTCCCTCCCTGGCCAGTTCCGTGACCGTCGCGTAGTTGTCGGGGAAGTTCTGGAACCCGCCCGCCGCGTCGATCGCCGACGTGAGCCCGAACCGGTTCAGCTCCCGCAGGAAGTGACGGGTCGACGTCTTGCGGTGCTCCTCGTCGAGGACCGGCGCCTTGGCCAGGGTCGAGTAGAGGATCAGGGCGCTCGGGGCCGCCAGCAGCATGCCCGTGGGGTCGCCGTCGCGTCCCCGCATGATCTGCCCGCCCCGTGGATCGGGGGTGTCCTTGTCGTAGCCCGCGGCCTTGAGCGCCGCCCGGTTGAGGATCGCGGACTGGTACAGGTGCAGGACGAAGACCGGCGTGTCCGGGGCGGCGGCGTTGAGTTCCGCGACCGTGGGCAGCCGCCGTTCGGCGAACTGCTCGGCCGACCAGCCGCCGACCACCCTGACCCACTGGCCCTTGGGAGTGCGGGCCGCCTGCTCCCGCAGCATCGCCAGGCCCTGGCGCAGGGTGCGGACGCCGTCCCAGCGCAGCTCCAGCACGTAGTTGAGGCCGCCGCGGATCACGTGCAGGTGGGCGTCGTTGAGACCGGGGATCATCCTGCGGCCGAGCGCGTCGACCACCCGCGTGGCGGGACCGACCTGCCCGGCCACGTCCTTGTCACCGCCGACGACGGTGATGACGCCGTCGCGGATGGCGATCGCCTCGGCCTGCGGGAGGCGGGGATCACCCGTATGGATCTTGGCGTTGCGGACGACGAGGTCCGCCGCGTCGTCGGTGGCGCGGGGAACCAGCCCGCCTACCGGCATCGTGGACACCTTTCGACAACCTCCTGCGGGGTGTACTGCGTGGAATGTGGCTGCGTGGATGTGGCTGCGTGGAATGTGGGTCGAGGCCGCGCGCACGGGCCCGACAGGGACGTCGGTGGCGAGGGGCACGGGCCTTTGTGCCGCGGCTGCTTCGTCGGTCACGCTATGCCGGTCGGGTCCGCCCCGGTCCCTGGTCAGCGCACCGCGACTTGCCTGGCAGCGCACGGGACACGTCGGGGTCGGCCGGCCCGGCACCGCGTCACGTCTGCGAGGTTCCGGGCGCCTCGTCGGGGCCGGGACCGGGGCCGGGGCTGAGCGCGGCGAGCCGTTCCTCGAACGGGGTGACGTGCGCGAAGGAGTCACGCTGGAGCGCCGGACGTGTGCCGGACACCCCGGACATGAGCGCGGCCAGCTCCCCGGCCGCGCGCCGGACGCGCTGTTCGAGCCCTGCGGCGCCCCAGTCCTCGGAGGCGGCGTACACGCCGGTGGGGACGACGACGGCCTTCAGATGAGCGAACAGGGGACGCAGCGCGTGATCGAGGACCAGCGAGTGGCGAGCGGTGCCGCCGGTGGCCGCGATCAGGACGGGTTTGCCCGCGAGGGCGCTGTCGTCGGTGGCGCCCAGGGCGTCGAAGAAGGACTTGAACAGGCCGCTGTAGGAGGCCGAGAACACCGGGGTGACGGCGATCAGACCGTCGGCCGCGCGCACGGCGTCGAAGGCGGCGGACAGCTTCTGCTCGGGGAAGCCGTTGGTGAAGGTGTGCGCGATCTCCCCGGCGAGGTCGCGCAGTTCGAGCACGTGGATGCCGGCGGGGGCCGGTTCCGGTGCGGTCGCGGCCGGCGCGGTGGCCGCGGCGAGGCGGTCGGCGAGCAGGCGGGTGGAGGAGGGGAGGCTCACTCCGGCCGATACGACGAGGAGTTTCATGCCGTGGCTTCCTTCCGGGGCTGGTGGTTGGTGAGGGCGGCGCGGGCGACGCGGGCGGTGTGGGTGGG
>NZ_JBFAHX010000058.1:0-40361 GCF_040654435.1 Streptomyces sp. NPDC050703
GGGTCTCTTCCCCCGCGTGACCCGAGACGCCGACGAGGAAAACCCGGACTACGTCCCGGACATCCCGCCGCCCTGGGCCCGTGTCGTCACGCTCCGGCGCCGTAGCCGGAGCCCGGACCGGCACCGGATGCGGTGGCCCCGACGACATGGCGGACCGTTTCAGCAGCGCGCTGTACGGGCTGGCCGAACTGGCCCGCGAAGAGGGCGGCCTGGCCGGCGCCCTGCGCTCCGACGCGGCCGTGCGCACGCTGGAGCGCGCCTGCCACGCGCCCGGCGCACTGCGGACCGCCCGCGCCGCCCGCGTCCCCGACCTGCTTGCCGCCGCCGAGCGGATGGAGCGGGCGCTCCGGCCGCTCTCCCTCGACTGGTACGGCGAAGGGGCGCTCGGCTCGGCCGACCTCTGCCACGCCACGGGGGGCGGCCCGGCGGCGCTGCCGGGACTGCTGGCCAGACACTTCGCGGGAGTACCGCTCCTCGTGACCGAGCACGGCGTGCGGCTGCGGGCGCACTACCTCGCCGCGGAAGGGACGGGCCTCGGCGCGCCCGCGCGCGCCCTGCTCGCCTCCTTCCACGGCCGCCTCGCCGCCGAGGTGTACCGCGAGGCCGCGCTCATCACCCCGGGCAACGCGCACGTACGGCGCTGGCAGGAGCGGTGCGGCGCCGACCGCGCCAAGCTGCGCACGGTCCACCCCGGCATGGCGGCCGACCGCTTCGCCGAGATCGGGGAGCGGGGGTACGACGACCGCGCGGGCGCCCCCCGCACGCTGCTCTGGGCCGGCCGCGTCGAGCCCGCCAAGGACCTGGTCACGCTGCTCCACGCCTTCGCCGAGGTCCGCGCGGCGGTGCCCGGGACGCGCCTGCGGATCGTCGGGACGGCGGCCGAGGGCCCCGAGGCCGAGGAGTACCTCGCCCACTGCCGGGCCCTGGCCGCGCGGCTCTTCCCCGACCCCGGCCGGGCGGACGGCGCACAGGCCGTCGCCGAAGCCCCCGTCTCCTTCGAGGAGATCGGCGGCCCCGGCGGGCCCGACCTCGCCGACGCCTGCGCCTCGGGTGCCGTGGTGGTGCTCTCCAGCGCCGTCGAGGGCTTCCCGGTCAGCCTGGTCGAGGCCATGTTCTGTGGGCGCGCGACCGTCTCGACGGACGTCGGCGCGGTGGTGGAGGTCATCGGCGGCACGGGACTCGTCGTGCCGCCGCACGACCCGGAAGCCCTCGCGGAGGCATGCGTGGCGCTCCTGCGCGACCCCGCGCGGTGTGCGCGCCTGGGCGCGGCGGCGCGGGCACGGGCCCTCGAACTCTTCACCGTGGAGCAGAACATCGCGGCATTCCGCGGCATTTACCTGGAGATCGTCTCCCACTGCCCGGTGCGCCGTGACGCACTGGACGAGGCGGGCGCGCCGGTGCCCTTCGCCAACCCGGCGGAGGCGCACGTACCGGGCCGCTGGGCGGCACCGGCGTCCGCCGCGGAGGCGCCCGGGGTGCCCAGCTGGGCCGGCCGGGAGACCGACGGACGCGATCGGCTGAAGGGGGCCGCCGTATGAAGCGCGAGGACGGCACGGGCGCAGCGGTCGACGCGCCGCCCTCCCCGGCCGCGGAGTCCCTGCCCGGGTCCGGGGCTCCGGGGCACGGTGCCGCCGACCCCGTGAAGGCGCTCATGCACCGGCACCACGACCTGTGCGCGCGGGCCGTCGACCCGCTGGAGATCGCGGCCGGTCTGGAGGCGCACGGCCTGACCGACCGGGCCGCCGGGCGCTACCGGCACCGGGACGTGTTCTCCCTGGCCGAGGAGATGTACGCGCGCGTGCCCCGCGACGACGACGCGGAGGGTGCCCTTTCCGGCGCCGGGACCGGCGTACGCCATGAGCCGGCGGCCCCGCCCGGCTGGGCCCTGTTCGCGCTGCTGCCCGGCGCGGCGTGCGCGGCGACGGTCGCCGCCGCGCCCCGGATGGGCGAGGGCGCCGCGCGGTCCGCCGTGGTGCTCGGCGGCGCGCTCGCCGTGGCCCTGGCCCTGCGCTGCGCGCTGCGGCGCGGGCCGCTGCGCGTCACCCCGCGCCGGGCACCGGCCACGCGCGCGTGGGTCTGCTGGCTCCTCGCCTACGGGCTGCTCGGCGACGCCCTGCTGCGGGACGCCGTATCGGGCGGTCCCGACGGGCTCGGCGACCTCGGGGAGCCCGACGTCGCGCCGGTCCTCGCCCTGACGTCCGCCGTCGCGCCCGCGGCCCTGTGCGCCCGGCTCCTCGCCGCGGGGGCCGGGCGGCGGCTCGCCGCGAGCCGCGGCCTTGACGAGTTCGCCGCCTCCGTACGCCCGTTGGTCCTCGGCGTGGTCACGCTGTTCCTCGGCGCGTTCGCGGGGCTGCTCGCGGCGGTCAGGGCGCTGCCCGGCGCGTCCGGCGCGTGGCTCGCGGGGGCCGGGGCGCTCGGCGCGCTCCTGTTCCTCGCGCGGCTGCTCGCCGTGCACGGCTTCCGGCGCGCCCCCGCCCTGCTCCTCGCGGTGGCCGGTGCCTGCGAGGCGACCGCGCTCGCCCTGGTGTTCGCGGGCCGCCTGCCCGGGTGCGACGTACTGGCCGCGCCCGTCACGGCCGCCGTCGACTCCTGGGGCCCCGGCGTCGTACCGGCCGCCGCGTGCGGTGCCGCCGCCCTCGTCCTGCTGGTCCACGCGGCGAGGACCCTGACCCTCGCCTCGGCTCACGCCCGCTCCGGCACCGCGCCGTGAACCGACCCACCGACCACGACCAGTCCCCCGCGGGGCCGACACCGCGGGCGCCTTTACCCCGTGACCCACGGCCTCACCTGAAGGAGAGAGACAGATGACCACCCGCAGTCGCTTCCGCCCGCGAGCGGCCACCCCGGGAGGCGCCCGATGAGAGTGCTGCTGATCGGAGCCAACGGATATCTCGGCCGCTTCGTCGCCGACCGGCTGCTCGCCGACCCGGCGGTGCAGCTCACGGCGCTCGGCCGCGGTGACGACTCGGACGTACGGTTCGACCTCGCCAGCGGCAGCCCCGGTGCGCTCACCCGGTTCCTCGACGCCGTCCACCCCGGCGTGGTGATCAACTGCGCCGGTGCCACCCGGGGCGGCGCCCGCGAGCTGACCCGGCACAACACCGTCGCGGTCGCCACCGTCTGCGAGGCCCTCAGGCGCAGCGGCTGCGGGGCACGCCTGGTGCAGCTCGGCTGCGGCGCCGAGTACGGACCGAGCCAGCCCGGGTCGTCGACCGCGGAGGACGCGGTGCCGAGGCCCGGCGGACCGTACGGCGTCAGCAAGCTGGCCGCCACCGAGCTGGTGCTCGGCTCGGGTCTCGACGCCGTCGTCCTGCGGGTGTTCTCGCCTGCGGGGCCGGGCACGCCCGCCGGCTCGCCGCTCGGACGGCTCGCCGAGGCCATGCGGCGGGCGATGCAGGCGGGGGACGGCGAGCTGAAGCTGGGCGGCCTCGGTGTGCAGCGGGACTTCGTCGACGTGCGCGACGTGGCGAGGGCCGTGCACGCGGCCTCGCTCTCCGCCGCGCAGGGCGTCGTGAACATCGGCGCGGGCCGTGCGGTGCGGCTGCGCGACGCGGCCGCCATGCTCGCCCGCGTCGCGGGGTACGGCGGAGCGCTGCACGAGCTGGACCAGGTGCCCGCACGGGCGGTCATCGGCCACCCCCGGAGCGAGCCGGACCACGGCGGCCCCGCCGTGTACCCGTATCCCGACGGCTGCGGGAGCTGGCAGCAGGCCGATGTGCGCACCGCCCGCGACCGGCTCGGCTGGCGGCCCCGGATCAACCTGGAGGAGTCGCTCGCCGACATCTGGATGGAGGCCGCATGCCGCATCTGACCAGGACCGCGAGGGGCGGCTCCGCCACCGGCCTCAGCGTCGGCTTCGGCGTCCCCGGCTTCGCCCACCCCCTCGTCGCCCCCGTCGAATGGGGCGAACTGACCCGGCCGGGCACCCCTTTGCGGTGGGTCGTCCTGAACGTCGCGAACGGTCCGGGGGAGCAGCCCGACCCCCACTGCCTGGAAGCCGCGGGCCGCCTGCGGAACGCGGGCGTCCGGGTCCTCGGCCACCTCGACCTCGGGTACGGCGCGCGGGGCTTCGGTGAACTCGTCTCCGACGCCCACCGCTACCACGACTGGTACCAGGTGGACGGCTATTCGCTCGACCGCTGCCCGACGGAGCGCGCCGGGCTGCCCGAGGTGCGGCGGACCGTCACCGCGCTGCGCGCCCTGGTCGACGGAGCGCACATCGTGCTCGGCCACGGAACGCATCCGCACCCCGAATACGCCCGGACGGGCGACCAGTTGGTGACCTTCGCGGGCCCGTGGAGCGATTACCGCTGGTCGCAGGTGGCCGAGTGGACCGCGGAGCATCCGCCCGAGCGGTTCTGCCACTTCGTCCACGGGGTGCCGCGCGGGCATCTGGAGGAGGCCCTGCGCGTCGCGCGCTGGCAGGGCGCGTCGACGATCTACTTCACCGACCGGGTCGCCGGGGACGGCGGAAACGACCCCTGGGAGTCGCTGCCCGGCTACTGGGACGAGATCGTCTCGCGTATCGGAACAGGTATCTCGGAATGAAGAAGGGCGTGGCAGTGTTACGTGCAGAACAACCGTTCCGCACCACCGACCAACGGAGTCCCCGTGTCGCTGCCACCCCTGGTCGAGCCAGCCTCTGAGCTCACCGTCGACGAGGTCCGCAGGTACTCCCGCCACCTGATCATCCCCGACGTCGGGATGGACGGGCAGAAGCGGCTGAAGAACGCCAAGGTGCTGTGTGTCGGCGCCGGTGGCCTCGGGTCGCCGGCGCTGATGTACCTGGCCGCGGCCGGTGTGGGCACGCTCGGCATCGTCGAGTTCGACGAGGTCGACGAGTCCAATCTGCAGCGCCAGATCATCCACAGCCAGGCGGACATCGGCCGCTCCAAGGCGGAGTCCGCCAAGGACTCGGTCCTCGGCATCAACCCGTACGTGAACGTGATCCTGCACGAAGAGCGGCTTGAGGCCGACAACGTGATGGACATCTTCGGCCAGTACGACCTGATCGTCGACGGCACGGACAACTTCGCCACGCGTTACCTGGTCAACGACGCGTGCGTGCTGCTCAACAAGCCGTACGTCTGGGGCTCGATCTACCGCTTCGACGGCCAGGCCTCGGTCTTCTGGAGCGAGCACGGCCCCTGCTACCGCTGCCTGTACCCGGAGCCCCCGCCGCCCGGCATGGTGCCCTCCTGCGCCGAGGGCGGCGTCCTCGGCGTGCTGTGCGCGTCGATCGGCTCCATCCAGGTCAACGAGGCCATCAAGCTCCTCGCGGGCATCGGCGAACCGCTGGTCGGCCGCCTGATGATCTACGACGCCCTGGAGATGCAGTACCGCCAGGTCAAGGTCCGCAAGGACCCCGACTGCGCGGTCTGCGGCGAGAACCCCACCGTCACCGAGCTCATCGACTACGAGGCCTTCTGCGGCGTCGTCTCCGAGGAGGCCCAGGAGGCGGCGGCCGGTTCGACGATCACTCCCAAGCAGCTCAAGGAGTGGATCGACGACGGCGAGAACATCGAGATCATCGATGTCCGGGAGATCAACGAGTACGAGATCGTCTCCATCCCCGGCGCCAAGCTCATCCCGAAGAACGAGTTCCTGATGGGGAACGCGCTCGGCAGCCTCCCGCAGGACAAGAAGATCGTCTTGCATTGCAAGACGGGTGTCCGCAGTGCGGAAGTCCTCGCGGTGCTGAAGTCCGCGGGCTTCGCGGACGCGGTCCACGTGGGCGGCGGCGTGATCGGCTGGGTCAACCAGATCGAGCCCGAGAAGCCGGTCTACTAGGTCCGCCAGGTCGGCTGGAAGAGCACGCGGAGGGCCCCGCACCTGACGGTGCGGGGCCCTCTGCTCGTTCGCGGCCGACGGTGACTACGACTCGCAGACCTTGCCGTCCTTCGGGGCCTTGCCGTTGAGGAGGTAGTCGTCGACCGCGTCGTCGACGCAGTCGCTGCCGTTGCCGTACGCCCCGTGGCCCTCGCCCTTCCAGGTCATGTGGATGCCGACGCCCTCGCCCAGCTCGTCCGCCATCTTGCGCGCGCCCTCGTAGGGGGTGGCGGGGTCACCGGTGTTGCCGACGACGAGGATCGGGGCGGCGTCCGGGGCGCTCACCTCGGGGGAGTCGTGCAGTCCCGCCACCGGCCACTCGTGGCACCAGCCGGCCGTGTCCCAGCCGAGGAACTCCCCGAAGACCGGCGAGATCTCCCGGAACTCGCCGAGGAGCTTCTTCGCCTCCGCCGGAGTCGTCCGCGCCTTGGCGTCGCGGCAGGAGATGGCCCGCTGCGAGTGGCTCTGCGTGCTGTAACGCCCCGCGGGGTCGCGTTCGTTGTACGCGTCGGCGAGCTGGAGCAGCGACGATCCGTCGCCCTCCTCGGCGTCGTCGAGGGCGCGGGTCAGCGCGGGCCAGGTCTGCTTGCTGTAGAGCGTGACCAGGATGCCCGTGCTCGCCAGGGACTCGGTCAGCTTCCTGCTGCCGGAGGTGCGCATCGGCTCGGCGTCGAGCTGCTCGAAGAGCTTCGCGATCTTGGCGGAGCCCTTCTCGGGGTCCTCGCCGCGGGACGTGAAGTAGTTGTCGAGGGCGCGCTGGAAGCCCCTCGCCTGGTTCTTGGCGTGGCCCACGGAGTCCGCGCTCGGGTCCACGACCGCGTCGAACGCGAGGCGGCCGACGCGCTTGGGGAACAGGTGTGCGTACGTGCCGCCGAGTTCCGTCCCGTACGACACGCCCATGTAGTGCAGCTTCTCGTCGCCGAGGACCTGGCGCATGACGTCCATGTCGCGAGCCGCCTCGACCGTCGACACATGCTCGATGATCTTCTTCGAGTCGCGCGCGCAGCCCGCGCCGAAGTCCGCGGCGTCCTCGAAGTACGCCTTCTCCTCGGCCGCGGTGTCCGGCGTGAGGTCGACCTTCTGCTCGGCGGCCTGCGTCGCCCGGTCGTCGCGGCACCGCACGCCCTCGCTGGCCGCGACCCCGCGCGGGTCGAAGCTCACCAGGTCGTACCGCTCGCGCAGCGAGCCGTACATGTCGGCGAAGGAGGGCAGGCCGGAGACGCCCGAGCCGCCGGGGCCGCCGAAGTTGAACAGCAGGGAGCCGATGCGCTCGCCCTCGCCGGTCGACCGGCCGCGGATCAGCGCGATGCCCATGGTGTCGCCGTCGGGGTCGGCGTAGTCCACGGGGACCTTGAGCGTCGCGCACTGCCACTTCGAGCCGGGCGCGGCCCCGCCCTCGGGAGCCTCGCACCGGCCCCAGTCCAGCTTCTGCGCGGTGAGCGAGGCGGGCAGCGTGGAGGAGGGGTCGGGCTTCGGCCCCGGGTCCGGAGCGGACGACGACGGGTTCTTCGCGTCGCCCCCCTCTTCGGACGAGCCGCCGCAGCCGACGGCGAGCCCCGCCGTCAGCACGCCTGCGGCGGCCAGGGCCACGGACCGTGTGAAACGCTGCATGGTGCGCTTCCTCCCCCTCGGAAGACAGTCAGGCCATAGTAGGCGGGGCCACCGACAGTGACCGACGCGGTTCGACGGGGCTCGACGGGCCGGCGGCGGGAGTCGGGGCGCGCGAAGGCCGTCCGGCGGGCTCAGGGGCAGACCCTCCCGTTCTTCGGGACCGTCCCCTCCAGCAGGTAGTCGTCCACGTTCTTGCGCACGCACGGGTCCTTGCTGTCGTACGCCCCGTGCCCCTGGCCCTTGTACGTCAGCTCGACGCCGACGTCCTCGCCGAGGGCCCGCGCCATCTTGCGCGCGCCCTCGTACGGCGTCGCGGGGTCGCCGGTGTTGCCGATGACGAGGATGGGCGGCGCACCGTCGGCGGCCACGTCCGGGTGGTCGGCCTGGCCGTCGACCGCCCAGTCGGCGCAGCTGGTCATGCCCCAGGCCAGGTAGTCGCCGAACAGGGGGGAGGCATCGCGGAAGGCGGGGAGCTTCTTCTCGACGTCCTCGGTGGAGTAGCGCGGCTTGTCGTCGGCGCAGTTGATGGCGACGTTCGCGGCCTGGATGTTGCTGTACTCGCCGTCCTCGTTGCGCCCGTTCATCGAGTCGGCGAGCGCCATCAGGACGCGGCCGTCGCCTTCGTAGGCATCTTCGAGGCCCTGGGTGAGGTACGGCCAGAAGTCCTTGGAGTACAGGGACTGCGCGATGCCGCTGGTGGCGGCGGTCTGGGTCAGCTCACGCGGCGGGATGCCGCTGATCGGCCTCTTGTCGAGGTCCTTGAGGAGCTTCGCGATCCGGTCCTTGACGTCCTTCGCCGAGTCGCCGACCGGGCACGCGTCCTCCTGGTTGGCGCAGTCCTCGGCGAAGTTGTCGAGCGCGAGCTGGAACCCCCTGGCCTGGCCGAGCGAACTCTGCTCGGCGTCCTGGGTGGGATCGACGACCGCGTCGAAGACCGCGCGGCCCACCTTGTGGGGGAACAGGTGTGCGTAGACGCCGCCCAGCTCGGTGCCGTACGAGATGCCGAAGTAGTGCAGCTTGTCGTCGCCGAGCACCTGCCGCATCAGGTCCATGTCGCGGGCCGCGTCGGTGGTGCGCACATGGGGCAGGGTGCGGCCGGAGTTCTTCTCGCACGCGCCGTTGAACGCCTTGACGTTCTTCACGAGCTGCTCGCGCTCGGCCGCGTCGTCGGGCGTGGAGTCCTGCTGGAAGTACCTGTCGAGCTGCTCGTCGTCCTCGCAGTGGACGCCGGCGCTGCGGCCGACGCCGCGCGGGTCGAAGCTCACCAGGTCGTAGCGGGTGCGCAGCTTGGTGTACTCCTCGGCGAAGGCGGGCAGCGTCGTGATGCCCGAACCGCCGGGCCCGCCGAAGTTGAACACCAGGGAGCCGATGCGCCTGCCCTTGTCGGCTGCGGCGGCCCTGATCAGTGCGATGTCGATCGTGTCGCCCCCGGGCTCGGACCAGTCGAGGGGCGCCTTCATGGTGGCGCACCTCCACCGGGCTCCGCCCGGCAGCGGGGACGGGGCGTCGCCGCCGCCCTCGGCGGCGCTGGGCGCGGGGCAGTCCTTCCAGCTCAGCTTCTGCTTCGACAGATCCGCGCCCTCTCCGTCCTCGGCGCCCTCGGCGCCACCGCCGCAGGCCGCGAGCGTCGAGGACAGGAGCAGGGCGGCGGCCAGGGCGGCGGCGCGTGGCTGGGTCCGTGTGAGCATGTGCCCATCCTGCGGCGGCGCCTGACGGGGCGCTCGGGGCGCGGGCCGTGCGGGTGAGGAACCGGGCCTCTGCGTAGGGGCCGCTCGGCGCGGGGTGCCTCAGAGCAGGCCCTTCCTTGTGAGGTGGTTGAAGAACAGCCATCCGGGGAGGACCGGCAGCCACAGGGTCAGGAGCCGGAAGAGCAGCACGGCGGGGGCCGCCACGTCCTTGGGCACGCCGACCGCGATGAGGCCGAAGGTCAGCGTGGCCTCGACCGCTCCGACGCCGCCGGGGGTGGGGGCCGCCGAGCCCAGCGCGTTGCCCGCGAGGAAGACCACCGCGACGCTCGCGAGGCTCAGCGTCGACATCTCCTCGCTGCCGAACGCCCGCACGGACGCGTCCAGGCAGAGCACGAACATCAGGGTGAGCAGCAGCATGCCGCCGATGCCGGTGAGCAGCTTCTGGGGGCGCTGGAGGACGTCCAGCATGCGCGGCACGACACCCGCGAAAAGCGACCGCACGCGCGTGACGACGAATTTCCGCAGGAACGGGATGGCCGTCACCACGAGCACGAGCACCGCGACGGAGAGGAGGCCGGCGATGACGGTCCTGGACGGTGTGAACGACGGCGTCTTCTCCGTCCCCGTCAGATAGCCGAAGACCAGCAGCAGCAGGATGTGCGAGCCGAGCCCGAAGAGCTGCGAGGCGCCGACGCTCGCCACCGCGAGCCCGGACCTGACGCCCGAGCGCTGCAGGAACCGCGTGTTCAGCGCGACCCCGCCGACCGCGGCGGGCGCCACGATCTTCACGAACGACCCGGCGACCTGCGCCGCCACCGTCCGCAGGAACGGCACCCGCTCCGGCACGAAGCCGAGCAGGCTCATCGCGGCGGCGAAGTAGCTCAGCGCGGAGAAGCCGACGGCCGCCGCCACCCAGCCCCACTGCGCCTCCTGGAAGAGGGTGCCGAACTCGACGTGGGTGAGCTGCGACAGCAGGAAGTACGCGCCGATGGCACCGGCGATGAAACTGATCAGCGTGCGCGGCCTGATCCGCTCCAGCTGCGCCGGTTCGACGGGTGCCGTCGGACGGATGAGCAGCACCTGGTGGCGGATCTGGGTGAGCAGGTCCTCCTCGCGGGCCTGTTCGAGGGCTTCGTCTATGGCCTGCTTCTCGGCCTGCCGCTCCTGCTTGGCGGCCTGCTTCTCCTTCTTCTGCGCCTGCTTGCCGGCCTTCTGCGCCTGCTTGCCGGCGCCTGCGTCGCCGTCCTGCGCCATGTCCGCGCGTACGCCCTGCCGGGACTTGCGGGAGGCCTCAAGGACCGCCTCGCGCTCGCGCTGGGAGCGTTCGCGCGCCAGCTTGCGCAGTGTGCCGCGGGTGGAGCGGGTGAGGGCGATCGGCTGGAGCAGCGGCAGGCAGTCGGCCACCGCGTCGGGGCCGAGGACCTCGACGGCGGTCGCCACCGAGCGCTCGGCGCCCACGCGCAGGCCGAGGGCGGTGAGGAGCTGGGCGGTGTCCATGCGCAGGACCAGATCGCCCGCGGCGATCTCGCCGCCGCGCAGATCCGTGAGGATCACCGTGCCGGAACGATCCACCAGGATCGCGTCCCCCGCCAGCCTGCGGTGCGCGATCCGCCGGGACTGCAGCGCCCGTACCTGCCGCCAGGTCCCGAGCAGCAGCTCGTCGGTGATCTCCGCGTCCTCCAGCGTGTCGAGCGAACGGCCGCCCGTGTGCTCGTAGACGAGCATCACCGCGTCGGGGCCGAGTTCGGAGGTGGCGATCAGTTTGGGCGCGTTGGCGCCGGCGGCGATCGCCGCGTACGCGAGGAGGGCCTCCTGCTCCAGCGCCTGGCGCAGGGACTGCAGGCTGCGCCGCTGGGTGATGCCGCGCAGGGTGAGCCTGCGCCAGACGCGGTAGAAGAAGCCCTGCGCCTGCTGCTCGCGGTCGATGACCGTGACGTCGAGGGGCGGGCCGTCCTCCAGGGTGACGAAGTAGCGGCGGCCGCGGTCGCCGTGCTCGCTGTCCGGGGACTCCTCGCGGGCGGCGCTCACGGGACGGAAGCCGACGTGCCGCAGGCCCGCGAGCAGCGTCTGCCCGGTGGGCCGCACGTTCGGGGAGCCGACCGCGTAGAGCGTTCCGTAGGCCACGGTCCAGCCGATGAGCACCGTCAGGAGGATCGAGAACGGTGTGGTGTAGCCGGTGACGAGCATGGTGAACGCGTCGAGCAGCAGCACGACGAACAGCACCAGGCGCCAGCGCGGTCTGCGCGACATCCCGACGGCCGTCATGTACGCGATGACGGGCGCGAGGTACCCGTGCACCGGGTCGGTGAACGCGTGCAGATCGGCGGGGGAGGGCTTGGTGAGGGCGTCCTGAATGGAGTCGGGGGCGGCCTTCGCGACCCACAGGTCGGTGGCCAGGGTGACGCCGTGCGCGAGGACGGCGGCGAGGACGCCGTCGGCGATGCGGAGGCCGTCCCGTTTGATCAGCCGTTCGATCGCGAAGGCGACGGGGACGAGCAGGACGCCGATGCTCGCGACCAGTCCCGCCACCTTGATCAGCAGGTCGGGGGCCTGTTCCGTGCCCTTGTCGATGTCCTGTTCGAGGCCGGACGTCGTGCCGTGCGCGAACGCGGCGATCGCCAGGAGCACGACGACGGCGAGGAAGCCGACGAGCAGCCGCATCAGGTCGGAAGGGCGGTGCACGCGCGCGGAGAGGAGCGGTTCGTCGCGCTCCACGGGGTCGGTGTGGGCTCCTTCGTCCGTCATGTCGGCGTCGGGGACGGCACCGGCTCCGGTGCCGCCGTCGGTCTTCGGGGCGGGGGCACCGGTGTCCAGGTGTGACTCGGACGCAGAGGTGCCCGCCTTCTCATCGGGATGCACGCCCTGCTGCTCCGTCGTCTCTTCTTGATCTCGTATCACCAGTCACCGCCCGCACGATGGTGGCATGCCGCATCACTACAGGGGGGCATCAGGGGGCAACGCAAGGACGCGAAGTGGTCACGAAACGACACTTGTCGCTCCCTCCGGTGCGCTGCCGCACGCTTGGCCGCGGGCCGTTCACGGTGTCGGTGGGGTGCGGCAGGATGGTCCGGATGAGCGAGGAGAGCCGAAGGGGAAGGGTGCCGTCCGACCACGCAGCACCGGAGCTCCCGGAGTACGCGGAGCGGGTCCTTGAGGTCGCGGAGATGATCCCTCCGGGGCGCGTGATGACGTACGGGGACATCGCCGAGTGGCTGGAGGAAGGCGGCCCGCGCCAGGTCGGGCGCGTGATGGCCCTCTATGGGGGCAGCGTGCCGTGGTGGCGCGTCGTGCGCTCGGACGGCGTGCTGCTGCCCGGCAGCGAGCTGCGGGCCCTCGACCGGTACCGCGCGGAGGGCACGCCCCTGCGCGCGGCCTCGCGCGCCGCCCAGGGGCACGTGCCGAAGCTCGACATGCGGCGGGCGCGGTGGGACGGGGGCGGGACGACCGGCGTGGTGGATGTGATGAATATGACGGATGTGGCGCATGTGACACATGTCGCGCCGATCGGTGACGCCGAGGGCGGCGCGAGCGTCTCCGGGGCCGGTGACGTCGTGGCGTCCGGGGCCGGCGACGGCTCCGGAGGCACGCCGTCCGGCCGCCGCCGCGGGGGCGGGACCGCACGTGGCGGCGCGGAAGGCGGCACCGCGGGGGCCGCTCGTCCGCAGACTCCGGAGGCTCACACCTGACAGCTTCCGGCATGCGCGGGCGCGGCGGAGGGCCGGTGACCCGTACGGGGGAAGCCACGCGTCCCCCGCACGCACTGGCGTAGCGTCGACAGCACGCATCCCCGTCACCCCTCGGCCACCGCACGGCCGCTCTTCGACCAGCACACCCACCAGGACCGGCGACCCACGTGAGCTCCCCTTCTTCCGCCCGGCACCTCCGGCACCCGTCGCACCACCCGGTACGACAGGGGGCCCCGGGCGCCTACCGGCTGGTGCGTACGCCGCGGGCCCCGGTGGAGCCCCCTCGCTTGGACGCAGGTCAGCGCGCTGTGGTTGACCACGGGGCGGGGCCGCTCCTCGTCCTCGCGGGCCCCGGCACCGGGAAGACCACCACCCTCGTGGAGGCCGTCGCCGCGCGCATCGCCCGGGGAGCCGATCCCGCGCGCGTCCTCGTCCTCACCTTCAGCCGCAAGGCCGCGGTCGAGCTGCGCGACCGCATGGCGCTGCGCATGGGACAGGCGCGCGCCCCGCAGGCCACGACGTTCCACTCCTTCTGCTACGCCCTCGTGCGGGCCCACCAGGACGCCGACCTCTTCGTGGAGCCGCTGCGGCTCCTCTCCGGTCCCGAGCAGGACGTGGCGGTACGAGAGCTGCTGGCGGGCCAGATCGACCTCGCGAAGGAGGGCAGGGGCCACGTCCGCTGGCCGGACGAGCTGCGCGCCTGCCTCACCACGCGTGGCTTCGCCGACGAGGTCCGTGCCGTGCTGGCCCGCAGCCGTGAGCTGGGCCTCGGCCCGGCCGCCCTCGACGCCTTCGCCCGCCGCAGCGGCCGCCCCGACTGGCGGGCCGCCGCGGCCTTCCTCGCCGAGTACCTGGACGTGCTCGACCTCCAGGGGACGCTCGACTACGCGGAACTCGTCCACCGCGCGGTGCTGCTCGCGCGGCGCCCCGAGGTGGAGCGGGCGCTCGGCGCGCAGTACGACGCCGTCTTCGTCGACGAGTACCAGGACACCGACCCGGCGCAGGTGCGGCTGCTGCA
The DNA here is from genome assembly GCF_040654435.1 of Streptomyces sp. NPDC050703. Classification (NCBI taxonomy): domain Bacteria; kingdom Bacillati; phylum Actinomycetota; class Actinomycetes; order Kitasatosporales; family Streptomycetaceae; genus Streptomyces; species Streptomyces sp. NPDC050703. The sequence continues at coordinate 13,833 of NZ_JBFAHX010000058.1, forward strand.
CGCCCTCGCGGGCAACCGGGGGCCGCGGCGCTCCCCGTCGGCGGGGGGAGCGGACGGTGACGGCGCGGGCCGGACGCTCGTCGCCTTCGGCGACCCCGACCAGTCGATCTACACCTTCCGGGGCGCCGACGTGAACGGCATCCTCGACTTCCCGCACGACTTCCCGCGCGCGGACGGCGCCCCGGCGCCGGTCGCGGTCCTGACGACGTCACGCAGATCGGGCGCGGAGCTGCTCGCCGCCACCCGGCTGCTCACCCGCCGCATGCCGCTGACCAGGCTGCCCGCGGAGGCGGTACGGGCCCACCGGGAGCTGACGCCGGTCAGGGACGGCGGCCGGGTCGAGGTCTACACCTACCCGACGGCCGGCACGGAACTGGACAACATCGCGGACATCCTGCGCCGCGCACACCTGGAGGACGGTGTCCCCTGGGGCGACATGGCGGTCCTGGTGCGCGCCGGCGCCCGCACGATCCCCGCGGTCCGCCGCAGCCTCGGCGCGGCGGGCGTCCCCCTGGAGATCGACGGCGACGACATCGCCCTGCGCCACGAGCCCGCGGTGACGCCGCTCCTGACGGCCCTGCGGGTGGTGGCGGAGGCGGTGCTCTCGGAGGCGGAAGCGGAGCCGTCCGGGCTGGAACCGGAGCCTTCCGAGCCGGAGGAAGCCGCGCAAGCCGAAGCCGCCCCCGAGGAGGCCGCTTTCGAGGAGGCCGTCCCAGGGAAGGCCGTCCCCGGGGAGGCCGTCCGTGAGGAAGCCGCCCTGGGGGAGGCCGTCCCGGGGGAGGCCGTCCGCGAGGAAGCTCTGGAGGAGACCGCCCCCGAGGAGGCAGCCCTGGAGGAGACTGTCCGTGAGGAAATCGCCCTGGGGGAGGCCGTCCCGGAGGAGGCCGTCCCTGAGGAAGCCGTCCCGGAGGAGGCCGCCCCGGGGGAAGCCGCCCCCGACCCGCAGGCCCCCCGTACCGTCCCCGCCTGGCTGGACACCGAGACCGCGCTGACCCTGCTCACGTCGCCGCTCGCCGGTATGGACGCCGCCGATCTGCGGCGGCTCGGGCGCGCCCTGCGCGAGGAGGAGCGGGTGGCGGGCAATCACGTACCGCCGCCCTCCGACGAACTCCTCGCCCGCGCCCTCGCCGAGCCGGAGCGGCTCGTCGCGCACGACCCCACGTACGCCCGTGGTGCCCAGCGCCTCGGCGCGCTGCTCCGCAAGGCCCGTGAGCGCCTGGCGGGCGGCGGCACGGCCGAGGAGGCGCTGTGGGAGCTGTGGGACGGCACACCGTGGCCCCAGCGGCTCGAACGCACCGCGCGGCGCGGCGGCGCGGCGGGACGCAACGCCGACCGGGACCTGGACGCCGTCTGCGCGCTGTTCGCCGCGGCGGCCCGCGCCGAGGAGCGGACCGGCGGGCGGGGCGCCCTGAACTTCCTGGAGGAGATCGAGGCGCAGGACATCGCCGCGGACACCCTCACCCGCAGGGCGGCGCGCCCCGACGCCGTACGCCTGATGACGGCCCACCGCTCCAAGGGCCTCCAGTGGCGGCTCGTGGTGGTCGCCGGCGTGCAGGAGGGCCTCTGGCCCGACCTGCGCCGCCGGGGCTCCCTCCTGGAGGCCGACCGGATCGGCCGTGACGGTCTCGCCGAGCCGCTCACGCCCGGAGCGCTCCTCTCCGAGGAGCGCCGTCTCTTCTACGTCGCCGCCACACGCGCGCGTGAACGCCTCGTCGTGACCGCGGTCAAGGCGCCCGCCGACGACGGCGACCAGCCGTCGCGCTTCCTCACCGAACTCGGCGTCGAGCCGAAGGACGTGACGGGCAGGCCGCGCCGCCCCCTGTCCGTCGCCGCCCTCGTGGCGGAGCTGCGGGCCACCACCGTCGACCCGCGCGTCTCCGAGCCCCTGCGCGAGGCCGCGGCCCAGCGCCTGGCCAGGCTCGCCGCGCTGAGCGACGCCGACGGCCGCCCCCTGGTGCCGTCCGCGCACCCCTACCGCTGGTGGGGCATGTACGAACCGACGGCGAGCGAGGTCCCCCTGCGGGACCGCGACAAGCCCGTCGTGCTCTCCGGGAGCGCGCTCGACCAGCTCGCCAACACCTGCGCCCTGCAGTGGTTCCTCGGCCGCGAGGTGAAGGCGGACGCACCCGCGACCGCCGCCCAGGGCTTCGGCAACGTGGTGCACGTCCTCGCCGACGAGGTCGCCTCCGGACGCACCCCCGCCGATCTCGCCGTCCTCATGGAGCGCCTCGACTCCGTGTGGGACGCGCTCGCCTTCGACGCGCCGTGGAAGTCGGCGCAGGAGAAGGAGCACGCGCGCGTGGCGCTCGAACGCTTCCTCCGGTGGCACGTCGACACCAACGGGCCCCGCGCGAGCCGCACCCCCGTGGCCAGCGAGCACGGCTTCGACGTGACCCTCGAAGCTGGCCCCTACGAAGTACGCGTACGGGGCTCCATGGACCGTGTGGAACAAGACGCGGAAGGCCGTGCCTACGTAGTGGACTTCAAGACGGGCAAACAGGCGCCGACCAGCGCCGAGGTCGCCCGCCACCCACAGCTCGCGGTCTACCAGCTCGCGCTCCGCGAGGGCGCGGCCGACGACGTCTTCGGCGGCGTGCGACCGGAGCCGGGCGGCGCCGAACTGGTGCAGCTCCGCCAGGGCGCCGCCAAGAAGAACGGCGGCGACGCCCTCCCCAAGGTGCAGGCCCAGGCAGCCCTTTCGGGCGAATGGATCGGCGATCTGCTCGCGACGGCCGCGGGCAAGGTCCTCGACGAGCGCTTCACGCCGACCGCGGGCCAGCACTGCGCCCACTGCTCGTTCCGCGCCTCGTGCAGCGCGCGGCCGGAGGGCCGTCACGTCGTGGAGTAGCCCCGGGGACCACAGCACCCACATGGGCGAATTAAAGTCACGGTAAGAACTTGCTGTGTGCCGGTCCTCGGCGCACCTTTTTGAGGAGTACGCGTATATGGCAGCCAACCGGAAGCTCCTGGCAGTGGCCGTCGTCTGTGCCGCCGCCGTCATCGGCGTATCGGGCTGCGGCAGCGACGGCGGTGACTCGGACCCCTTCGACGGCATGAGCGCCGACAAGATCGCCGAGAAGGCCTCCAAGGCGTCCAAGGACGCCGGGTCCTACCGGATGAAGGGCCAGATGAAGCAGAAGGGCGAGGTGAGCGACATCGAGTTCGCGGTCGCCGAGTCCGGCGACTGCAAGGGCACGATGGGCTCGGCGAAGACGGGCAGGGCCGAGTTCCTCTCCGCGGGCGACTTCTCGTACTCCAAGGGCGACGACAAGTTCTGGGAGTCCAACGGCGGCGGCGCCACGGCCGAGCTCCTCAAGGGCCGCTGGGTCAAGCAGCCCAACAAGGGCGGCAAGGCCGTCTGCAACCCCGACGACATGTTCAGCGACAAGAACCTCAAGAAGCTGAAGCGCGGGGACGACGCCGAGGTCGGCGGCGCGAAGGCGGCCGTCCTGACCCGCAAGAAGGGCGACGAGACCACCACCTTCTACGTCGCGATGGAGGGCAAGCCGTACTTCCTGAAGGTCGTCAACAAGGGCGCCGACGGCCCCGGCACCGTGACCTTCAGCGACTACGGCAAGGCCGTGGACGTCAAGGCTCCGCCGGCCAGTGAGGTCGTCGACCCGGAGAAGCTGGCCTCGGGTTCCTGACCCCACGCCTCGCACGAGGAGGCGGTGGCCGCCCGGAGCCGGGTCCGCCCCGGTTGTCAGTGGCCACCGCTAGCCTCTCTGACGTGCCACCTCGTATCACCGACCCCGAGCAGCTCAAAGAGCTCCTCGGCATCCCGTTCACCCCGGAGCAGACGGCCTGCATCATCGCGCCGCCCGCCCCGCAGGTGATCGTGGCCGGAGCCGGCTCGGGCAAGACGACGGTGATGGCGGCGCGCGTGGTCTGGCTCGTCGGCACCGGCCAGGTCGCCCCCGAGCAGGTCCTCGGCCTGACGTTCACGAACAAGGCGGCGGGCGAGCTGGCCGAGCGCGTCCGGCAGGCGCTCGTCAAGGCCGGCGTCACCGACCCCGAGGCCCTGGACCCGGCCGGCCCCACGGGCGAGCCGGTCATCTCCACGTACCACGCCTTCGCGGGCCGCCTGCTGACCGACCACGGCCTGCGCATCGGCCTTGAGCCGACCTCCCGGCTGCTCGCCGACGCCACCCGTTTCCAGCTCGCCGCGCGCGTGCTGCGCGAGGCCCCGGGCCCCTATCCCGCGCTGACCCGCTCCTTCCCCGACCTCGTCAGCGACCTCCTCGCCCTCGACAGCGGGCTGTCCGAGCACCTCCTGAGCCCCGACCGCCTTCGGGCGTACGACACCGGGCTGCTGCGCGCCCTGGACGGCGCCAAGCTCAGCAACGCCGACCTGCGCAAGGTCCCCGAGACCGCCGCCGCCCGCCTGGAGCTCGCCGAACTGGTCGGGCACTACCGCGCGGCGAAGCGCTCCAGGGACCTCCTTGACTTCGGCGACCAGATCGCCCTCTCCGCGACCCTCGCCCGTACGCGCGCGGAGGTCGGCGACATCCTGCGGGACGAGTTCCGGGTCGTCCTGCTGGATGAGTACCAGGACACCTCCGTCGCCCAGCGCATCCTCCTGTCCGGCCTCTTCGGCGGCGGGACGGGCCACCCCGTGACCGCCGTCGGCGACCCCTGCCAGGCGATCTACGGCTGGCGAGGCGCCTCGGTGGCCAACCTCGACGACTTCCCCGAGCACTTCTCGTACGCCGACGGGCGCCCCGCCACGCGGCACGCGCTCAGCGAGAACCGCCGCAGCGGCGGCCGGCTCCTCGACCTCGCCAACGGCCTCGCGGAGCCCCTGCGCGCGATGCACGCGGGCGTGGAGGCCCTGCGCCCCGCCCCCGGCGCCGAGCGCGACGGCGTGGTGCGCTGCGCCCTGCTGCGCACCCACGCCGAGGAGATCGACTGGCTGGGCGACTCGATCGCCCACCTCGTGCGCACCGGCAAGGCACCGGGCGAGATCGCCGTCCTGTGCCGCACGGCGACGGACTTCGCCGAGATCCAGGGCGCGCTCGTCGCCCGCGACATCCCCGTGGAGGTCGTCGGCCTCTCCGGGCTCCTGCACCTCCCCGAGGTGGCCGACCTCGTCGCCGTCTGCGAGGTCCTCCAGGACCCCGGGGCCAACGCCTCGCTGGTGCGGCTGCTCACGGGCCCGCGCTGGCGCGTCGGCCCCCGCGACCTGGCGCTGCTCGGCCGCCGCGCCCGCCTCCTCGTCCGGCCCGGACACACCGCCCCCGACGACCCGGACCGGCGCCTCGCCGAGGCCGTCGAGGGGGTGGACCCGGCCGAGGTGATATCGCTCACGGACGCGCTCGACACCTTCCTGGAGTCGCCCCTGGACGCGGACGACGCCTCCGGGGGCGACGACGGGCTGCCGTTCTCGGCCGACGCCAGGGTCCGCTTCGCCCGGCTCGCCGCCGAGCTGCGCGACCTGCGCAGGTCACTGTCCGACCCGCTGATGGACGTCCTGCACCGCGTGCTCGCCGTCACCGGCCTCGAAGTGGAGCTCTCCGCCTCGCCCGGCGCCCTCGCCGCCCGTCGCCGCGAGACGCTCTCCAACTTCCTGGACGTCGCGGCCTCCTTCGCCGCCAACGACAACGGCGCCACGCTCCTCGCCTTCCTCGGCTTCCTGCGCACCGCCGCGCAGTACGAGAAGGGCCTCGACAACGCCCTGCCCGGCGGCGAGAACACCGTCAAGGTGCTCACCGCCCACCGCTCCAAGGGCCTCGAATGGGACGTCGTCGCCGTCCCCGGCCTGGTCAACGGCACCTTCCCCAGTGGGCAGGGCCGCGAGAAGTGGACCGCGCAGGCCAAGGTCGTCCCGCACGAGCTGCGCGGCGACGCGGCCACGCTGCCCGACGTCGAGGCGTGGGACGCCAAGGGCATGAAGGCCTTCCACGAGGCCATGAAGGACCACCAGCGCACCGAGGAGCTGCGCCTGGGCTACGTGACCTTCACCCGCCCCCGCTCGCTCCTCCTGGGCTCCGGCCACTGGTGGGGCCCCTCCCAGAAGAAGCCGCGCGGCCCCTCGGACTTCCTGCGGGCGCTGTACGAGCACTGCGCGGCGGGCCACGGCGAGATCGAGGCCTGGGCGGACGAGCCGGCCGAGGACGAGGAGAACCCGGCCCTGCGCGAGGCCACCGCGGACCAGGCGTGGCCGCTGCCCCTGGACGATGCCGCGCTGGCCCGCCGCCGGGCCGCCGCACGCACCGTCCTGGCCCACCTGGACCGCCTCACCGGCGAGGGCGCACCGGAGCCCGCCCGCTCCCATGCGGAGGCCCACCCCTCGGCAGAGGACGACGTCCCCCCGGCCGACGACCCGGAGTGGCCGCCGCCCCCTGAGGACGATCCCGACGAGGTGGACTGGGACGACCTCGCGACGGAGCGCCCGACGCTCCCGGCCCAGGAGGAGAAGGACACCGCCCACGCGGAAGGCACAGGCCACGCGGAAGGCACCGCCCACGCGGAAGGGGCTGTCCACGCGGGAGGCGCCGTCCAAGCCGAAGGCACCGTCCACGCGCGCGTGCCCCATCAGGCACCGCCCCCGCGGGCCCGCGCGCACCCCGCCGACCGTGATCCCGAGAGCGGCCCGGCCGCCGCGGAGCGCCTCACTCCGGAGGAGGCCCGCACCCTCGCTTCCTGGGACCGCGACCTGGAGGCCCTCACCGGGGAGCTCCTGCGCGCCCGAGCAGCGGTCAGGGACGTTTCGGTGCCGTCCTCGCTCACCGCGTCCGAGCTGATGCGCCTGGCCGCCGACCCGGACGGCTTCGCGCAGGACCTCGCCCGCCCCATGCCGCGCCCGCCGCAGCCGGAGGCCCGCCGGGGCACCCGGTTCCACGCCTGGGTCGAGTCCCGCTTCGAGGAGCTGCCGCTGCCGCTGCTCGACCCGGAGGAGCTGCCGGGCGGGGAGCCCGGCGAGGCGGAGATCGCCGACGAACGCGACCTGGAGGCGCTCAAGGAGGCCTTCGAGCGCACGGAGTACGCCCGCCGCACCCCCTACCGCGTCGAGGTCCCCTTCCAGTTCGTCATCGCGGACCGCGTGATCCGGGGGCGCATCGACGCCGTCTACAAGGAAGGCGACGGGGACGGCGCGACGTACGAGATCGTCGACTGGAAGACCAGCCGCACCCGCAGCGCCGACCCCCTCCAGCTCGCCGTGTACCGCCTGGCCTGGGCCGAGCAGCAGGGTGTCCCGCCGGAGTCGGTGCGGGCCGCCTTCCTGTACGTACGCAGCGGAGAGACCGCCCGCCCCAGGCACCTCCCCGACCGCGCCGACCTCGAACGTCTGCTGCGCGGAGAGCCGGTCCCGCCGGCGGAACATCCAGTTCCGATTGTTGCGGCGGCCGATCGCCCCGGCGGTGAACCGCCGGACGGGACCACCCCGGATGGCGGATAGGCTCGTGGTCATGAGCGAGACCCCGGACAGCGCCGTCCGCACGTACATCGAGAACCACAGCACCGCCTTCCTCGACGAGCTGGCGGAGTGGCTGCGCATCCCGTCCGTGTCGGCCCAGCCCGAGCACGCCGGTGACGTGTGCCGCAGCGCCGAGTGGCTCGCCCTCCGGCTCAAGGAGACCGGCTTCCCGGTCACGGAGGTATGGGAGACGCCCGGGGCACCCGCCGTCTTCGCCGAGTGGCCGTCGGACGACCCGCAGGCCCCCACCGTCCTCGTCTACGGCCACCACGACGTCCAGCCCGCAGCCCGCGAGGACGACTGGCACACCGACCCCTTCGAGCCCGTCGTCCGGGAAAACCGCCTCCACGCGCGTGGCGCTGCCGACGACAAGGGCCAGGTCTTCTTCCACACCCTCGGCGTCCGCGCGCACCTCGCCGCCACCGGGCGCTCCGCGCCCGCCGTCCACCTGAAGCTCCTCGTCGAGGGCGAGGAGGAGTCGGGGTCCCCGCACTTCCGCGCGCTCATCGAGGCCCACAAGGACCGCATCGCCGCCGACGCGGTGATCGTCTCCGACACCGGGATGTGGTCGGAGGACACCCCGACCGTCTGCACCGGCATGCGCGGCCTCGCCGAGTGCGAGATCCAGCTGCACGGCCCCGACCAGGACATCCACTCCGGCTCCTTCGGCGGCGCCGTGCCGAACCCGGCCACCGAGGCGGCCCGCCTGGTCGCCGCCCTGCACGACGAGCACGGGCGCGTGGCGGTCCCCGGCTTCTACGACGGCGTCGTCGAGCTGACCGACCGCGAGCGCGAGCTCTTCGCCGAGCTGCCCTTCGACGAGGAGAGCTGGCTGCGCACGGCCAAGTCGCACGGCACGCACGGCGAGGCCGGATACACCACCCTGGAGCGCGTCTGGGCCCGCCCGACCGCCGAGGTCAACGGCATCGGCGGCGGGTACCAAGGAGCCGGCAGCAAGACGATCATCCCGGCTTCGGCCGTGGTGAAGCTCTCCTTCCGGCTGGTCGCGGGACAGCGCCTGGACCGCGTCGAGGAGGCCGTTCGCGCGTGGGCGGCGGCCACCGTCCCCGCCGGCATCCGGCACACCGTCACCTTCAGCGCGGGCACGCGCCCGTGCCTGACCCCGCTGGACCACCCGGCCCTGCAGTCGGTGGTCCGCGCCATGGGCCGCGCCTTCGAGCAGCCGATCCGCTTCACGCGCGAGGGCGGCTCGGGGCCAGCGGCCGACCTCCAGGACGTCCTCGCCGCCCCCGTGCTGTTCCTCGGCATCTCCGTGCCCTCCGACGGCTGGCACGCGCCGAACGAGAAGGTCGAGATCGACCTGCTCCTCAAGGGCGTGGAGGCGACCGCCTACCTCTGGGGCGACCTCGCCCGGAACTGGCGCGATGCACACTGATCCACGGACCGCCGAGCACACCGCCGCCCGCCCTGCCGGGCCCATTCCTTCGGGGGAGTTGGAAGCACCTGTGACCACCTGGACCGACCACACCGCCGACCGACCGATCTCGCTGACCGCTCCGAGCGGCATCGACCGGGCGGCCCACCACCGCATGGACGAGGCGTGGCTCGCGGCAGCCTGGAGCCACCCGACGACCCGCGTCTTCGTGGTCTGCGGCGGCCAGGTGCTCATCGACGAGACGCCGGAGGGCCGCACCGAACTGGTGATGACCCCGTCCTTCGAGGCGCCGCTCACCGAGGAGCACCGCTACTTCCTGGGCACCGACGACGACGGCGTCAGCTACTTCGCGCTCCAGAAGGACGCCCTCCCCGGCCGCATGGACCAGTCGGCGCGCCCCGCCGGGCTGCGGGAGGCGGGGCTGCTGCTCTCCCCGCGCGACGCGGGCCTGATGGTGCATGCCGTGGCCCTGGAGAACTGGCAGCGCCTGCACCGCTTCTGCTCGCGCTGCGGCGAGCGCACCGTCATCGCGGCGGCGGGCCACATCCGCCGCTGCCAGGCCTGCGGTGCCGAGCACTACCCGCGCACGGACCCGGCCGTGATCATGGCGGTCAGGGACAGCGAGGACCGCATCCTGCTCGGCCGCCAGGTGCACTGGCCCGAGGGCCGCTTCTCCACCCTGGCCGGCTTCGTCGAGCCGGGCGAGTCCATCGAGCAGTCGGTGCGGCGCGAGGTGTTCGAGGAGGCGGGCGTCACGGTCGGCGACGTGGAGTACGTCGCGAGCCAGCCCTGGCCCTTCCCCTCCAGCCTGATGCTCGGCTTCATGGCCGAGGCGACCTCCTCGGAGATCAACGTGGACGGCGAGGAGATCCACGAGGCCCGCTGGTTCTCCCGGGAAGACCTGCGGGCCGCATTCGAGTCCGGGGAGGTCCTGCCTCCCTACGGCATCTCGATTGCGGCCCGTCTGATCGAGCTCTGGTACGGCAGGCCCCTGCCGAGGCCGGGGACCGTCGGCTGATCCGTCAGGCGGCCAGCTTCTGCTTGACCTGCGCCAGCGAGGGGTTCGTGAGCGTGGAGCCGTCCGGGAAGAGAACGGTGGGAACCGTCTGGTTTCCGCCGTTCGCCTTCTCGACGAAGGCCGCCGAATCCGGGTCCTGCTCGATGTTGATCTCGTTGTACGCGATGCCCTCGCGGTCCATCTGGCCCTTGAGGCGGCGGCAGTAGCCGCACCACGTGGTGCTGTACATCGTCACAGTGCCCGGCATGTCGTCCGTGCTCCTTCGTCGCTCGGGGTGCGTCTTCGCAATGAAGGAACGTACGCCACCCCGCCACCATTCCCGCATTAATACGACCGCAGCCGCCCCCCTGTGGACAACCGGCTCGTCCGCCCCCGGCGACCTGGCAGCATGAAGGGGTGACAGCAGCAACGCACTCCACCCTCTTCCCGCAGGTCCCGGACTCTGCCGACGCGGTGCTCGACGGGCTCGACCCCGAGCAGCGCGAGGTGGCCACGGCCCTGCACGGGCCGGTGTGCGTCCTCGCCGGCGCAGGGACGGGCAAGACGCGGGCGATCACCCACCGCATCGCCTACGGCGTGCGTGCCGGTGTCCTCCAGCCCGCCAGCGTCCTCGCCGTCACGTTCACCAACCGCGCCGCCGGCGAGATGCGCGGCCGCCTGCGCCAGCTCGGTGCCTCCGGCGTCCAGGCCAGGACCTTCCACTCCGCGGCCCTGCGCCAGCTCCAGTTCTTCTGGCCGAAAGCGGTCGGCGGTTCGCTGCCCAGGATCGTCGACCGCAAGATCAAGCTCGTGGCCGACGCGGCGGCGGCCTGCCGCATCCGCCTCGACCGGAACGAGCTGCGCGATCTGACCAGCGAGATCGAATGGTCCAAGGTCACCCAGACCGTCCCCGCCGACTACGCGGCGGCAGCCGCCAAGTCCGGCCGCGACGTCCCCCGCGACCCCGCCGAGATCGCCCAGCTCTACGCGGCCTATGAGGACCTGAAGCGCGACCGGGCCGTCATCGACTTCGAGGACGTCCTCCTGCTCGCCGTCGGCATCCTCCAGGACCGGCACGACATCGCCGAACAGGTCCGCGCCCAGTACCAGCACTTCGTGGTCGACGAGTACCAGGACGTGAGCCCGCTCCAGCAGCGCCTCCTCGAACTCTGGCTGGGCGACCGCGACAGCCTCTGCGTCGTCGGCGACGCCAGCCAGACGATCTACTCCTTCACCGGAGCCACCCCCGACCACCTGCTGAACTTCCGCACCCGCCATCCGGGGGCGACCGTCGTCAAACTGGTCAGGGACTACCGCTCCACGCCCCAGGTCGTCCACCTCGCCAACGGCCTGCTCTCCCAGGCCCGCGGCCGCGCCGCCGACCACCGGCTCGAACTGATCTCCCAGCGCGACCCCGGCACCGAGCCGGTCTACACGGAGTACGCGGACGAGCCGGCCGAGGCCGAGGGCGCCGCCCGCCGCATCCGGGCCCTGATCGCCGACGGCGTCCCCGCCAGCGAGATCGCGGTCCTCTTCCGCACGAACTCCCAGTCGGAGATCTACGAACAGGCCCTCGCCGACGCGAACGTGCCCTACCAGCTCCGCGGCGCCGAGCGGTTCTTCGAGCGCACCGAGGTCCGCGAGGCGGGCGCGGCCCTGCGCGGCGCCGCCCGCTTCGGGGGCAACGACGCACTCCTCGACGACGTGGTCGACCTGCCCTCGCAGGTGCGGGCCGTGCTCTCCACGAAGGGCTGGACCTCGCAGCCGCCCGCGGGCTCCGGCGCGGTCCGCGACCGCTGGGAGTCGCTGGCCGCGCTGGTCCGTCTCGCCGAGGACTTCGCGCGGGCCAGGCCCGACGCGACCCTCGCCGACCTGGTGGCCGAGCTCGACGAGCGGGCGAACGCCCAGCACGCCCCGACCGTCGAGGGCGTCACCCTGGCCTCGCTGCACGCGGCCAAGGGCCTGGAGTGGGACGCCGTCTTCCTCGTCGGCCTCGCCGAGGGCATGATGCCGATCACCTACGCCAAGACCGACGAGCAGGTCGAGGAGGAGCGCCGGCTCCTCTATGTGGGCGTGACCCGCGCCCGCGTCCACCTCGCTCTTTCCTGGGCGCTCTCCCGCTCGCCGGGCGGCCGGCCCAACCGCCGCCCCAGCCGTTTCCTGGACGGTCTGCGGCCGGGTTCCGGCGGCGGCGCGGCGGCGCGTGCGGCGGGCGGCGGCCCCGGTGGCGTGGAGCGCGGCAGCGGAGGTGAGGCACTGGGGGCGGTATCCGGCCGCCGGCGGCACAAGAGCCGCACGCCCGCCCGCTGCCGCGTCTGCGGGCGGACGCTCACGGACGCGGGCGAGCTGAAGCTGCTGCGGTGCGAGGACTGCCCCTCCGACATGGACGAAGGGCTGTACGAACGGCTGCGGGAGTGGCGCAGCGTCCAGGCGGGGCGGCTCGGGCAGCCCGCGTACTGCGTCTTCACGGACAAGACCTTGATCGCCATTGCCGAGGCCGTGCCCGAGGACGAGGGCGAACTGGCCCGCATCCCGGGGGTCGGCGTGCGGAAGTTTCACCGCTTCGGCGCCGACGTCCTCGCCATCTGTGCAGGTCAGGAAGGTGTAAGGGGCGCCGAAGACGAGTGATTCAAACTCGTCGAGAAAATAGTTTGCGCATGCGCAAGGAAGACCCATAGGTTCTTAGGCACGGGAACGGCGGCTTCTCCGAAGCCCTGGCCCCGTGCTGTACTTGTTCCGCAGGATCGATTCCGATCGATCCCTTAGACGCCGAGAGGAGGCGAATTCCAGTGATCAGCATCAACGAGAGCTTCATCAGCACCGTCAAAATGACCGATCGCTCGGTCGTCGCTTCCTGCCTGCTCGGCCTCTCGAACCAGGGCACCGGTCTGTCCGGCGGCACCGCCGCCGTGCGTCCGCTGCCTGCCGCCCTGCCTCTCTCCGGTCTCTCCATTCGCGAGGCCAATGAGGGCAATGAGCGACCGACCAAGGCACCGGAAGCAGCAGTAGCGGAGGCGCAGGCCCAGGCCTATGCCTTTGCGGCAGCCGGTGCCGGATTCCGGAAGCAGACGACGCAGCACCACCTGATGTGGGCCTTCCGTGGGCTCGAACCCTGGAGCGATCCAGTCTGATCTCGATCAGGCCGGCGCCTTCAGGGCCGCGGAACCCCACCCGGGATCCGCGGCCCTTTTGTTTTCCCCGAAACAGGGAGACAAGCCGAAGGGGCCACCAGCAAGACCCGGTACCAGCCGCCAACCGGCCGACCCAGGCCGGCACGACCAGACGAGGAAAACCACACCGTGCAACTCGAAGCGCACGCCCCGTCCGTACCGCCTTCACAAGCGATCGCCCCGCCCACTTCCACGGAGGACCCGACCTTGACCCCCCTGACCGCGCTCACCGCGCTCGACGACGCCATCGAGAACCTGGGCGTACCCGTCCCCTGCCGTGCCTACGACCCCGAGGTCTTCTTCGCCGAGTCCCCGGCCGACGTCGAGTACGCCAAGTCGCTCTGCCGTACCTGCCCGCTGGTGGAGGCCTGCCTCGCCGGCGCCAAGGAGCGGCGTGAGCCGTGGGGTGTCTGGGGCGGCGAGCTGTTCGTCCAGGGCGTCGTCGTTGCCCGCAAGCGGCCCCGTGGCCGCCCGCGCAAGAACCCGGTCGTCGCATGAACATCACCGGAACGATCGACCGCCCCCTCACGCACGACCCCAAGAAGCAGGCCCCGATGAAGGCAGCCACCAGTGAGCCCGTCGGCTCCGCCACCCCGGACTTCACCACCAGCGGCGCGCACGCCTCGCGCCAGAACAGGACCCGAGAGATGCAACTCATCCCAGAAGCCATGGCTCGTGCGCATATGCACGAACGACTGCGTGAGGCCGAGGCCCAGCGCCCGGCCGAGCGCCTGCTGGCGGCCCGCCGCATGCAGCGCCGCGCGGAGCGCGCCTCGCTGCGCGCCCGGCGCGCGCTGGCCATAGCGGTCATGCAGTAAGAGCCCAGGAGCAGCGAGAGAAGCGAACGGGGGCCGGTCCGGACGGGACCGGCCCCCGCTGTACGTTGCGCCCGCGCCCAGCCGGACGCGGGGATAGGGTCGTCGGGTGGACCAGCAGAACCCCCCGGCCGCGGACGCGGTGAACCCGGTGTGCTCCCGCTGCGGCGCTACCGCCGAAGGCACGCCGCTGACCTGGACCTACTCGGTCGAGAACGGCATCCGCCGCTACTTCTGCGAGAGCTGCGCCCGCGACAACATCAGAGCCATCGAGGGACGCCTCGACTCCGACCTCTGGTAGCCGTCCCGGCTCCGGCAGCCGCGGCCCCCCTCACGCCTCGACCGCCGCCACGTCCTCCTCGACCGCGGCCCCGGTGTCCGCGTCGTCCGCGTCGCCCACGTCGTCCGCGTCCGGCTCCGCCACGAAGCCCGGCAGCCACTCCTCCAGCTCGTCCCGCATCCGGACCGTCGCCCCCAGCTGGCACAGCACCCCGATGGTGCTCAACGTCACACGGTGAATCAGCAGATACGACGGGGGCAGGTTCAGCTTCTTGCCCAACTGGTGGGCGGGGGAGCGGGGATCGGCCACCCGGGCCGCCTGGTTGCGCATCCAGCCCCGCGTGAACGTGAACTCGTCCACCAGCATCGGCTCGATGATCGGCAGCAGATAGTCGAGCACCGCGTCGGGTTCGAGTTCCACGGACTCCTTGACGAAGCCCTCCGCGCACAACATCTCGTAGACCGCGTCGGCCTCGCCCTCCAGCGTCATCCGCATGGCCTCACCGATGATCACCGGCAGGCCGCCGGGGAGCCGGTCCACCGTGCCGAAGTCCAGGACGCCGAGCCGCCAGCCGTCCTCGCCGTCGGGCACCAGCCGGAAGTTCCCCGGGTGCGGGTCGGCGTGCAGGAGCCCCGTGCGCGCCGGGCCCGAGAAGAGGAAGCGGGCCAGCAGCTGGCCCGCCCGGTCGCGCTGCTCCTGCGAGCCGTCCGCGATCACCTCCGACAGCGGAATCCCGTCCATCCACTCGGTGACCAGAACCTGGTCGCTCTGGTGCACCACCGCGGGCACCACCACGTCCGGGTCGTCCACGAACTCCTCCGCGTGCGCCCGCTGCGCGCGCGCCTCCAGTCCGTAGTCCAGCTCCTCCGACACGCGGTCACGCAGCTCGGTGATGAGCGGCTTGATGTCCATGCCGGGGACGAGCGGGCCGAGCAGCCGGGCGAACCGGCTGATCTGGTTCAGGTCGGACAGCAGGGCCTCGCCCGCTCCCGGATACTGCACCTTGACCGCGACCTCGCGCCCGTCCGCCCAGACCGCCCGGTGCACCTGACCGATCGACGCGGCGGCGGCGGGCTTGTCCTGGAATTCGAGGAACCGCTCGCGCCAGTCCTCGCCGAGCCGCTCCGCGAGCACGGAGTGCACCGTGCGCGTCGGCATCGGAGGCGCCGCCTCCTGCAACTTCGTCAGCGTCGCGCGGTAGGGCCCCGCCACCTCCTCGGGCAGCGCGGACTCGAAGACGGACAGCGCCTGGCCGAACTTCATGGCGCCGCCCTTCAGCTCCCCGAGGACCTTGAAGAGCTGCTCCGCCGTGCGCTGCTGCAGCTCGCGTCCGACGATCTCCGCCGACTTGCCGCCGATCCGCTTGCCGAGCCCCCAGGTCGCGCGTCCCGCGAAGCCGAGTGGCAGCGCGGCCAGTTTGGCGGTTCGGGTGACCGCCTTCCGGGGAAGATCAGACATTCGCCCCTCCAAGTCCCAGACAGCCACGCCTTCTCAGGCGGTTACCCGGCCATTGTTGCGTGCGGCTCCGTGTCAGTGGCGAGCCCGTCCCCCTTAACGTGCGAGGCCGCCCCGCACGGACACGCGGGATGCGCCCGGACGGGGCGCGCGTGCCAAGCGAAATTGGGCACGGACGCCTCCCACCGGGCGTCCGTACAGGCCGACGGCGCGCCGTCCAGAAACGCGAGCGCATGCCCCGCGACCAGGCCCGCGACCGAGGTCGACAACGCCAGATCGCAGGCCGGCACATGCCGGGCACGTCCCGAGCGCCACTGGGCCAGCATGCGCGGCCAGGTGGGGTCGTGGTCCGAACGCTGCCGGAAGAGACATCCGGCACACGCGGTCGCTCCGGGCAGAACCAGCGGCCCGACCACCCCCGTGCCCTCGATCACCCCGGCATAGAGATGAGGGGTACCGGCGGCCAGCAGGTCCTCCGCGGCGACGGCGTCGGGAGCATAGGCGTGCAGGCCGTCCCGCGGAGCGATGATCACGAGGGAGAGCCCCGCCTCGCCCTCGGACTCCGGGGCCGTCCCGTCGGGCCTGCCGGACGCGTCGGAGCGCTTCGGGGGAGCGGTGCGCGGCGGCCGGTCCGGCGCCGAGCCGCGGACGAGGCGTCGCGCGGACACGTCCCTGCGCTCACCGACCGACTCGGCGGGCAGCCCGCCCGGCGCGACGTCCCACGGCTCCACATGCCCGCCGTCCAGCACGTCGACCCGGCCCACGCCCGCGCCGGCGAGGATCGAGGCGACCACGGCACCCACCCGCCCCGCGCCCTGGACCCGCACGCGCATGGCCCGGCGCGCCGCCAGCTTCCCGATCGCCTCGCCCGGCTCCGACGAGGAGAGGGAAAGCGAGGCGAGATCGGCCCGCAGCCGGTCCATGACCCGGCTCCGCCCGCGCAGGCCGTCGGCGGCCGGACCGCCGCCCGTCGAGTCGTCGAGGAGCCCCGCCCGCGACAGCTCGCCCACGAGACGGTCCACGTGCCCGTCGGGCAGGCCCATCCGCCGCGCCTCCTCCCGCAGGAGCGGCAGCCCCCGGGTCCCGTCCAGCAGGGTCAGGAAGCTGCCCGTGGCCGTGTCCATCGGGCCGAGCACCAGGGCGTGCGCGGGCGCCACCCCGAACTGCACGGTGCTCAGGTCCCGCCAGCCGCGCCGCAGCGCGGGCTTCAGCGTCGGATGCATGGCCGTCGTCGATTGCATGGTCGTCCCCCGTCGTCCGTCCGGCGCCGCCCCGTCCATGGCACCGGCTCGACTGCCAGAGTGCCCGCCCCGCCGCATCCCCGCTCCGCGTTGTCCACAGGCTGGGGGCGTTAGTCGTACTAATCAGCCGCACGCGTCAAAGCGGCCGGTCGTACGAGTCGGACGGAGGGGGAGCGGAACAGCGCCGAAGTGCCCCGGAGGCGGGACTTCCCCCATGCCCAGCGGGTAACGTCGGGGCGTGCCCGCAGACCCGTTCCCTCGCGTCGCTGGGGAGACCTCGGCGCGCCGCGCAGGGCCTCCACAGCGCAGCACGACCACTCCGCCGCAGTCCGGCGCGAAAGCCAGCGCGGTCGAGATCAGACGCAGCGCCCGCCGGCGCCGGACGGTCTCGGCCTACCGGGAGGGCGACCGCACCGTCGTCCTCATTCCGGCCCGCATGTCGGAGGCCGAGGAGCAGCGCTGGGTCGGCGTGATGCTCGACAAGCTCGCCGCGCAGGAGAGCAAGCGGCTCCTCGGCGACGCGGAGCTCTCCGAGCGCGCGGGGCAGCTCTCCGAACAGTATTTCGGGGGCAGGGCCAGGCCCGCCTCCGTCCGCTGGGTCACGAACCAGAACACCCGGTGGGGCTCGTGCACCCCGTCGGAGGGCAGCATCCGCCTTTCGCACCGGTTGCAGGGCATGCCCGAGTACGTGGTGGACTACGTCCTCGTCCATGAGCTCGCCCACCTCCTCGTGCCGGGACACGGGCCCCGTTTCTGGCGCCTTCTGGAGGCCTATCCGCGCACCGAGAGGGCCCGGGGGTACCTCGAAGGAGTGGTCGCGGCCGGCCGGCTGCCGCACCTTCCCGCCGCCCGCGAGGAGTGATCGTCCGCGCTTCCGGGCGGTTGTGTAGCGGGTCTGTACCGGCTTGGTCCGCCGTCCGACTTTGCGGTTAGCCTGACGCGACGCAATCACATCGGGATGGGGGACGGTCGTTACGTATGGCCAGGGAATTCCAACGCGGCCACAAGGCCAAGATCAGTGACCTCACAGCGGGGACCGATCTGTACGTAGGCGTGCAGATCTCCGCCCCCGGACTGTCCTTCGACATCAGCTGCTTCGGCCTGGACGCGAGCGAGCGGCTCTCGGACGACCGGTACTTCATCTTCTTCAACCAGCCGAAGTCACCGGAGGAGTCGATCCAGCTCCTCGGCGCGCAAGCCGGCGACACCGAGTCCTTCCGCGTCACGCTCGACCGCATCCCCCCGCAGATCCAGCGGCTCTCCTTCACCGCGACGATCGACGGCGCCGGGCAGATGTCGCAGGTCGCGTCGGGGTACATCCGCATCGTCGCGGGCGGCGAGGAAGTCGCCCGCTACGCCTTCAGCGGCGCGGAGTTCTCCACGGAGCGCGCCGTCATGCTGGGCGACTTCTACGTCAAGGACGTCTGGCGGTTCGCCGCGATCGGCCAGGGCTTCGACGGTGGGCTCGAAGCCCTCCTGAAGAACTTCGGCGGAGAGGTCGCCGAGGAGGAGCCCGCGTCCGCGCCGCCGCAGAGCGGAGTCGTGCCCTCCTTCGCGCCGCCCGCGCAGGCCGCCGCCCCGCCGGCGTTCGGCGCCCCCGCCGCAGCGGCTCCGGCCCCGGCTCAGCCGCAGGCCCCCGCCCCCGCGCAGCACTTCGCGCCGCCGCAGGGCGCCACGCCGCCGCCCGCCGCCCCCGCCAACCCTTCGGTGCACGCCGCGCAGACGGTCGTGGCCCCGATGAACCAGCCTCCCGGTGGTGCCGTGCCGCCCCCGCAGGCACCCTCGCCGTACGGTCAGCCCGGCCCTCAGCAGCAGCCGCAGCAGCCGCCGCAACCGCCCCAGTTCGGCCAGGTGCCCGGCCAGCAGCAGGTCCCCGGCCAGACCGCGCCCCCGCCGCCGGGATACGGCCGGCAGCCGCAGGCCCCGATGCCGCCCGGTCACGGTCAGCCGCAGGGCGCCCCCCTGCCGCCCGGTTACGCCCAGCCGCAGGTCGGCCAGTTCCCCGGCCAGCCCGCTCACCAGGGCGCCCCGCAGGCCGCCGCTCCCCAGGGCGCCGGTGTCGCCGCCGCGCTCCAGAAGTACCGCGAGGCACCCACCGGCCTGCGCTGGACCCAGCAGAACGAGAAGCTCGTCCGCGTCGACCTCGGGGTCGGCGAGCAGCCGATCCTCGCCCGTCAGGGCAGCATGGTGCTCTACCAGGGCAAGGTCGAGTTCAGCTACAAGGGCGCCGGCTTCGCGGGCCGCGTCGTGGGCAACGCCACCGGCCAGGAGATGCAGCTGATGCGCTGCTCCGGCCGCGGCCAGGTCTTCCTCGCCGAGGAGGGCACCCACCTGCACCCGATCGAACTGCAGGGCGACGCCATCTGCGTCTCCGCGGAGAACGTCCTCGCCTTCGACGAGACCCTCCAGCACGAGGTGCGCAGGATCGAGGGGCACGGCATCCCCGGCGGCGCCCTGTTCGTCATGCAGTTCCAGGGCACCGGCACGGTCATCGTGAAGACGCACGGCGTACCCGTCGTGCTGCCCGTCACGCCGACGACGTTCGCCGACTGCCACGCCGTCGTCGCCTGGTCCGCCGCCGCCCAGGCGATCGTCTCCAGCCAGGTGCGGATGCGCAGCAACGCCTACGCCGGCTCCACGGGGGAGAGCGTCAACCTCCAGTTCCGTGGCGCGCCCGGCAACTTCATCGTCGTCCAGCCGTACGAGGTCTGAGGGAGCCCGTCATGAACCAGCAACTCGCGGGCTTCGCTCCCGCACCCGTCGCCGCCCGCATGGAGAACCACGGCCACCACATGGTCAAGGTGGCCATGCAGACCGGAAACGACCTCTACGCGCGCGTGGGCTCCATGGTCGCCTACGAAGGCTTCGTGCAGTACGAGCCGAACCCGCCCGCCGTCCGTCAGGTCGCCCGCGAGTGGATCACTGGCGAGGGCGCGCCCCTGATGAAGTGCTCCGGGGACGGCCTGCTCTATCTCGCCGACTACGGAGCGGACGTCGTCGTCATCAACCTGGCGGGTGACTCGCTCTCGGTGAACGGCACCAACCTGCTCGCCTTCGACGCCTCCCTCCAGTGGGGCGTGGAGCGGGTCAAGGGCATGGCCAAGTTCGCCGGGCAGGGCCTGTGGAACATCAAGGTCTCCGGCCAGGGCTGGGTCGCGCTGACCTCGCGGGGAACCCCCATCGTCGTCGACTGCGGTCGCGGCGAGGACGAGACGTACGTCGACCCGGACGCCCTGATCGCCTGGTCCCCGAACCTGAAGGTGAAGGGGAAGCGCAGCTTCAAGGCCGGCTCCCTCATCGGGCGCGGCAGCGGCGAGGCCTACCAGATGGGCTTCTCCGGAGAGGGCATCGTCGTCGTACAGCCCAGCGAGGACAGCACCGACCGTCTCCGAGCACGGGGCTGAGGGGAAAGCAGCACACCATGCAGAGCTCACTTTTCGCGCATGCCGAGCAGCAGACGCACGAGCGCTACAACGTCCAGAACCCGCAGCTCCTGCGGGTCGCCCTGGAGGGGCACGACGACGTCCTGGCCCGCAAGGGGTCCATGGTCGCCTACCAGGGCCTGATCGAGTTCGACGCCGAGTACCAGAGCCGGGGCGACCAGCGGGCACGCGCGCACACCGGCGAAGGCCTCGACCTGATGCGCTGCCACGGCCAGGGCACCGTCTACTTCGCGAACCTCGCCCAGTACATCCATGTGGTGGACGTCGACCAGGACGGCCTGACCGTGGACAGCAGCTACGTCCTCGCCATGGACTCGTCGCTGACCCACCAGGTCATCGCCGTGGACAGCCAGTACGGCATCTCCGGCTCCGGCAAGTACCAGCTCAACATCTCGGGCCGCGGCAAGGTCGCCCTGATGACCTCGGGCCAGCCGCTGATGCTCCAGGTCACGCCCGACCGGTACGTCAACGCCGACGCGGACGCGATCGTCGCCTGGTCCAACGGCCTGCGCGTGCAGATGCAGGCCCAGACCCACTCATCGGGCGTCTTCCGGCGCCGCGGCAACACCGGTGAGGGCTGGGAGCTGAGCTTCATGGGGCAGGGGTACGCGCTCGTGCAGCCGAGCGAGATGCTGCCGCCCCAGAACGCGGTCATCGGGCAGGGCGCCGGGGCGCAGTTCGGCGTGGGCCAGCAGGGCGCCCGGGGGCAGAACCAGGGCAACGTCTGGAGCTAGGCCCCGGGTCGGGCAGGAGTGACCGAGGGGCGCGGGGAGCCTCCGCGGGCCGTATGCGGCCGATCGCGCAGTTCCCCGCGCCCCTTCGGGAGCCTTCTTCGAGAGCCCCCTTCGAGAGTCCCTTCGGGGCCTCGACTCGGTCCCTACAGGCGCGCCCTCGTCGCCTCCACCAGGCGGACCACCGACTCGTCGGCGACGTCCGCCACCTCGTCGTACGCGAACCAGCGCAGGTCCAGTGACTCGTCGCTGATCGCCTCGACCGCGTCGGACGGGGCGAGCGCGGCGTACTGGACGTCGAGGTGCTGGGTGCACGGGCCCGGGATCGGGTGCCGGTCCAGGCGGACGGGGCCGCCCGCCAGCAGCGTCAGGCCGGGCACGCCGGACTCCTCCGTGGCCTCGCGCAGCGCGGCCGCGGCCAGCGTCGGGTCGCCCGGCTCGCAGTGGCCGCCCATCTGCAGCCACATCCGCAGCTTCTTGTGCAGGGTGAGCAGCACACGTCCGCGCGAGGGGTCGACCACGAGGGCGCTCGCCGTCACGTGGCCCGCCGTGCAGGCCTTCCACATGCCGTCGTCGCCGTGCGCGGACAGGTGGTCCAGATAGGCCTGGCGCAGCTCGGGCTGGTCCTCGTACCCCTTGAGGACGAGGACCGCGTCGTCGAACAGGCTCACTTGCCGTCGTCCTCCGGGGACCCCTTGTCCTGGTCGGGCCCCTGGCCGTCGCCCTCGTCCTTGCGGAGGTCGGGCTTGGCCGGCGAGCCGCTGCCCGCCGCCTCGCCGAGCATCTTGTCCAGCTCGGAGAAGTCCATCTGCTCGCGGTGGACGAAGCCGTCGGGGTCGTCCAGGTCGGAGGCCGTGGGCAGCATGTCCGGGTGCTCCCAGAGGCCGTCGCGGCCGTCGACGCCGCGCGCGTCCGTGAGCGAGGCCCACAGGCGCGAGGCGTCCCGCAGCCGGCGCGGACGCAGTTCGAGGCCGATCAGCGTGGCGAAGGTCTGCTCGGCCGGGCCGCCCGTCGCCCGGCGGCGGCGCAGCGTCTCCCTGAGCGCGTCGGCGGACGTCAGGCGGGGCTTGGCGGCGGCGTGCACCACGGCGTCCACCCAGCCCTCCACGAGCGCCAGAGCCGTCTCCAGGCGGGCCAGGGCGGCCTTCTGGGCCGGGGTGTCCTCCGGCTGGAACATGCCCTGCTGGAGCGCCTCCTGCAGCTGCTCCGGATTCTGCGGGTCGAGCTGGCCGACGACGTCCTCCAGCTTGGCGGTGTCGACCTTGATCCCGCGGGCATAGCCCTCGACGGCGCCGAAGAGGTGCGAGCGCAGCCATGGGACGTGGGCGAAGAGCCGCTGGTGGGCGGCCTCGCGCAGCGCCAGATACAGCCGCACCTCGTCCTTGTCGACGCCCAGGTCCTTGCCGAACGTCTGGATGTTCACGGGGAGGAGCGCGGCCTTGCCCGCCGGGCCGAGCGGCAGGCCGATGTCGGTGGAGCCGACGACCTCGCCCGCGAGCACGCCCACGGCCTGGCCGATCTGCTGGCCGAACATGGCGCCGCCCATGGAGCGCATCATGCCGATCAGCGGGCCCGCCATGGCCTGCATCTCCTCGGGCAGCACGTCGCCCATGGCGAGGCCCACCCGCTCGGCCACCGGGTCGACCAGCTCCTTCCACACCGGCAGGGTCGCCTCGACCCACTCGGCGCGGCTCCAGGCCACGGCCGTGCCGGACCCCGACGGCAGCGACGTCGCGTCGTCCAGCCACAGGTCGGCGAGGCGCACGGCCTCCGCGACGGCGGAGCGCTCGGCGGGGCCCACGCTGGCGTCCTTGACGCCGTCGGCCGTGCCCTGGGCCACGGTCTGCCGGGCGATGTCCTTGGCCATGTCCCAGTTCACCGGGCCGCCCTCGTACGAGAGCATCTGGCCGAGCTGCTGGAAGGCGGCACCCAGGTCGTTCGGGTTCATCGAACCGAACATCGCGGCGAACGGGTTGTCACCGCCGCCCGGGCCGCCGGCTCCGGGGAACCCCCCGAAACCGAACGGGTTGGCCGGACCACCGGCGCCCTGCCCCCCACGCTGTCCCTCTCCGGGGGATTCCTTCTTCTTGCCCTCGTCGCCGTCTTCCGGCTCCTCCGGCGGAAGGCCGAATCCGAATGGGGTGTCACTCACGGGATTCCTCGGCTCGTCAGGCCGCCGGTATCGTTCCGGCGGCGGCTGCCCTACAACACCACCCAGCGTAGACACCATGACGGGTTCGGGCCTCGGTGCTTCGCCGACTGATGGCCTGCGGCAGGATGGATGCCACCTGGTACGTACGCGTCATTCGGGTACGTACTGAAGACAACCGCTGGAGACGCCCGGTGAGTTCCCCAGATCCACAGGTTCGCGCAGCGCGAAACCCGTCAGCCTCCTCCTCGCCCCTGCGCGGGCCGGTCGTCGCCGTCACCGGCGCGGCCTCCGGCGTGGGCGCGCTGCTGACCGAGCGCCTCGCCGCTTCGGAGGAGATCAAGCAGGTCATCGCCATCGACGAGCGCCGCGGCGACTGCTCGCAGGCGCAGTGGCACATCCTGGACGTCCGTGACCCCGCGATCGCCGAGAAGCTGCGCGGCGCCGACGTCGTGGTGCACCTGGCGCTCGATCTCGACCTGGAGACCGACGGCGCGGCCCGTACCGCGTACAACGTACGCGGTACTCAGACCGTCCTGACCGCCGCTGCCGCCGCGGGCATCCACCGCGTCGTCCTGTGCACCTCGGCGATGGTCTACGGAGCACTGCCCGACAACGAACTGCCCCTCTCGGAAGACGCCGAACTGCGCGCGACGGCCGAGGCCACCGGCGTCGGCGACCTCCTGGAGGTGGAGCGGCTCGCCCGCAGGGCGCCCCGCGCCCACCCCGGGCTCAACGTCACCGTGGTGCGGCCCGCGACCCTGGTGGGCGGCACCGACACGGCCCTCACCCGCTACTTCGAGTCGCCCCGCCTCCTGGTCGTGGCCGGTTCCCGGCCCGCCTGGCAGTTCTGCCACGTCGAGGACCTGTGCAGCGCCCTGGAGTACGCCGTCCTCGAACGGGTGGACGGGGAACTCGCCGTCGGCTGCGACGGCTGGCTCGAACAGGAGGAGGTCGAGGAGCTCAGCGGAATCCGGCGCATGGAGCTGCCCTCCGCGGTGGCCCTCGGCGCCGCCGCCAGACTGCACCGCATCGGCCTCACGCCGTCGCCCGCCGGCGACCTCGCCTACACGATGTACCCCTGGGTGGTGAGCGTCAGCCGGCTGCACGACGCCGGGTGGCGGCCCCAGTGGACCAACGAGGAGGTCCTCGCGGAGCTGCTGGAGGAGGTCGCGGGGCGCCGGACCGTCGCGGGGCGGCGGCTCGGCCGGAAGGACGCGACGGCCGCGGGTGCCGCGGGCGCCACGGTCGCGCTGCTCGGCGCGGCCGCGGTGGTGCGACGCGCCCGCAAGGCCCGCCGCCGGATCTGACGCTCCCGGGGCCCGCGGCGCCTCCTGTAGAGATCTCCAAGGTGCCACGCACGCGTGCCGGGCGAAAGGGCTATTCCGTGATGTCCGTGCCGTGCGGCACCATGGCCGCATGGCACGCACCACGAAGGACCACCCCGGCGAGCAGGCCGCTCAGGACCCGATCCGCCTTCTCGCGATCCGTGACACCCCGCTCTCCCTGGACGAGGTCTTCCGGGCCGTCGGGGACGACGCGGCGGGCGGGACGGCGCTCTTCGTGGGGACGGTGCGCAACCACGACGGGGGCGCGGACGTCGACGAGCTGGGCTACTCGACGCACCCCACCGCCGAGGCCGAGATGCGCCGGGTGGCCGAGAAGGTCGTCGCCCGGTACCCCGTGCGGGCCCTCGCGGCCGTGCACCGCGTCGGCGACCTCGCCGTCGGCGACCTCGCGGTGGTCGTCGCCGTCTCGTGCCCCCATCGGGCCGAGGCCTTCGACGCCTGCCGCAAGCTCATCGACGACCTCAAGCACGAGGTGCCCATCTGGAAGCACCAGCGGTTCTCCGACGGCAAGGAGGAGTGGGTCGGCGCCTGTTGAAGGGCGCCGGTCCCGCCGGGCCGATTGCGCCGTGTGGCTCCGGTTGCGTAACCCGACCCCTGCCGTGAGCGTTGACCGTACGGATGGTTAATCTGCTGATCAGTCAGTCGCGGTCCGTGCGGTCGCGGGTCGTGCAAGGGGTCGGGAGGTCGACGTGGCATCACTTGCCTGGTTGCTGATTCCTTTTCTGGCGGCCGTCGGAGCGGGGCTGTGGGCCACCTGGGCCGCCCGCAACCGCAAGTCGGGCAAGACCGGCGACGTCACCGAGCTGAACGGCTACGCCGCGTTCCGCGAGGCCATGGAGAAGTCCCACAGCGGCACGTGAGCCCGCCCCACAGGTGCACTGACAGGCCGGTCCCGTACTGTCGTTCCATGCCACGCCGCACCGCGACGATGCTCGCCTCCACCCTCATGCTGATCGCGCTGCTCTGCGCCGGAGTGCTCATCAAAGTGCCGTACGCCGAGATGTCCCCGGGCCCCACGGTGAACACCCTCGGTGATCACGACGGCGAGCCGGTGCTGCAGATCTCCGGGCACAAGACCTATCCCACGACCGGCAACCTCAACATGACGACGGTCAGGGTCACCGGTGCCGACTACAACATGAACCTGGCGGAGGCCGTCTACGGCTGGCTGGCGCACGACAACATCGTGGTGCCGCACGAGACGCTCTACCCGGACGGCAAGACGGAGCAGCAGTCCTCGCGGGAGAACGCCGAGGAGTTCAGCCAGTCGCAGGAGAGCGCCAAGGTGGCGGCGCTCCGGCAGCTCAAGCTGCCGGTGAAGTCGCAGGTCGTCGTGTCGACCGTCTTCAAGGGCGACCCGGCGGAGGGCAAGCTGCACGCGGGCGACGTGATCAAGAAGGTCGACGGCAAGGCGGTCAAGGAGATGACCGACGTCGCGAAGCTCGTCACCCGGCGCAAGCCCGGCGACGGCGTCACGTTCACGGTCGTCCCCGTCAAGGAGGCGGCCGCCGCGGAGAAGGCGGGCAAGGAGCCGACGCGGACCGAGGACATCAAGATCGTCACGAAGAAGGCCGACGACAGCGACCGCGCCGTCGTGGGCATCCAGGCGGGCACCGACCACACCTTCCCGTTCACGATCGACATCAAGCTGGCCGACGTGGGAGGCCCCAGCGCCGGACTGATGTTCGCACTCGGCATCGTCGACAAGCTGACCCCGGACGACCTCACGGGCGGCGCGTTCGTGGCCGGCACAGGAACGATCGACGACAAGGGCAAGGTCGGCCCGATCGGCGGCATCGAGATGAAGACGGTCGGCGCGCGCCAGAAGGGCGCCGAGTACTTCCTGACACCCAAGGGGAACTGCGGGGCCGCCGCGAGCGACGTCCCCGACGGGCTCACGCTCGTCGAGGTGGACACGATCGCCGACGCCGTGCAGTCCCTGAAGAAGATCCGCGAGGGCGACACGGCCGACCTGCCCCGGTGCACCGCCGGCTAGGTGTATTGACCCGCAGGGTTGTTGACGCGGTTGATGGGCGGCTGGCCGCCGAGTGCGGTGTGGCAGCGGTGGTGGTTGTAGGTGTGGAGG
>NZ_JBFAHX010000059.1:0-39810 GCF_040654435.1 Streptomyces sp. NPDC050703
CGGGCGGGCCGGGAGAGCACGGGCGGCTTGTCGTCCAGGGTGGTGGAGCGGTTGGGCTGCACCTCGCCCGCCTGGAGGCCGCCGGAGACGATGACACCTCCTTCTCCTCCTCTTCTGCTGGCGGATGCTGCGCGAGAGCCGCAGGTTCGGCAACGCGGTCATCCTCGGACTCGCCGCGGTCTGCGGGCTCATCGCCTGGATGTCGCGGCTGCTGCGGTCCGGTTCGACGACGGGCACGGTCATCGCCTGTGCGCTGCTCGCGCTCGGCGCGCTCGGCATCCTCGTACTGACCTGCCTGCTCTTCCTCAATGGGCTGCGGATGGTGCGCAAAGAGGGCCGGAGCCCCACCAATCTGCTCTCCCTGACGGCCGCCCTCGCCATCGTCGGCGTCATCGCCCTGGTGGTCACGGCGTCGCTCGTACGGAGCCCGGTTCTCCTCGGGGCGGGCACGGCCGCCCTCGGGCTCTCCGGCTACCTGTCCTTCCTCTTCCTGTGCTTCGTCTGCTACGCCTTCCTCTACGGGCGGCTGCGGGTCCGCCGCAAGGCCGGCTTCGTGGTCGTGCTCGGCTCCGGTCTCATCGGCGGGGACACGGTGCCGCCGCTGCTCGCCAGCCGCCTCGACCGGGCGCGGAGCGTGCACGCGATGCTCTCCCGGCGGGGCGGCGCGCCGGTCCTCATCACCTCGGGCGGCCAGGGCCCCGACGAGAAGCTGCCGGAGTCGCACGCCATGGCCGACTACCTGACGGCCCGCGGCTTCCCCGCCGAACTGATCGAACGCGAGGACCGCTCGACGACGACGGAGGAGAACCTGCGCTTCAGCAAGGCCATCATGGAGCGGGCCGACCCCGCCTACCGGTGCGTCGTCGTCACCAACAACTACCACGCCTTCCGCGCCGCCCTCACCGCCCGGCGGACCGGCGTCAGGGGCCAGGTGGTGGGCTCGCCGACGGCCGCGTACTTCTGGCCGAACGCGACGATCCGCGAGTTCGCCGCCGTCCTCGTCGCCTACAAGCGGACCAACACGGCCGCCTGCCTGCTCTTCGTCCTGGCCGGGGTGCTCGTCTGGGCCACCCGCTAGGGGACCCGTCCCGGCACACGGCGGTGGCCGGGAGGTCTTCCTCCCGGCCACCGCCGTGTCCCGCGTCCCGTGCCCGGCGCGAGCCGGACGAAGGGGGGCGTCTCAGCCCGCCGCCGCGAGCGTGGAGTCGATCTCCCGGCAGAAGTCGTCGAGGTCGTCCGGCGTGCGCGAGGTGATGAGGTCCCAGTCCCCGGCACCGCAGTGCATGACGGCCTTGTCGACCCAGGTGCCCTTGGCGTTGCGGATGTCGGTGGCGACCGAGGCGTACGAGGTGAGGGTCTTGCCCTCCAGGACGCCGGCCTCGACGAGCAGCCACGGGCCGTGGCAGATCGCGGCCACCGTCTTGCCGGCACGGGCGAAGGCGCGGACCGCCTCCACCGCGTCGCCGTCGAGCCGCAGGCTGTCGGCGTTGATGGTGCCGCCGGGCACCAAGAGCAGGTCGTACGAGGACACGTCCGCGTCCGAGATCTTCAGGTCGGGCC
The DNA here is from genome assembly GCF_040654435.1 of Streptomyces sp. NPDC050703. Classification (NCBI taxonomy): domain Bacteria; kingdom Bacillati; phylum Actinomycetota; class Actinomycetes; order Kitasatosporales; family Streptomycetaceae; genus Streptomyces; species Streptomyces sp. NPDC050703. The sequence continues at coordinate 1,561 of NZ_JBFAHX010000059.1, forward strand.
GGACCGTCTTGCCGGGGTCCTTGTCGCCGACGAGGGTCTGGATCTCCTCCGCCGAGACGGCGGCCACGTCGACGTGGGCGCCCCGGTCGCGCAGATGCCGCACCGGCACCACCAGTTCGTCCTGCTCGATCCCGTAGTTGGAGACGACCGCCAGAACGCGGCGGCCGTTCAGGGTGTTCTCAGCCATGACGCTGCCTTTCCTTGCTGCTGTGGTTGCTCAGTGCCGTGCACGGCCGGTGAACAGGCGGTACACGAACAGGACGATGACGGCGCCGACGATGGCGGCGATCCACGTGGACAGGTGGAAGAAGCCGTTGATCGACTCCACCCCGAAGATCACCTTTCCGAGCCAGCCGCCGAGCAGGCCGCCGACGATGCCGATCAGCATGGTGACGATCGCCCCGCCCGGGTCCTTGCCCGGGGTCAGTGCCTTCGCGATCGCTCCCGCGATCAAGCCGACCAGAATCCAGGCGATGACGCCCACGGTGCTACCTTCCGTTCACTTTCGATGTCGATCGGGACATTCCGGTACCCGCCTTCAGCATGACCACACGCCGAGGGGCCGCCAGACGGGTCCGGCGACCGGAGTAACCGGTCGTGACGGTCGAGTGCCCCGCGCCCGGGGCGGCATTCGGGACCAACGGCCCCCGTGGGGCGGGAAGGAGGTCCCGGTCGGGAACGACGCCGGCCCCGGCCGCCGGTCCGTGTGGGCCGGCGGCCGGGGCCGCTGGTCGGGGCCGCCGGTCGGCAGCCGTGTGCCGTGGGTCAGTGGAGCTTCCTCACGGCCGTGGCGGTCGTCTTCTTGAAGTCGGCGACCTGGGCGTCGGCGAAGCCGCCCATCTGCCCCCACTGCACGAGCGTCACGGTGCTGCCGTCACGGCCCACCGAGAACATGTTGATGTCGGAGGCGCCCCAGGAGGCGTTCGTGTGGACGCCGTAGACGTGCGCGCCCTCCTCGACGTCCAGCTTGCCGTAGTACTTCTGCTCGGCGGTGATGTCGGGGTTCTCCGCCATCACCTTCTCCGCGCACCCGTCGAGCTTGGCGCGCAGCAGGGCCGCGTAGTCCTTGGCGCGCTGCTCGCTGCGCTCGACGACCGTGACCTGCAGGGCGCCGGTGTCCAGGTCCGTGCGGTAGGCGCGGTGCACGGAGGTCGAGGGGAACGCCTCGCCGACGCACATCGGCAGCGGGTCCGGCTGCCCCGCCGTGACCGGGCCCGCCGTCCAGGCGGACGTGGCGTGCGGCGGCAGTTCGGAAGGCGCCAGGAAGCGGGGCGTACCGGCCGCCGAGGCCGGTGCCGCCGCCGCGGCGACACCGGCCGCCGCCACCATCGCCACCACGGCGACCAGGCTCTTGTTCACACGCATGCTCGTCCTCATCGTTTCCCCCAGATCATCGGCCCGGCTCGTCGGCGGGTTCCTCCGCCTTTTCACTTCGACATCCCTTATGACCCGCCGGGTCCCGCACACGTTGTCCTCCCTTACGTCACAGCTGTGTCCCGCATGTCACCGAACGGCAACAGCGCTCCGCCGCCCGCCGCGGGGCCGGCTCCGTACGGGCGTCAGACGAGCCCCGTCACGGTCACCGTCACCCGGGGCTCGCCCACCCCCGGGGCGCCCGGTGTCGCGGCCGTCCGCCGCACGGCGTCGGCGACCGCGGCGCGCACCTCGCGGGTCACGTCCACGGCCCGGTGGCCGCGGCGCAGCACGACGTGCACCTCGGCGTGCCAGGCCCCCGCGTCCCGCGTCACCCGCACACCGGAGGCGTACGAGGGGCCACCGGACGCGGGGCGCACCCGGGCCAGGGTCCTCGATGCCCGGACGAGCTGGGCGAGCCCCGGCCGCAGGAAGGCGACGCCGGGGGTGGCGAGCACCGCCCTGCCCACGGCCTCGGTCAGCTCACCGGAGCCCGGTTGCTCGGTCACGGCCGCTCCCCGCTCTCCTCGATGATGTCCGCGATCGTCACGTCGACGGAGGCGACCCGCATGCCCAGCTCGCTCCCGGCGGCTTCGAGGACCCGGTGGCGCACCCCGTCCGCGACCTCCTGGAGGCCCCGGGTGAGCGCCACCTCCACCGCCAGGCGGATGACGACCGGGCCACGCGGTGCCGCGGCGGCCCCTGGCCCGTGTCCCGGCAGGCCCTCGATGCGGCAGCTGCCCGCCCGCACCCCCGGCAGGGTCTCGGCCGCCGCGCGGACCACCCGGGCCGCGGCGGCCTCCACGATCCAGGCGTCCTCGTCCTCCTCGCCGAGCGGCAGCGTGCGGCCCGGCCGCAGTTCGAGGCGTACGACGTCCATGACGCGGCCCACCAGCGCCGACGCGTCCGGCTCCGCCTCCGCCGGGTCGGCGTCCCTCGCGGTGGAGACGACGTCCTCAAGGCGCCGCAGCGAGTCCAGCGCCTCGGCGCAGTGCGGGCACCCGGCGGCGTGGGGGTCGGACTCACCGGTCTCGTGGCGTTCCCAGACGCTCCACAACTCCCTGCCGCAGGGCAGCGGTTCCCGCTCCGCCCGGTCGAGCGCCGCGTCGCCCCCGCCGGCCGCGCCGTGCCCCTCGACCGGTCCTGTCCCCTCGTTCACCGCCATGCGGCCATCGCCTCCGTGAGATAGCGCCGTGCCCTGAAGACGCGGCCACGCACCGCCTCCGGACTGATGCCGACGGACTCGGCGATGGCTTCGTAGGAGAGGCCGTTGAGTTCGCGCAGCACCCAGCAGACCCGCTGCTCCGGTGAGAGTCCCGCCATCGCCCGGGACAGGTCGGCCACGGCGGCGTGGGATTCGGCCACCCTTGAGGGGGACGCCTCGTGTTCGGGCGCCTGGGGTTCGGGCACGCCCTCCAGGTCGACGGAGGGCCTGCGCGAGCGCAGCACGTTCAGGCACCGGTTGGTGACGATCCGGTGTATCCACGTGCTGAACCGCGCGTCCCTGCGGAACTCCGGCAGCTTGCGCCAAGCGCTCACGAACGACTCCTGTACGGCGTCCTCGGCCTCCGTCCGGCTGCCGAGCAGCCGCGTCGCGAGCCGAAGGAGCCCTGGGGCGTGGCGGCGCATCAGCTCCTCGAAGGCCTCTTCGTCGCCTTCCCCTGCGCGCACCGCCAGCAGTCCGTCGTGCCGCCGCGCGGACGTGTCCGCCGTGTCCTCCTCCGGCGTTCCGCCCCGGTCCCCGGGCACACGCGGCTCCTCTCGTCCGGGCCGTGCTCCTACGACACATGGAAGGCCGTCCGCGTTGCGCGGCGAGGGCACGTTACCCGCCGCGGAGAGAAATTCCGCTGAGGCGCGTAACGGTGTTCCGGCATCCGTGTCGGACGGAAGAGAGTGGGCGCGGGCCGGGCGCATCCGCGCGCACGCGGGCACCGAACCCACGGGGACAAGGCAGCCGTACGGTTTTCGACGACGAGGAGATGCCATCATGACGACCCAGGACATCCGCTCGAACGCGACGACGAGCACGACCACGACCTCCGCCGACACCGGTCGCGCCGACGTGGCGCGGAAGAGCGCGGGCAGCACCACCGTGACGGGCGGCACCGGCGCGTCCGAGCCTGCCGCGACGCGCGGGAAGACCTCGATCGCCGACGTGGTGGTCGTGAAGATCGCCGGGATGGCGGCGCGCGAGATCCCCGGCGTGTACGACATGGGCGGCGGGCTCTCCCGCACGCTCGGCGCCGTCCGCGACCGCGTCCCCGGCGGCAGGCCCAACGTCGGGCGCGGCGTGAAGGTCGAGGTCGGCGAGCGGCAGACCGCCGTCGACCTGGACATCGTGGTCGAGTACGGCGTGCCGATCACCGATGTCGCCCACGACGTCCGCGAGAACGTCATCGCCGCCGTGGAGCGCATCACCGGTCTGGAGGTGGTCGAGGTGAACGTCGCGGTCAACGACGTGCGCCTGCCCGGCGACGAGACCGCGGACCCGACGGGCGACACGCGGGTGGAGTAGCCCGCGCCGGGCTGCCGGACCCGGCAGCGCGGTCCTGTGTCGTCGATGTCGCGGGGTTCCGCGGTGAGAGGTGAGTGGTGAACACAGCTCTGGCAGGCATGGTCGCGGGGATGGCCCTGGGGTTCGCCGGCTGGTTCGGCGGCTTCGGCGCCTTCCTCCTGGTGGCCGCGCTCGGCGCGGTCGGCTTCGTCGTGGGGCGTCTCGTGGAGGACGGCACGGACGTACGGGAGTTCCTCGGGGGCCGCGGCCGGGGCGGCCGATGAGCGGCCCGGCGGCGGAGCGCGGCTCGACGACCGTGGCCGACCGCGCGGTGCGCCGCATCGCCGAGCGGGCGGCCACCGAGGCCCTCGGTCCGGGAGAGGTCCGGGCCGGGCGCGGCTCGGCGGTCGTGCGGGGCCGCCGGGCCCGCGTCGGCGTCACGGTGACCCTGCCCTACCCCGCGGCGCTCGACGAGGCGGGCGAACGCGTACGGTCGCACGTCGCCGGCCGCACGGCCCTGCTCACCGGACTCGCCGTGCCCTCGGCGCGGGTACGGGTACAAGCGCTGCGGGTGCGGGAGCGGCCCGAGGAGGCACCCGGCGGGCCGGTGCCGGCCGGGGCGGTGGAGGCGGGCGGGGTCCGTACGCGCAGGCCGTGGTCCGAGCGGCGGACGCCCGTCGCGGTGGCGGCCCTCCTCGTGGCCGCGGTCTGCGCTCTGCTCCTCCACGACGTCGTCTCCGTGCACGCGGCGGGCCGTGCGCCCGCGCGGTGGCGGACGCGGTCGGTGGAGTGGCTGTCCGCCCACGGCCCGGACAGCGCGGCGTGGCCCGGCCTCGCGGTGGCCGCCGGGGTGTCGGCGCTCGGTGTGTGGCTGCTCGTCCTCGCCGTCACGCCCGGACTGCGCGGACGGCTTCCCCTGGCGGCGCCGCCCGGCGTGCGGGCGAGCGTCGACCGGCGTGCCGTGGCCGCGCTGCTGCGGGACGCCGTGGCGGACGTGCCGGGCGTCGGGCCGGTCCGGGTCGATGTCGGCAGGCGGCGGGCCCGGGTGCGGGCGGGGCTGCGGTTCGGCGCGCGGGAGCCCGCTCGGGCGGCCGTCGCGGAGGCGGCCCGGGAGACGGTCGCCGCGTGTGGTCTGGCACGGCCTCCGCGGGTCCGCGTCCGGGTGCGCCCCGAACCGGTCTGGAGCGCGCCGCCCGAACCGCCGGCCGCCGCCGTGGAGACTTCGACCGTGCGGGGAGGCGCCGCCGATGAGCCGGCTCCGTAACGGCGCCAATCGCGGGGCGCTGTTCGTGTCGGCGGCGGCCCTGCTGGTCGCGGGCGCCGCGCTCGCCTCCGCGACGGAACCGGTGCGGGACCGGCTGCCCGCGGGGTGGCCGCGGCTTCCGGCCGGCCGGGTGTGGCTCGACGAGGGCGCCCTCGGGCGGTGGCGCGACCGGGGGTGGTGGACGCCTCTGGTGATCGCCGCGCTCTGCCTGGGGGTGCTGCTGTTCCTGTGGTGGGCCGTCGGTCAGCTGCGCGCGGGGCGGCTGCGGGAACTGCCGCTCGGGCGGGCGGGGGTCACGCTGTCGGGTGCCGCGCTGGCCTCGGCGGTGGCGGAGCGGGCCCGTGGGGTGCGGGGCGTGGCCGATGCGCGGGTGGTCCTGCTCGGCCGCTCCGCGCGGCTGCGGGTCCGGGTCACCGTGACGCTCGCCTCCGACGGGGTGCCGGGGGCGGTCCTCGGGGAGCTGGCCCGGCAGGCCCTGGCGGAGGTACGGGAGGCCGTGGCGCCGCGTGCGGTGGAGACGGAGGTCCGGCTGGCGTCGCCCGCACCCCGGCGGCGGGGGCGGAGGCGGCTTCGCTGAGGGCGCGCCGGCTGCCGGGCGCGGCCCCGCCCGCCGTCCGCGCGGTCCCGCGCGCCCCTGGGGCGTGTTGCGAAAGTCCCGCCTGTCCGGCCCGGGCGGACGACGCCACGTGCGAAACACGCCCTAACAGCTCCCGCAGCAGGCGTCCCTTCTCATCAGGCGGGATGTCTCCAGCCAGCCCTCGGGCGAGGGGGCCGGGGGTTCGTGGGGGGTGAAGGCCGACACCAGGTCCTCGGTGCGGTGGCGGACGCCGGCGCGTACGACCTCCGTCGTGCGTACCAGCATGGCGAAGTCGGTGAAGGGGTCGCCGTCCACCACCGTGAGGTCGGCGATCCTGCCGGGGCGCACCGTGCCCAGCTCCTCGTCCAGGCCGAAGAGCCTGGCCGGCAGGACCGTCGCCGTGCGCAGGGCCGCCGCGGGCGAGAGGCCGCCGCGGTGCAGGGCCCGCAGGCCCAGGTGGAGGGCGAGGCCCACCGGGACGAGGGGCTGGTCGGTGCCCAGGGCCACCAGGCCGCCCGCGGCCAGGACGCGGCGGTAGATGTCGGTCTCCCGGCGCAGGGTGGCCAGTTGCGCGGCGGTCGGCGGGACGCCCGCCGCCTCCTTGATCTGCGCGGCGTCCCACGGGGGCATGACCGCGGTGACCCGCGGGTCCGCCGCGAGGCCGGGGTCCGCGCCGAGCAGCGGCGCCGAGGTGAACGGCGTGGCGATGAGGGCGAAGCCCGTGCCGTAGACGGCGAGGACGTCGTCCCACGCCTTGCCCGACGCGGTCACCGCGTGGCCGGACTCCGCGCGCTGCGTGGCCTGGAGGTGCGTCGTGAGGTCCTGGCCGAGCTGGACGCCGGGTGAGAGCAGGTGTCCGCCGCACCGCACCCCGAGGCGGTCGTGCGCGAAGCGCGCGGCCTCCCGCATCACCCAGCCCGGCGCCCGTACGTAGGTCTTGACGAAGTCCCAGTCCAGTGCGGCGCCCCGTTCGAGCGACCGGCGCAGCCCCGCCCTGCTCGTATGGGCCCGGCCCATGCTGTACGCGACCCGGGCGCCGTCGAGCAGTTCCCCCGCGGTGAGCAGGCGCGGTCCCGCCAGCTCGCCCGCGGCCACGGCCTCCCTGACGCGCGCCTGCTCGAAGGCGAACCCGCCGAGCGACACCGCCGTGGTGATGCCGTAGGTCAGCTGTCCCGCCGTCTGCCTGCCCCCGTACGTGCTCTGCCAGGGGTGCGTATGGCTGTCCCAGAGGCCGGGCACGACCGTGCTCCGCGAGGCGTCGACGCGCCGGTCGGACCGCGTGCCCCTGCGCGCGCGGTGCGGTTCCACCGCCTGGACGCGGCCGTCGCGGACGATGATGTCGACGTCGTCCCGCGTCCCCTCCCCCGTGCCGTCCCACAGCTGCCCCGCGTGCACCACCAGGTCGTCGGGTGCGGGCCTGCGGCCGTGCAGGGAGACGGGGACCGTGCGCGGACGGCCGCCGTCCGCCGCGATCGTGCGCAGCCGGGTGCCCGACAGGTACAAGAGCGTGCGCGAGTCGCCCGACCAGGACGGGTGGTCGGCCGGTTCCTCGGTGAGGATGCGCGGTGCGCCGCGCGGGGTGCCGTCGGCGGCGACGGGCAGGACGTGGAGCGCGGAGTCCACGATCACGGCCAGGTGGCGGCCGTCGGGCGACCAGACGGGCCCCGAGTCGTAGCGGTCGGCGAGCGAGGTGTGCGGGGCGACGGCGTGCAGGCGGTCGTCGCCCGTGGTGGTGTCGACGACGCGGATGAGGTTGTAGCCCTCGCGGAAGCGGAAGTTGAGCCGGTTGCGGTCGCACAGGGCGAGGTGGCGGCCGTCCGGTGACCAGCTCGGTCTGCCGGGCAGTCCTCCGCCGCCGAGCGGGGTGGCGAGGGTGCGTTCGGTGCCGTCGGCCAGGTCGCGGACGATCAGCCGTCCTGTCAGGTCGAGGCAGGCGAGCCGCTGTCCGTCGGGCGAGAGCGCGGGGTGGACCCGGCCGCCGGTGGCGAGCGGTGTCTCGGTGCCGGTGGCGAGGTCGTGCCGGTACACGCCGAGCAGCCCGTCGCGGTCGTCCGCGTAGACCAGTGACCTGCCGTCCCTGGCCCAGGTGGGGCCGAGCAGGTAGGCGGTGGGGGCGGCTCTGCGCAGCCGGCGTGGCCGGCCGCCCCTCGTGTCCGCGAGCCAGAGCGAGTTGAGCGCGGCGAAAGCGACGCGCCGCCCGTCCGGGGAGAGCGCGGGCAGGTGGATGCCGCGCACGGGACCGCCCCTGCCGAGGCCGAGGTCGTACTCCTTGCCCCGGTACCGCGGGCGGTCCACCGGCACGGTGGCGTCGAACGGGATCGCCTCGGCCGTGTCCGGGGCGTCCGGGCGTACGAGGGTGAAGCGGCCGTCCACGGTGAGCAGCAGCCTGCCGTCCGCGGTCCAGCGGGGCGGTACGGGGGCGATGTCGCCGTCGAGGGCGACGGGGGCGCCGTCGACGACGAGGGCGCAGGAGGCGTGGGGCGCCGCGGTGACGCGCAGATAGGCCAGGCGGTCGCCGTCGACGGCCGGGGTCATCACCTGGGCGGCGGCGGTCTCGGTGTGGACGGTGGTGACCGGGCCCGCTCCCCCGGCGGCGACCGCCGCGACGGTACGGGCCTGGAGGACGGTGCCCTGGGGTCCGGCGACGGTCGTCCCGCGGACGAACAGGATGCGTGCGCCGTCCGGTGACCAGGTGGGGTCGAAGTCCTCCCACCGGCCGTCCTGGAGGGGGCCCTCCTGTCCCGGCAGGCCGGTCACGCGGGTGATCCCGCCGCGGGCCAGGTCGAGGACGTGGATGCGGTACGGGCCGCCCTCGACGGGGTCGCCGCCCCGCTCGGAGGCGAAGGCGATGCGGGTGCCGTCCGGGGACCAGGCGGGGCCGCGGTCGTCCCAGGGTCCGTCGGTGCGGCGGCGCAGCCGGGTGCCGTCCGGGCGCATCGTGTAGAGGTGGAAGCCGCCGTCCCGGTACGCCCCGAAGGCGATCAGCGTGCCGTCGGGTGAGTGCACGGGACGGTTGGGCTCCAGGTCCGCGGGGGTCAGCGGCACGGCTTCGCCGCCCGTGCGGGGCACCGACCAGAGCATGGCCTGCGCCTCGGCGACGAGCCTGCCGCCGCCGGGCGGGAGGGTGGCCGCCCCGTTGGTGACGCGGGTGAAGGAGAGGGGTACGCCGGTCCGCGGGCGGGCGGGGGCCGGTGCCGCGCCCAGCGCCACGAGGGCACCTCCCGCCCCGGCGGTGACGATGAGCTGACGACGGGACAGGGGCAGCCCGGTGGCGCTGCGGTCACGGTCCATGACAGAGCACACTCGCGCACCGCGCGGGCCGGGGCAACACCCCACGGGGGTGGCGCGCCCCCTTTCGGTCACGTGCCGCGCCCACCGGCCCTCCGCTCACCGGGTCGCGGTCCCGGCCGTCCCGTCCAGTTCCCGCTTGAGGTTGCGCAGGGTCCGGTCGATGTTGCGGACCTGGAAGGCCGCGAACGTGTGTCCCCGGGTGGCGATCCGGTCGAAGGCGGCGGCCACGAAGTCGGGCCATGCGCGCCGGTCGTCCGTCCACGTCTCGGTCACGCGCGTCGCCCCGCCCGGCGCACCCTGCCCGCTCGTGGTCGCCTCGAAGCGGTACTCCCAGGTGGCGATGGGGCCGCGCAGGCGCGGGCGCTTGAGGCCTATGGCGTGGACGCGGAAGGCGAAGCACGCGCCGGGGTCCGCCTCGGTCACCGTGCAGCGTGTGGTCCAGCGGACCGCGCCGCGCTTGTTGTGGCCCACGAAGACCTGGCCCACCCGGGCGGGCCGCCCGGCGTCGGCGAGGGTCGCGCCCAGGTTCTCCGGGCTCCACCGCCCCATCTGCGCGGGGCGGCTGACCTGCTCGTACACCAGGGACGGCGGTGCTTCGACGACAATGCTGCGGGACACGGTGAACGTGCGGGCCATGGAGTACTCCGTTCCTCGGCCCGTGACATTACCCGCCGGTAAGGGCCGGGGGAAGCGGCGCCTTCGGGCGGGCGGGCCGTGCGCGCTCCTCCGTCAGCGCGTTGATGACCCGGCGGGCCAGGAGCGGATCGGCGGGCAGGGTGTGCGCGGCGAACCAGCGCGCCGCCGCGGGGTCGGGCGAGGGCTCGACGAACTCGGCGCCCGCGTAGTCGTCGAGCGGCGGGTCGTACACGTAGCCGCACACCAGCCCGTGGTCCACCAGGCGGTCGAGCAGGGCGTCGCGGTCGTGGACCAGCAGGGGCACGCGGAAGAGGGGCGGCGGGCCCTCTTCCGCCGAGCGCTCGCGCAGCGGCCGGCCGGCCCAGGCCGTCTCGCCGAGCAGCGAGACGCCGACGCGCCTGCGGGCCAGGTCGCTCTCCAGACGGGCCATGCGGAGCTTCTGCTGGGCGCGGACGGCGGCGCCGTGGCGCGAGCGGAAGCCGTGCAGGTCGACGCGGACCCAGGACTCGTACGCGGCCAGGTCAGGGGCGCGGCCGGCCGCGCCCGCGAGCTGCCGCGGCCGCAGGTCCATGCGGAAGGAGTCGCGTTCGAGGAGGCCCAGGCGCTGCATCGTCCGCCATACGGGGCGCACGAGCCCCGTGGAGCGCACGGCCGAGCGGACCAGCGGGCGCAGGGTGGTCGTCAGGTCGTGGCGCAGGCGGCGCGGCGTCAGGAGTTCGTCGCGCAGGAGCTCCACCTCGCGCCGGGTGCGCGCGTCCCCGACGGCGAGGAAGCCGCCGGCCGCCGCCGCGACGTGCTTGGACAGGCTGAACGCCGCCGCGTCGCCGAACGTCCCGACCGGCCGCCCCTCGACGCGCGCGCCGATGGCGTGCGCCGCGTCCTCGAACAGGGGGATGCCCAACCGGTCGCAGCGCTCGCGCAGTTCGACGACGCGGTCCGGCACCCCGTACAGGTTCGTGGTCAGGACCGCGTCCACACCGCGCCACGTCGACTCGGGTACGGCGGCCGGGTCGATGTTGCCGTCCCAGGCGGACACCGGGGCCTGCACGGGGCGCAGGCCCGCCGCGAGGACCACGAAGAGGATCACGTCGTCGTTGACCGGTGACATCAGCACCCGCGCGCCCGGCCTGCACCAGTGCCGCAGTGCCAGGTAGAGCGCGAGCCGGGCCGAGGGCGTGTAGACGCAACCGCGCCCGAGGCGCCGGGTCATCTCGTCGGCCAGCCGTGCTCCGTAGGGCATGGACATCCCGCCTCTTCCGCTTCGTCGCCGTCGAAAGGGTCCGCCCGCGGCTCAGGGCGTGCGGACCGGCCGGGCATCGGGGGCCGCCGTCCCGCCGGACGTGCGCAGGCCGCCGACCGTCCTGAGGAGCCGGTCGGCCGGTTCCCGCAGCCGGGGGTGGGCGAGGACCGTGTTGCGCAGGCCCCGCACCGGTCTGCGCCACATGCGGTGCACCGCCGCCACGGGGTGGGGCCGGGTCGCGAAGCCCTCTCCGACCCGCAGCTCACGTGTCTTGAGCCAGTCCTTGTACTCCTTCTCGCCGCGCCCCATGTCCATCAGCCGCACCCCGCGCGACGCCGCGGCCTCGGCCATCCGCAGGTGCATCAGCAGGCCGGGCGAGTAGTAGCTCAGCTCGGGGTCGTACGCGGTGAACCAGGCCGCGAGGACCGTCCGCGACGCCGGGCCGAAGTGCGCGGCCACCGGGCGGTCCCCGGCGTACACCACGGAGAGCACACCGGTGAAGTGCTCCTCGCGCACCTCGAAGAGGTGGTCCACCAGGTCGACGATCCAGGGCCGCGCGAAGCGGTCCATGCGGCCCGTCCTGCGGTACTGGGCGGACTTCCAGCGCATGAGGGTGCGCAGCACCTTCGGGTCGCGCTCGTCGTAGACGAACCGCATGTCGCCGAGGTCGCGGCCCAGGCGGCGCTCCTTCTTCAGCGTCGTCCTGGCGAGCTTCGGGTACGCGCCGCGCAGCCAGCGCGCGTAGTCCCCGTCGCCGGGCCTCAGGTCGAGGACGGGTGAGGCGAACGTCCCCGTGACGTACCCGCCGAAGGGCTTCTGCTCCTCCACGAGGTGATCGAACTCGAAGACGGAGAGGCCGCAGGCCCGCAGCAGTTCCTCGGTGTCCCAGATGACGCCGGGGCGGTGCACGAGGGCCTGGCAGTCGGAGAGGCCGAGGCCGATGGCCCGGCCGACGCCGAGGGAGTTGCGCTCGTACGGCAGGAAGCCGACCGGCCTGCCGCTCTCCCGCAGGACCGCCACCAGCGAGCGGCCGCGGTGGCGGCCGACGGCCTCCGCGAACTCCGGTGCGAGGAAGGGGTTCGCGTACTCGGGTGACTCGTCCATCGCCTGGTGCCAGGCCGAACGGGTCGAGGGGCTCAGGTCGTCGGGTCTGTGGATGGTGATGCGCACCTCTGGCTCAGCCGCCCTTCCACGCGGTCCGCCCGGGGCGAGCCGTGCGCGCGGTCTCGCGGTACGGCGCGCGGGCCGTAGCTGCGGGATCGCATGGCGACCACTCCCCCGATGACGCTGCCGCGTCCTGCCTGGTCTGCGGATACCGTGCCGCCGCCGCGCGTACGCCCGTGCCACGGCCGGTGGCCGGTGGCCGGTGCGAACGGCGCGGCGGGGCTCAAAGGTCGCGAAACCGTACGCGCGTGTCAAGGGCGCCGACCGGCCAGGCGCGTCAAGTCCCTTCGTGACCGGTGGCGTCGGCCGGTCCGCCGTGCGCTTTCGCGATCTGGGCCAGCGCCTCGCGCAGGCTGGTCGGCCGCAGCGTCCCGCGGACCGCGGGCCCCGCCCAGCCGGGCCCGCCCAGCATCACCACCGGCCCGCCCCTGGCGCCCCGTACGCCCCAGCGGAGGTCGGCCAGGTGCCGGGCCAGCGGCACGCTCGCGGTGGACCGGGCCTGCGACCAGAGGAAGACCACCGGCGGGCCCGTCCTGCGGACCGCGGCGGAGACCGCCTCGACGGGTACGGCGGCGCCGAACATCCGCTGCGGCACGCCCCGTTCGCCGAGGGCGGCGCTGAGCGCCTCCAGCGGGAGCGAGTGCTGCTCGCCGGGGACGCAGGCCAGGATGAGCGGGGCCGCGGCGGACGGGGCTGCGGGGGCGGTGGCGCAGCGGTGCAGGGTGCGGGAGACGTGCCAGGACAGCAGGTGCTCGACCTCCACGTACCGGTCGCCGCCCTCCTCCCACTTGCGGCCCACCGCGTGCAGCGTCGGCATGATCACCTCGTGCCAGGCGTCGACGAGGCCGTGCCGCTCCACCGCGCCGGTCAGCAACTCCTGGACCGTGGGCGCGTCGAGACGGGTGGCGGCGCGTGCGAGGCCCTTGCGCTGCCTTATGAACATCTCTGGTGCCGAGGCCCGGGTGCGGCGTGCCCCGCGGGGCCTCGGCACCTGTGCGGACGGTGCCTCGCCGGCCAGTTTCAGCGCCGCGTGCGCGGCCTCGGCCGGCGGCACGCCCGCGGCGGTGAGCCGGCCCATCTCCTCGACCATGGCCACGTCCCGCCGCGACCAGCGGCGGTGGTGGCCGGGCTCGCGCCGGGCGGGGCCGAGGCCGTATCTGCGGTCCCAGGTCCGCAGGGTCGTCGGTGACACCCCGAGCCGCCTGGCCAGCGCGCCGGTGGTGACTCCGGCGTCCTCGGGGCCACCGCTCCCCGGACGCTCCTGTGCCTGGTCCCCACGCCCTCCGGGGCGCCCCCCTGAGTCATCCATCTGCCCACGATACGACGCATGACCGACGCAGGTTGCCGCGCGAACGCGGCTGTTCCCAAGATGACCCCGCCGCGGCCGGGACCGTGGTGCGCCTGCCCGGTTCCGACCGGAATGACGGCGGATGCCGACCGATCCGAGGAGCTGACGGAGCGTCGATGGGTACAGCGGTGTCACGGCGGCACGCCGAGGGGCCGGACACGGAGGCGGAGCTGGCGTCCGGACTGGCGCGCGGTGACGAGTCGTGCCTCGTCACGCTGTACCGCCGAGGGGGGCCGCGCGTGCACGCCCTGGCCCGGCGCGCCCTCGGCGACAGCCGTGAGGCGGAGGACGTCACGCAGCAGGTCTTCCTCGCCGCGTGGCGCGGCCAGACCGGCTACCGGCCGGAACTGGGCAGCCCCATGGCCTGGTTGACGGGGATCACGCGGCGCAAGATCGCGGACACCCTGGCGGCGCGTGCCCGCAGGGCGGCGCTCGTCGAGGGCGCGGCGGCGCGGTACACCGCCTGGCACACCGGACACGAGGAGGCGGAGGCCGCGGTCGACCGGGTCGTGCTGACGCGGGAGCTCGCGAGGCTGCCGGTACCGCAGCGTACGGTGCTGTGCCTGGCGTTCTACGAGGACCTCACCCAGCCGCAGATCGCCGAGGTGACGGGGTGGCCGCTGGGCACGGTCAAGAGCCACGCCCGGCGCGGGATGCGGCGCCTGCGCCTGCTCCTTGAGGAGCCTCACGAGCATCGGCCGCCGGCGCCCCGGCGAGCCTCGTGAGCCCCGGCCGCCGACTCCACGTCGCCGCCGCCCCCTGGGCCACACTCCGTGCGGACGTGCCGGGAAATCCGGTGCGACGCGTGTCCGTCCGGTGCATCCGCGGAGCCCCTTCCCGCGGAAGGACTTAACAGCCCGCCGTGCCGGTCACCGTCGCGCGGCGCGCGGACCGCCGGGACCCCGCGGTCCGCGCGCCTCAGCGGGGTCGGCGCCGCTGAGGCGCGGCCGCCGTCGTCCGTAGGACGGCGGCCGTGGGGCCGTGGGCGGCGTGCGCGTCACACCGCGCCGCCCACGGCCCGCTCGTTCGCAGATGCCGCCCGTCAGGCCGCGGACGCCTTGTCCGCGATGACGCGCTCCTCGCCCACGGGGTGGGTCACCTGGTGCACGAGCGCGGCGAGCGCACCGCCCACCATGGGCGCCACGATGAACAGCCAGAGCTGGGTCAGGGCGCCTCCGCCGGCGAACAGGGCGGGGCCCAGGCTGCGCGCGGGGTTGACCGACGTACCGGTCAGGGGGATGCCGACCAGGTGGATGACGGCCAGGGCGATGCCGATCGGCAGTCCGTCGAAGCCGGTGACCGCCACGCGGTGCGTCACCCCGAGGACCACGAACACCAGCAGGAACGTCAGCACCAGCTCGGCGAGGAAGGCGCCGCCGATGTTGATGCCGACGGCGGACCGGCCGCCGTAGCCGTTGCTGCCGAAGGAGCCGCTCGTCCGCAGCCCCGGCACCTGCTTGGCGAGCAGGAAGAGCAGGGCCGCGCCGACGATGCCGCCGACGAGCTGGGCGACCCAGTACGTGACGGCCGCGCGGACGTCGATGCGGCGCGCGACGAGCATGCCGAGGGTGACGGCGGGGTTCACGTGGCAGCCCGAGATCGGGCCGAGCGTGTAGGCGAGGGCCAGCAGCGTGAAACCGAAGGCCAGCGCGATGCCGAGGGTGCCGATGTACTCGACGCAGAGCACCGCCGACCCCACGGCGAAGAAGACCAGGAGCAACGTACCGAGGAACTCCGATATCACCGCTCGTTTCTCCACGACTGTCTGCACAGCTACCACCTCGCAGGCTCTGCCGGACTGTCCGGTCATCCTCCCTTCGGCCGCACCCGTCCGCCTTTCGGGCGCCCGGGGCGAAGGGGACGCGGAAGGACGGCGGGCCGCGCGCGGGGCGGCCCTCCCGGGCCCGGCCCGGCCCCTCCCCGCGCCTCGTACCTCCGCCACCCGTACACCCGAACGAGTGACGTGCGGTTGTTGAAGACCGGTGATTTCGCCGATGCGCGAGGGAGGCGACGGCCCGGACAGTGGCCGCTGCCGACAGAAGCCTTCCCCCGAAAGGAACCACCGTCGTGCAGCAGACGAGCAACACGATCCGGACCACCGCCCCCACGGCATCCCCCGGCAGCCACCGGACCCGCCACCGCCTCCTGCGTTCCGGGCTCGCCGCCCTGCTGGCCGCGGGCGGCCTGATCGCCGCCCAGACCCCCAGCGCGGGCGCCGCGGACAACCCCTACGAGCGCGGACCGGCGCCGACCGTGTCGAGCATCGAGGCCCCGCGCGGCCACTACTCCGTCTCCGAGACGCGCGTGTCGTCCCTGAGCGTCAGCGGCTTCGGCGGCGGCACCATCTACTACCCGACGTCGACCAGCGACGGCACGTTCGGCGCCATCGCGATCTCGCCCGGCTACACCGGCACCCAGTCGTCCATCTCCTGGCTGGGCCCGCGGCTCGCCTCACAGGGCTTCGTCGTCTTCACCATCGACACCCTCACCACGCTCGACCAGCCCGCGAGCCGGGGCCGCCAGCTCCTGGCCGCACTCGATTACCTGACCGAGCGCAGCACCGTACGAGGCAGGGTCGACAGCAGCAGACTCGGTGTCATGGGGCACTCCATGGGCGGTGGCGGCACCCTCGAAGCCGCCAAGAGCCGTCCCGCGCTCCAGGCGGCGATCCCGCTGACCGGCTGGAACCTCGACAAGAGCTGGCCCGAGCTGCGGACGCCCACGCTCGTCGTCGGCGCCGACGGCGACACCATCGCCCCGGTCGCCTCGCACTCGGAGCCCTTCTACGAGAGCCTGCCCGGCTCCCTCGACAAGGCGTACCTGGAGCTGAACGGCGCGAGCCACTTCACGCCGAACACCTCCGACACCACGATCGCGAAGTACAGCATCTCGTGGCTCAAGCGCTTCATCGACAACGACGTGCGCTACGAGCAGTTCCTCTGCCCGCTGCCGCGGCCGAGCCTGACCATCGAGGAGTACCGGGGCAACTGCCCGCACACCTCCTGAGGAACGCCTTCCGCTCCTGAGGAACGCCTTCCGCATCGGTTTACGCGGAAGTAACGTAACGGTCGTGGCCGGACCGACGACCGTGACGACCCCCTTCCCGGCAGCTGGCCGGAGCGCCCCCGTGCGCGCCGTCGACGCCCTGTCGAACGGCGTGCACGCGGGGCGCGGCGGTGTCCTGGTGCTCGCCGCGGCCCCCGGGCTCGGGCGCACCGCGCTGCTCGCGCACGCCGCCCGCGCCTTCCGCTCCCCCGCGGGCCGGGGCACGGTCCTGAGCACGCGGGCCGTGCCCGCCGAGAGCCTGATCCCCTACAGCGGACTGCACTCCCTGTGGTGCGCGGGGGCGCGATGTGCGGGGGCGGGCCCCGCCGCGCCGCCGGAGTCGCCGGGGGCCCTGCTCGACATGGTGCGCGGCCTGGCGGCCCGCGGCCCGCTCCTGCTCTGCGTGGACGACGTCCACCTGTGGGACGCGGCGTCCCGCGCCGCCCTCGGCTTCACCGCCCGCCGCCTGACCGGACCGCACCCCGTCGGCCTGCTCGTCTCCGTCACCGAGCGCCGTGCCGACGACCCGCACCTGGCCGAGCTGCCCGTCCTGCGCCTCGACCCGCTGGCGCCCGGCGAGGCGGGCGCGCTCTTCGACGACCTCACCGGCGGCGCGGCCGACCCCGTCGTACGGGACGAGGTGCTGCGGGCGGCGGGCGGCAACCCGGGCCTCCTCCACGGCATCGTCGCCGGACTGACCCCGCGCCAGCTCTCCGGGCGGGCCGCCCTGCCACGGCCGCTGCCCGCGCGGCCCGCACCCTCCTACGGGGGCCTGGCGCCCGAGACCGGGCAGTTGCTGCTGCTCGCCGCCGCGGCCCACGCGCCGGGGGCCGAGCGGGCAGGCGCCGACGCCGACCTCGTCCTTGCCGCCGCGGCGGGCGCGGGCCTCGACGGTGCGGCGCTCGGCCCCGCCGAGGCCGCCGGGGTCGTGCACCTCGCGGACGGCCGCGTCCGCTTCGACACCCCCGGCCTGCGCGAGACGCTCTACGCCGACGCCCCGCCCGCCCGGCGCCGGGCCGCCCACCGGCTGCTCGCCGCCGCCCTCGACGGCACCCGCACCCCGCCGCTGCTCCGCCTGCTCCACCGGGCGCTGGCGGCGACCGGCCCCGACCCCGCACTCGCCGCCGCGCTGGTGGCCACGGCCGAGGACGCGGGCACGGGCGCCGGCCACGCCGAACGCGCGGCGGCCCTGGCCGCGGCGGCCGACCTCACCGAGGCCGCGCGGGAGCGCGCGCTGCGCAGGGCATCGGCCGCCGACCACGCGCGGCTCGCGGGCAGGCCCGCCCGTGCCCGGGAGCTGCTCGCCACCGCGCGCTCCGAGTCCACCGACCCGCTGGTGCGCGGAGCCGTCGAGCTGACCCGGGGCCGGCTCGCGCTGGGCGACGGTCCCGTGGCCGATGCCCGCGAGGCGCTGCTGCTCGCGGCCGAACTGCTCCTGCCGCACGATCCCGACGCCGCCGCGGAGGCCCGGTTCTGCGCCATGGCGGCGGCGTGGGACATGGGGGACGCGAGGGCGTACCTCTCCGCGCTCGGCACTCCCCCAGCGACCGCCTCCCCGGCGACCGCGGCAGCGCGCCGGGACCGCACGGCCGTCGACCCGCAGGCCGAGGAGTACCGCGCCGCCATGCTCGTCGTCATGCGCGGGCGGCTCAGCGCGGCGAGCCGCCGGCTGCGCAACGTCGTCGACCAGGGCGAACGGGCCGACGACCCGGGGCGGCTGCTGCGGGCCGGGGTCGCCGCCCTCGTGGCCGGGGACCTCGCAGCGGCCTCTCGTATCAACGCCCGGGCGCTCGCCGCCGCACGCGCCACGGGCACCGACATCCACGTACCGCAGGCTCTTGAGCACCTGGCCTACGCCGAGCTGCGGGCCGGACGGCACGCGCGGGCGCGGGCGCACGCCGAGGAGGGGCTGCGGGCCGCGGAGGCGACCGGGCAGTGCAACGTCGCCGCCCGGCACCACGCGATCCTCGCCCTGGTGGCGTCGGTCGAGGGCGACGCCGACGCGGTCACCGCGCGGGCGGCGGCCGCCGCGAGGATCGCCGACCGGCACGGCCTCGCCCAGGCCGCGACGCTGGCCCAGTGGGCGCTGGCCCGCCACGAGCTGAGCCGCGGACGCGCGCCGGAGGCCGCCGCGCGGCTCGGCCCCGTGGTGCGGCCGGGCCCGCGGCGCGGCCACTTCGCGGTGCGGATGCTCGCCGTGCCCTGCTATGTGGAGGCCGCCGTACTCGCCGGGGAGGGCGAGCGGGCGCGCGGCTGCGTCGCGGAGTTCGCCGAATGGGCGGCCCAGGGCGCCGATCCGCAGGCCCCCGCGCAACTGGCCCGCTGCCACGCGCTGCTCGCGGGCCCCGAGGAGAGCGACGCCCTGTACGCGGTGGCGCTGGCCCGCCACGAGCTGTCGGGCGGCGACTTCGAGAACGCCCGCACCCAGCTCCTCCACGGCAAGTGGCTGCGCCGCAGGCGCCGCCCGGGCGAGGCCAGGGGCAGGCTGCGGGACGCCCTCGTCTCGTTCGAACGGTGCGGCGCGCGTGCCTGGGCCGAGCAGGCGCGGGCCGAGCTGCGCGCCACGGGCGAGGCAGGGGCGGCGGGACCGCCGGAGGGCGGTCTTTCGTGCCTGACCCCGCAGCAGCTCAGGATCGCCCGCCGGGTCGCGGAGGGTGCCACCAACCGCGAGGTGGCCAGGCACCTCTCGGTGAGTCCGCGGACCGTCGACCACCACCTGCGGAACGTCTTCGCGCTGCTCGGGGTACGCTCTCGCGTCGAACTGTCCCGGCTCGTGGCCCGGTGCGAACAGCTCTCCCCGCACGACGGACGTTAGGCCACCGGTTCCACCGGTTCCCCCGGTTTCTGTTATCCGGACGAGGGCCGTGCGTCTCCCTCGTTGCCGGAGGAGAACAGGTCTCGCAGAGAGAGTGGACACAGCGTGAGCAGCGAACGCCAGGCCGCGATGGTCGGAGCGGCACAGGACGGGAACCAGCAGGCTCAGGACACCCTGGTGGCGGAGTACCTGCCGCTGGTCTACAACATCGTCGGGCGGGCCCTGGACGGGCACGCGGACGTGGACGACGTGGTGCAGGAGACCATGATCCGGGTCCTGGGCGGTCTGGACGGCCTGCGCGACCCGGAGAGCTTCCGCAGCTGGCTCGTGGCGATCACCATGAACCAGATACGCGGCCACTGGCGGGAGCGTGCCACGGGCGCGATACCCGGCGGTGGCGGCCTCGGCGACGGGTACGACGTCGTGGACCCGGGCGCGGACTTCGTGGACCTGACCATCACCAGGCTCGGCCTGTCCGGTCAGCGCAGGGAGACCGCGGAGGCCACCCGGTGGCTGGACGAGGACGACAGGGCCCTGCTGTCGCTGTGGTGGCTGGAGGCCGCGGGAGAGCTGACCCGGGCGGAGGTCGCCGAGGCGCTCGACCTCTCCCCGCAGCACGCGGCGGTACGGGTGCAGCGCATGAAGGCGCAGCTGGAGACCAGCCGCGTGGTGGTCAGGGCCCTGGCGACCGAGCCGCGCTGTGCCGGGCTCCGGCAGACGGCCGCCGGCTGGGACGGCGTGCCGTCCGCCCTCTGGCGCAAGCGGCTGGCGCGCCATGCCCGTGACTGCCGGGTCTGCACGGACCACTGGTCGAACCTCGTGCCGGCCGAGCGGCTCCTCGTGGCGCTCGGCCTCGTGCCCGTCGGGGCCGCCCTCACCGGCGCGGTCACCCGGCCCGGTCCGGTCACGGTCGGCTCCGCCCAGGACGCGCCGCGCTCCGCCCGCGCCGCCGCCCGCCGCGCACGCGCCGAGCGGCGGCGCAGGACGGCCGGGGTGGCCGCCGCGGTCGCCGCGCTCGTCGCCGGGGGTGCGGCGGTGCACCTGCTGACGGGCCCCGACGAGGACGAGAGCGCCAAGGCCACGGCCCCCGCCCCGGCCGAGGCCGGCGTCGCGAGAACCGCGAGGAGCGCCTCGCCCTCCGCGGAGCGCTCCGCGTCGCCCTCGGCGAAGCCGTCCCCCGACAAGAGCGGGGCCAAGGACAAGAAGAAGAGCAAGGACGAGGCCGGCGACGAGGCGACGAAGAGGCCGAAGCCCTCGCCCACACCCGCCAAGGCCCGGCCGAAGCCGGAGCCGAAACCGGAGGCTCCCGCTCCCGAGGCCCCCAGCGGCGCCGCCGACCAGGTCGTCTCACTGGTCAACGCCGAGCGCGCGAAGGCGGGTTGCGGCCCCGTCCGCTCCAACTCACAGCTCGTCACGGCCGCCACCAGGCACTCCGCGGACATGGACGCGCGCGACTACTTCGACCACACGAGCCCGGACGGCACCGACCCCGGCGACCGCATCACCGCCGCCGGCTACCGGTGGAGCACGTACGGCGAGAACATCGCCCGCGGCCAGCAGACCCCGGCCTCGGTGATGGACTCCTGGATGAACAGCCCCGGCCACCGCGCCAACATCCTCAACTGCGACTTCGAGGAGCTGGGCGTCGGCATCCACCGCGCGTCCGGCGGCCCGTGGTGGACCCAGGCGTTCGGCACCTCGCGCTGAGTCCCGGCGCCGGGACTCAGCCGACGTGCTGCGAGTGGAACTGCTCCAGGCGGCGCTGCGCCAGTGACAGGGTGCCGCGCTGGCGGCCCGGCACCTGCCGGCGCAGGGCGATCATGGCGGGGCCGAGGGCGCGTACGGTCTCCGGGTCGCGCACCCGGTCCCAGAGGTGGTGCGCGCGGTCCGCGGCGGCCTCCACCTCCGGCGAGTCGGAGGTCTGTCCTGCCGCGAGGCGGGCCGCGGCCACGGCGAGCCAGGTCTCGCAGCCGCGCGCGGGGTCACCCGCGAAGCGGGCGAGGTCGGCGCGGACTTCCATCCAATGGATGACCTCGTTCGAACCGGGTCCGTGCGTGCGCAGCGCCGCCTGCTCCCACGACGCCGCGAGGGCCGCCGCCTCGCCGTGCCGGCCCGCCTGCACGGCCGCGGTGATGGCCGCGTGCGGGTCGGCGGACGGCTCGGGCGGTGCCTGCGGCAGGTGCGCGGACGGTGCCGCCGCGGGATCGACGGCGAGCAGCAGGTCCTTGGCGTCGTCGCCGAGCGACTGGGCGACGGCCTGCTGGTGGAGCTGGAGGGGCGGCGGGCGGTGTCCGCTGCGCAGGACGGTGGCGAGCGCCTTCATGTACGCGGGGTCCGCGGGCGCCCTGCGGCGGGCCGGCGGGGCGACCCGGCCGTACAGCGCGACGCCCGGGCCCAGGTCGAGCGGGTGCGCGGAAAGGGCCTCCCAGCTCTCGGCGTCGGCGTGCAGGTCGGCGACGACCGTGGTGCTGCCCGCGGGGCGCACCCGCACCTCCTGGGCGATCCAGTGCCACGGGAATCCCGTGTACCGCATGGTCGCCGGGGTGGTCCTGGCCAGCGCGAGGTGCGGCATGCGCTGGCGCTTGTCCAGGTGCACCTGTCCGATCAGGTAGACCGTCAGGGGGCCCGGCGCCATGGCAGCGGCGCGCAGCCGGGTCAGGACGGTCTGCGGTTCCAGCGGATCGGCCAGTTCCACCACGCTCGCGGTCGCGGTCCCGGCGAGCGCCGCCGGGGTCACCGCCGCGAGTACGGGCAGGACGGATGCCGCGTCGACCAGACGGCTCTTGTTCACGGGGGCCGCCGCGACGAGCAGCGCAGTACCCGGCACCGGCCCCTCCCTCTCGATCACCACGTCAGCACCGTATCCGCTGCCCGCGCCGGGCACGACAACAGGGCGATGATCCGTACGAATTGGCGGTGGTTATGGGCGGTTCGACCGTCCTGGGGGCGGCCTCCGCCGATCACCCGGGGTACGCCGGATGGCACAGTCGGCGTGCGCCCGGCGCGTTCGGCCACTGTCCTTGGTGAGATGGAGAACCACATAGACGGCCCGCTCAAGGCGGGCCCCACCACACGACGTGAGGCCCTGGGCCTCGCCGCGGGGCTCCTGGCGGGCGGCGCCCTCTCTTTGGGGGCCGCCGCAGCGCCGGGAAGCGCCGCGGAGCCCTTCGCCCCCGGGGCCGACGACGACTGCGCGCTCGGCTACGACCCGGAGTTCGAGGCGGCACTGGCCGAGGCCGACGCCCAGTTCCCCCCGACGGACGACGAGCGCGAGTCGGCACGGCGCCCGCGCCGCATCCTCCCCCTGCGGCGGCGCTACCGGGTCAGTGCCCGCTACGGCATACGCGGCGCGTGGGCGGCGGGCCACCACACCGGTATCGACCTGGCGGTTCCGACCGGCACCCCGGTGTACGCGGTCGGCGGCGGTCTTGTCGTGCTGGCCCGCTGGTCGGGTGCGTACGGCATGGCCGTCACCGTGCGGATGCCGGACGGCCACTACGCGGTCTACGCCCATCTCTCCCGCGTCTCGGTGCGGCGGGGCGCCCGCATCCGCACCGGCGCCAGGATCGGGAGCAGCGGCGCGACGGGCCGGGCCACGGGGCCGCACCTGCATCTGGAGATCCGTGTCCGGCGCGGCTACGGCTCCGACGTGAACCCCGTGAGGTACCTGGCCCGCCGCGGGGCCCGCCTCTAATCACTGTGCGTAGCCATTGAGTTGACGGGTCATCAGTTCCGCTTCTCGCTCAAAGTTACCGCCGGACAAGGGTACGAACCCTGCTGAGCGGGAACGATGGACATGGGACCTCGGTGCCGCCGCGGACCGCGACGGCGTCCGAACCGGGTCTCTCCAGGTCAGGCCGCCCATCGATGACTACTCTCCGTGAATTCCGTGAAGGAGGCAGGAAACTGCTGAACCGTGAGACGGACACTGCCGACTTCACCTTCGGCCTGCGTCACCGCGTGGTGAACGGCACCGATGTCCTTACGTTCTGGGGTGAGCTGGACGCCTGGGCCGATCAGGAGCTCAGCCCCCGTGTGACCGCCCTCCTCGACCAAGCGGGCCACCAGGTCGTGGCCGACCTCAGAAAGGTGACGTTCCTCGACGCCGGCGGCCTGCGGCTGCTGGTGCGCATCCGCAAGCGCGTGGCCGCCGACCGGGGCACCCTGTGGCTCGTCCCCGGCCGCCCCGGCAACTGGCGGGTGCTGAGGATCACCCGGCTCGACCGCGCGTTCACCATCCCCGCGAGCGCACCGTGCGTGGACGGGCGGACCGGCGCGGGGACCGGCTTCCGCTGAGGTGGCATACCTGGCGGGGGCACCGCCACGGCCGCATGAAGCGGTCGCGGCGGGGCATCCGGGAGCCATGCATCTGCCTTCGATGACAGCACGGGGAAAGGGCCACGCCCGGCGGGCGGCCAAGGGACGGACCGTCGACGCGGTGGCACGGGCCGGTTTCATCGGCCGCGGCGTGATCTACCTCCTCGTCGGGGCGCTCGCCCTGCGGATCGCCTTCTCCGACGAGGGACAGCGCCAGGCCGACCGCGGCGGCGCCGTGGCCGAGCTGGCGGACCGCCCGTTCGGGAACGTCCTGCTGTGGCTGCTCGGCCTCGCCCTGGCCGGGATGGCGCTGTGGCGGCTCTCCGAGGCCGCGTTCGGCCAGGCCGGAGCCGACGGCCACAAGGCGAGCAAGCGCGCCACGTCCGGCGCGCGGTTCCTCTTCTACTGCTTCGTGTCCTACTCCGTCCTCGCCTACGCGGCCGGCGACGAGGGAAGCGGCAGCGGATCGAGCGACAAGCAGACCAAGGACGTGACGGCGAAGATCCTCGACTGGCCGGGCGGGCAGTGGATCGTCGCCGCCGCGGGCGCCGGAGTCGTCGTGGCGGGGATCTGGATCGCCGTACGCGCCATCATGCGGAAGTTCCACAAGCGGCTGCGCCTGTCCGAGATGCCGCGCCGGGTGCGTCAGGGCGTCGACGTCCTCGGCGTCGTCGGGGGCACCGCGAGGGGCGTGGTGTTCGGCGTGGCCGGCGGGTTCGCCGTCGCCGCGGCGCTGCGGCACGAGCCGGGCGAGGCCAAGGGCATGGACAACACCCTGCGCTCGTTCACCCAGACCGGCGCGGGCCCCTGGCTGCTCGCGCTCATCGCGGTCGGCCTCGTCGCCTTCGGCCTCTTCTCCTGGGCGAACGCCCGCTGGCGCAAGGTCTGACAGCCCGCGTCACGACCCCGGACGAACGGAAGAGGGCGGTGGCCCGGGACGGACCCCGGGCCACCGTCGGCGGTCCGCTCAGACGACCGCTCCCGTCCCCCGCTCCTTCCCGCGCCGCGCCTCCAACGGGCTGTACGCGCCGGAACTCCTGCCGGGCCTGGCGGGCGGCGGCTCGGCGGGGCTGCGCTCTTCGAGGGCCACGGCGATCGGCACGGCCGTGAAGACCGTCGACGCCATGCCGACCACGACGCCGGTGATCAGCGCCAGGGAGAAGTCGGCCAGCGAGTCGCCGCCGAGCACGGCGAGCGCGGCGAGGATGAACAGCGCGCCCATGCCGGTGTTCACCGTCCGCGGCAGGGTCCGCACGACCGCGCGGTTGGCGAGGGACGCCAGACCGGCGCGCGGATCGCGGTGCCGTGCCTCGCGTACGCGGTCGAAGACGACCACCGTGTCGTTGACCGAGTAGCCGATCACGGTGAGCACCGCGGCGAGGAAGACGCTGTCCACCGGCTTGCCGAGCCAGGCGAAGAGGCCCACCACCAGCAGCACGTCGTGGACCATCGCCGACACGGCCGCCGCCGCGAAGGTCCAGCGGAAGCGCACGCTCAGGTAGAGCAACTGGGCGCCGACGGCGATGGCGAGGGCGATGAGCGCCTTCTGCCGCAGCTCGTCGCCGAGGCTCGGGCCGATCAGCTCGTCGCGCTCGACCGTGACCGTGCCGCCCTGCTCCCCCAGCGCCGCCTTGACGCGCGCCTGCTCGTCGTCGGTGAGCTTCTCCGTGCGTACGGTGATGTCGCCCTCGCCCGACTCCTGCACCACGGCGCGCGGGAAGCCCGCGTCGGACACGGCGTCGCGGGCCGCGTCCGCGTCCAGGGGCTTGCTCGTGCTGTACTCCACGAGACGGCCGCCGGTGAACTCCACGCCGAAGTCGAGGCCGCGCAGCACGATGCCCGCCACGGCCACCACGACGAGCAGTGCGCTCGCGCCGAGCCAGCGGCGGCGGTGGCGCACCAGGTCGGGATCGCGCCGGGCCAGCCAGGCGCGCACCCGGCCGGTGGTGGTGATGCCGGTCAGGGCGGGCCGCCTGCGGACGAACTCCCGGCCGACGGCGAAGTCGGCGAAGCACCGGGTGATGACGAGGGCGGTGACCATCGAGGCCAGCACGCCGACGCACAGGGTGACGCCGAAGCCCTTGACCGGCCCCGTTGCGAAGAAGAACAGCAGCCCCGCGGCGAGCAGCGTCGTCACGTTCGAGTCGATGACCGCGCTCCACGCCTTGGCGAAGCCGGTGCGCACGGGCTTCGCCAGATCCGGTGACCTGACCGCGAGGTACTCCTCCCTTGCCCGTTCGAAGACGAGGACGTTGGCGTCGACGGCCATGCCGATGGCGAGGACGAACCCGGCGAGCCCCGGCAGGGTGAGCGTCGCGCCGAGCGCCACCAGGGCGGCGTAGGAGATCAGCCCGTACAGCGCGAGGGCGAGGGCGGCGAGCGCGCCGAGCAGCCGGTAGACGACGGTGATGAACAGCGCGGTCAGGGCGATGCCGATGAGGGCGGCCTGGGTGCTCGCGGCGATGGCCTCGGCGCCGAGGGTGGCGCCGACCGTGCGCTGCTCGACGACGTCGACGGGGACCGGCAGGGCGCCGCCCTTGACGAGCGCCGCGAGGTCGCGGGCCTCGGCCTGGTCGAAGCCGCCGGTGATCTGGGTGGAGCCGCCGGTGATGCCGGTCTTGCAGACCACGTCAGGATTGACGCTCGGCGCCGAGATGATCTTGTCGTCGAGCGTGATGGCGACGCGCCGCTCGGGTGCGCCCTGCGGCGCGCAGGCCGCCTCGCCGGTGACGCGCGCCCAGGCGTCGCCCGCTCCCGAGCGGAAGTCGAGCGAGACGGTCCAGCCAGCGAGCGACTGCTGGTCGAGGACCGCCTCGGCGTCCTTCACGCCGTCCCCGGAGAGCACGGCGGGGCCGAGCACGAGGCGGCTGCCGGGCCGGTCCGGATCGGGCAGCGCGCGCGCTCCGCCGGGGGCGGCCTTCTTCCCGGTGGTCTCGCCCGTCACCGGATGGACGGAGAGCTGGGCCGTGCGGCCGATGACCTCGGCGGCCTTGCGCGGGTCCTGGACGCCGGGCAGTTCGACGATGATGCGCTTCTCGCCGGAGCGGGCGAGGCCGGGTTCGGCGACGCCGAGGGCGTCGACGCGCTGACGCAGCACCTCCAGGGCGCGGTCGGTGGACCGGGCGTCGGCCTTGACCTTCGGCGCGTCCTTGGTCTCCAGGACGATCTGGGTGCCGCCCCGCAGGTCGAGCCCGAGGCGGGCGCTCTGGGTCAGGGCGACGTAGAGGGAGAGGGCGACGACGGCCAGCGCGACGACCGCCCGCCACAGGGGCGCCCGCGATGTGCGGGTGCGGGACTTGGGAGTACGGGATTCGGGGGTACGGGACGTGGGCCTGCCGGAGCCGGATGTGCGCGGTCGGCGCGGTCGGCGCGGTCGGCGCGGTGGGCGCGGTCGGTCTTCGGGCGCACGGGGATCGGGCGCAGGGGACATGGGTTCTCCACGATGAGGGCAGGACGGAGGGACGCGTGACCGTGCGGCGCGAGAGGCGCCGGGTCAGGCGTCGGAGCGGGTCTGCGTGCTCATCGGTGGGGCGGGCCCCGCGGGGCGGCGGCCTCGATCGTCCGGTGCGACGACACCCGCGAGACGGGGCGGGCGTCCGTCCCGGACGGCGGGAGGGGCGGCACCACGTCGGGGGACGTGCGGGGGGAGCCCTGCGGCTGCGGCCCCGGGATGTGGGCGTCGAGGCGGTGGGCGACGGTGACGCGGAGCGCCGGGACGTCCTCGGCGCCGGCCTGCTCGCCGGCGTGCGCCGCCACCGTGTGGTGGGTGAGCCGCCCGTCGCCCGGAGCTCCGTACGCCGTCGCGGCGGACGGCACGAACAGGGCGAGGACGGTGACGAGCAGGGAGAGCCCGGACGCGGCGAGGCGTGCGGAACGGCGCTGCTGCGGCACGCGGCCCCCCGTCCTCGATGTCCGCACCGCCGGGCGGTGCTCCACGGGCACGCACGGCGCGGCCCCGCCCTGCCCAACGTACGGAACGCTCTCAGGGGTTCCGCACCAAGGTACCCACCTCTGACCGGTGCGGGGGCCAGGGCCCTGCCGTGCGGGGCGCGGGCATCGCGCCCCGCACGGCGGACGGCGCGCGGCGGCGGCGGTGGACCCCGCCGACGCTAGTCACCCGTATGCCAAAACACCCCGTCCGGACGCGCATCTCCAGGCGTAGCAGGCAGTTGAAGACGTGCACTAGCTTGCCCGAGCCCCGTGCACCCCCACTGCTCGCCGCCCCCACGTCCGGAGGAGATCGCTCATGCGGATGCCCGCACAGCAGCGCGCCGTCGCCGCCCTCGCCGCCGTCACCGGAATCGCCGCCCTCGGCCTCGGCGCGGGCCCCGCCGCCGCCGACAGCGCCGAGCCGCTGCGGTACGTCGCCCTCGGCGACAGCTACAGCGCCGGATCGGGCGTCCTGCCCCTGGACCCGCAGGCGCCGCTCCTGTGCGCCCGCACCTCGAAGAACTACCCGCACCTCCTCGCCGCCTCGACCGGCGCGACGCTCAAGGACGTGACCTGCGGCGGTGCGCAGACCAAGCACTTCACCACCGCCCAGTACCCGGGCGTGGCCCCGCAGTTCGACGCGCTGAGGAGCGACACGCAGCTCGTCACCCTCACCATCGGCGGCAACGACAACAGCACGTTCATCAACGCGATCCTGTCCTGCGGCAGCGCCGGCATCCTCACGGGCGGCAAGGGCAACCCCTGCGAGGACAAGTACGGCAGCAAGTTCAAGGACCAGATCGACGCGAACACCTATCCCGCGCTCAAGGCCTCGCTCAACCAGATCAAGGCCAAGTCCCCCAAGGCCGAGGTCGCGATCCTCGGCTATCCGTGGATCACCCCGGCCAAGGCCGTCCCCGGCTGCTTCGCCAAGATGCCGATCGCCGAGGGCGACGTGCCCTACCTGCGCGACCTCCAGGCGCATCTGAACGGCGCCGCCCGGCGGGCGGCGGCCGAGACCGGCACGACGTTCGTCGACCTGGCCGCGGCCTCCGACGCGCACGACGCCTGCCGGCCCGCGGGAGAGCGGTGGATCGAGCCGGTGCTCTTCGGCACCAACTTCGTCCCCGTGCACCCGAACGCGGCGGGCGAGGCGGGCATGGCCGAGGAGGCGGCAAAAGCCCTGAACCTGACCTGACCGGACACCCCGTGCACGGCGCGCCGGAAGGGGCTGAGATCCTGGTGCGGTGACCTGGATCATGTGGCCCACCCGGAGGAACCGCGGCGACCGGCCCGGGAGGGACCGCGCCTCGCGGACCCTCCGCGCCGGCGTCGGCGGCGTGTTGCTCCTCGCCCTCCTCAGCTCCCTCGCCGCCTGCTCGTCCGGCGGCTCCGACGAGGCGGGACCCGGCAGGTCCGCGACCGGGCGATCGGGGGACGGCGTCCGGCGGCCCGCCGCCGACGCCGCCTTCGACTACCAGCTGGGCGGGGCCTACGCGCCCCCGGCGAAGACACGGGCCGTCTCCCGCGACCGGTCGGCGGACCCCGCCCCCGGCGTCTACAACATCTGCTACGTCAACGCCTTCCAGTCCCAGCCCGGCACCAAGGCCGCCCGCTGGTGGCAGCGCGAGCACCCCGACCTCCTCCTGCGCGACGACGAGGGGGACCCGGTCGTCGACGAGGACTGGCGGGAGCCCCTGCTCGACATCTCCACCGGGAAGAAGCGCGCCGCCCTCGCCGAGATCGTCGGCAAGTGGATCGACGGCTGCGCCGAGTCAGGCTTCGACGCCGTGGAGCCCGACAACCTCGACTCCTACGAACGCTCCGACGGCCTGCTCACCCCCGGCCACGCGGCGGCCTTCGCGCGCCTCCTCGCCGAGCGGGCCCACCGCTCGGGCCTGGCCATCGCCCAGAAGAACACCACGGACCTGCTCGACGAGCGCCGCCGCATCGGCTTCGACTTCGCCGTGACCGAGGAGTGCGCCCGCTACCAGGAGTGCCCCGACTTCGCGGCGGCGTACGACGGGAAGGTCTTCGACGTCGAGTACGTGAAGAAGGACTTCACGACCGCCTGCCGTTCCTGGGGCGAGCAGCTCTCCGTCACCTTGCGCGACCGCGACGTCCTGCCCGCGGGCGAGGAAGGCCACGTGTACGAGCACTGCTGAGCCTGCCCCCCGTCAGGCCTGCCCCTCCGGGGGCGGGGGCGGCTTCGGTGCCCCGCGCGGGGGCGCGATCCTCGCGTACGCCACCGGGGTGCCGGCCGCGGAGGCGCTCGCGGCGGCCCGGGCGGGCGCACCGTCCGGCGGCAGCAGCGCGTCGCGGTGGGCGCCGGGGTCCCAGCCGGTCTCCACGACCCGCTTCTGGAAGACGACCGCGCCGAGCAGGACGGCGGCGCCGATCAGCAGCATCAGGACGACGCCGCCGGTCTCGCCCGCCTTGGCCGCGTAGCCGATGAGCGTGCCGAACCAGCCGAAGTCGGCGTCCCCGAAGGTGGTGTTCTCCTCGCCGAAGGCGCCGAGGACCTTCAGGAGCAGCGCGGGCAGGAAGGTGATGAGGACGCCGTTGACGAAGGCTCCGGCAGCCGCGCCGCGCCGGCCGCCGGTGGCGTTGCCGTAGACGCCCGCCGCGCCGCCGGTGAAGAAGTGCGGGACCAGGCCCGGCAGGACGAGGGCGAGCCCGAGGGCGGGGTGGAAGACCCAGGCGAGCAGGCCGAGGCCGACGAGGCCGCCGATGAAGCTGGAGACGAAGCCGACGAGGACGGCGTTCTGGGCGTAGGGGAAGACGATCGGCGCGTCGAGCGAGGGCACCGCTCCCGGCACCAGCTTCCGCGCGATGCCCTGGAAGGCCGGTACCAGCTCGCCGAGGATCGTGCGGACGCCGAAGAGGATCACGGCGACCGCGATGCCGAACTGCAGGCCCTGCATCACGGACCGCATGACGTAGTCGCCGACGCCGCTCGCGCCCGCCCCGCCGTCGCCGAAGGCCCTGAAGGCGGTTGCCTCGCCGGCCTTGCCGAGGAAGACGAGCGACATGACGAGGTGGATCAGGACCATGGACAGGGCGGTCGCCACCATCGAGTCGCGCAGGAAGCGCAGCCCCTCGGGGAGGTTCATCTCCTCGGTGCTGCGGCTGCGGCGGCCCACCAGTCGGCCCGTGGCGCCGGACGCGATGTAACCGACCGTGCCGAAGTGGCCGATGGCGACGCTGTCGTTGCCGGTGACGCGCTTGGTCCACGGGTGGGCGAAGGCGGGCATCGCCACCAGGAGGATGCCGAGCAGGACGCCGCCGACGACGACCACGGCCCAGGAGGGCTGACCCGCGCCGGCGAGGACCATCGTCAGGAGCGTCGCCATGAAGAGCATGTGATGGCCGGTCAGGAAGACGTAGCGCAGGGGTGTGAAGCGGGCGAGGAGCAGGCTGACGGCGAAGCCGAGGATCATCAGCCAGGCGACGCGGGCGCCGTACCGCTCCTGGGCGATGCCGACGATGGCCTCGTTGGTGGGGATCACCCCGTGGGCCCCGGTGGCGCCCTGGATCATCTCGCCGAGCGGGGCGAGGGCGCCGACGACGAGCGTGGCGCCCGCCCCGATCAGCAGGAAGCCGAGGGTCGCCTTGATGGCGCCGCCGACGACCTGGCCCGCGGGCTTCCTCAGCGCGAGCAGTCCCGCGGCGGTGATGAGGCCGATGAGGTAGGCGGGTTGGCTGAGGATCTCGTTGACGAGGAACTCGGCGGCCGACACGGGCCAGTCCATGGGGTTCTCCTTCCGCGGCCGGCCGCTGTGGCCGGTAGGTGCCTCCGGGCCGGCACGGTCCGGTCCGGTCAGACGTCGTAGGTGTCGCGCAGGACGCGGTCGGCCTCGGCCGCGCTGGTGAAGTCCTCGACGACCTTCACCGGGACGCCCACGTCCCCGAGGGTCCGGGCGATCTCCCGCGAGGTGAGGATGGCGACGGCTTCGCCGGCCTTGCCCTTGGCCGAGATGGTGTCCGTCGCCTCCACGGTGACGTGTCCGCTCCAGCCCCAGCGGTCCAGGACGCCTTCGAGGGTCTGCTTGAGGAAGAGGCTGGTGCCGACCCCGTTGCCGCACACGGTCAGGATCGTGTGGTGGTCACCGCCGCCGTGGGCCGCCTCCTTCCCCGGCGGCGCGGGCTCGGGGCCGCCGGACAGCAGCGCGTGCACGGCCCGCGGGGTGGGCGCCTCGCGCAGGGCGCGCGCCGTGCCGGGGTCGGCGAACAGCCGGGCCAGGGCTCCCATGGCCGCGGTGTGCTCGGCGGCGTCCCGCGCGGCGAGGCCGACGACCAGCTCGACGGGGTCGTGGGCCTCGTGCCCGAACTCCACGGGCTCCGCGAGCCGCACCCAGGACATGCCGGTGCGCAGGACGGCGGGCGACGGTCGCGCGTGCGCGAGGGCGAGGCCGGGCGCGATGACGATGTAGGGCCCGTTGCGCTCCACGTTGTCGATCATCTCGGCGGTGTACGTGTCCGTGGCGGCGCCCGTCGCGACCATCAGGTCACCGGCGCGCCCCACGGCCTCGCGCCAGTCGGCCGCGGGGGCGTCGAGGAGGACGGCTGCCACGGGGAGGAGTTCACTCAGCGCTGCCATGGACATGATTGTCACCGACCGGCGTGGACCACCCCATACGGGGTCGCGGCTCAGCACACCGCACGGACGCCCGGACCCGCCACGCGCCTTGGCCGGACGTGCCGCGCGAATGCCCGGGTCCACCGCGCGCCTAGATGCGGACGAGCCGCGCAGATCTCCCGCCCCACCACGCGCCGGGCGGACGTGCCGCGCGAATGTCCGGCCCCACCACGCACCTGGGTGCGGACGTGCCGCGCGAATCTCCCGCCCCACCACACACCTAAGGCGGACGAGCCGCCCAATTGTCCGGACCCACCACGCACCTAGGTGCGAACGAGCCGCGCGAATCTCCCGCCCCACCACACACCTAGGACGGACCAGCCGCCCGATTGTCCGGACCCACCACGCACCTAGGTGCGAACGAGCCGCGCGAATGCCCGCCCCACCACACACCTAGGACGGACCAGCCGCGCGAATGTCCGGACCCACCACGCACCTAGGTGCGAACGAGCCGCGCGAATGCCCGCCCCACCACACACCTAGGACGGACCAGCCGCGCGAATGTCCGGCCCCACCACTCACCTGGGTGCGGACGTGCCGCGTGAATGCCCCGCCCCGCCGCGGGCCTTGGGCGGACGAGCCGCGCCAATGAATGTCCGGCCCCACCACACGCCGGGGCAGACGTGCCGCGCCATGTCACCGGTCCCCGGCACCGCCGGCCCCCCGGCACCCCCGGGCGGGGCGGTTCGCCGTGTGGGAGGGCATCGTGCCGCCGTCCGCGCGGTGGCCCGACCACGGACCACCGCGCGGGCGCCCCGGGTCAGGCGCCGACGTACGCCGCGAGGTGCTCGCCGGTGAGCGTGGCGCGCTTGGCCACCAGGTCGGCGGGGGTGCCCTCGAAGACGACCCTGCCGCCGTCGTGGCCGGCGCCGGGGCCGAGGTCGATGATCCAGTCGGCGTGCGCCATGACGGCCTGGTGGTGCTCGACGACGATGACCGACTTGCCGGAGTCGACGAGCCGGTCGAGCAGCCCGAGCAGCTGCTCCACGTCGGCCAGGTGGAGCCCCGCGGTCGGCTCGTCCAGGATGTAGACGCCGCCCTTCTCGCTCATGTGGGTGGCGAGCTTGAGCCGCTGCCGCTCGCCGCCGGAGAGCGTGGTGAGCGGCTGGCCGAGGCTGAGGTAGCCGAGCCCGACGTCGACGAGGCGGGTGAGGACGCGGTGGGCCGCGGGCGTGCGGGCCTCCCCCTCGCGGAAGAACTCCTCGGCCTCCGTCACGGACATCGCGAGCACCTCGCTGATGTCGCGCCCGCCGAGGCGGTATTCGAGGACCTCGGGCTGGAACCTCTTGCCCTCGCACTCGTCGCAGGGCGTGGAGACGCCGGCCATCATCGCGAGGTCGGTGAAGATGACACCGGCGCCGTTGCAGGCGGGGCAGGCGCCCTCGGAGTTGGCGCTGAACAGGGCGGGCTTGACGCCGTTGGCCTTGGCGAAGGCCTTGCGGACCGGGTCGAGCAGGCCCGTGTAGGTGGCGGGGTTGCTGCGCCGTGAGCCGCGGATCGCGCCCTGGTCGACCACCACCACGTCCGGGTCGACGCCCCGGGAGCCGCCGACGAGCGAACCGTGCACCAGGGAGCTCTTGCCGGAGCCCGCGACGCCGGTCACGACGGTGAGCACGCCGAGCGGGACGTCCACGTCGACGTCGCGCAGGTTGTGCGTGGAGGCACCGCGGATCTCCAGGGCGCCGGTGCGCTCGCGCACCGTCTCCTTCAGGGACGCCCGGTCGTCGAAGTGGCGTCCGGTGAGGGTGCCGCTGGACCGCAGCCCCTCGACGGTGCCCTCGTAGCAGACGGTGCCGCCCGCCGTGCCCGCGCCGGGGCCGAGGTCGACGACGTGGTCGGCGACGGCGATCGTCTCCGGCTTGTGCTCGACGACGAGGACGGTGTTGCCCTTGTCCCGCAGCCGCAGCAGCAGGCCGTTCATCCGCTGGATGTCGTGCGGGTGCAGGCCGACGGTGGGCTCGTCGAAGACGTAGGTGGTGTCGGTGAGCGAGGAGCCGAGGTGGCGGATCATCTTCACGCGCTGCGCCTCGCCCCCCGACAGCGTGCCCGCGGGCCGGTCCAGGGAGAGGTAGCCGAGGCCGATCTCCACGAACGAGTCGAGGGTGTGCCGCAGCGCGGTGAGCAGCGGCGCCACCGAGGGCTCGTCGAGTCCGCCGACCCATGTGGCCAGGTCGCTGATCTGCATGGCGCAGGCGTCGGCGATGCTGATCTTCTTGATCGTGGAGGACCGCGCCTCGGCGCTGAGCCGGGTGCCCTCGCACTCGGGGCAGGTGGTGAAGGCGACGGCCCGGTCCACGAAGTCCCTGATGTGGGGCTGCATGCCCTCGCGGTCCTTGGCGAGGAACGACTTCTGGACCTTGGGGATGAGCCCCTCGTAGGTGAGGTTGACGCCGTTGACCTTGATCTTGGTCGGCTCGCCGTACAGGAAGGCCTGGAGTTCCTTCTCCGTGTACTCGCGGATCGGCTTGTCCGGGTCGACGAAGCCCGACTGGGCGTAGAGCTGCACGGTCCACTGGCTGTCGGACTTCCAGCCGGGGATGGTGAAGGCGCCTTCGGAGAGCGACTTGGAGTCGTCGTAGAGCTGGGTGAGGTCGATGTCGGAGACCTTGCCGCGGCCCTCGCAGCGGGTGCACATGCCGCCGGTGCGGTGGAAGGTGGCCTTCACGGTCTTGGTCTTCCCGGCGCCGCGCTCGACCGTGATGCCGCCGCTCGCCCGGACCGAGGCGACGTTGAACGCGTACGCGTTGGGCGAGCCGATGTGCGGCTCGCCGAGCCTGCTGAACAGCACGCGCAGCATGGCGTTGACGTCGGTGGCGGTGCCGACCGTGGAGCGCGGGTCGGCGCCGAGCCGCTGCTGGTCGACGATGATCGCGGTGGTGAGTCCTTCGAGCACGTCGACCTCGGGACGGGCGAGGGTCGGCATGAAGCCCTGCACGAACGCGCTGTACGTCTCGTTGATCATCCGCTGGGACTCGGCGGCGATGGTGTGGAACACCAGGGAGCTCTTGCCCGACCCCGAGACGCCGGTGAACACCGTGAGCCTGCGCTTGGGCAGTTCGACGCTGACGTCCTTGAGGTTGTTCTCCCGCGCCCCGTGCACGCGGATCAGGTCGTGGCTGTCGGCGGCGTGCGGCGTGGACGCCCGCTCGTCCGTACGTGGGGCCTTGCTCATCGTCTCTCCCTCTTCGAGGCCCGCCGCGCTCCCGTTCACCGTCGCGGGGGCGGCGTGCCCGTGCTCTCCGTACCGCCCAATCTAGGGAGGCCCCGGTGCGGATGCTTCTCGATTCCTGATCAGTTGCGAAACCGTGCCCACGCGCGCGTGCGGGCCGCCGCCGGACATGGCGGAGCGGGCCGGCCGGGACTCCCTCTGCCAGGGGGTCCCGCCCGGCCCGCTCAGCGGGTACGGCGGCGTGTCAGCGGCCGACGGGCGTCAGCTCCCGCTCGGTCTCCGCGCCCGGCGCCACCGTGTCGCCGAGGGACTTGTGCAGCTTCTCGCCCTCCACGTCGACGTTGGGCAGGGCCTTGTCCAGCCAGCGCGGCAGCCACCACGCGGACTTGCCGAGCAGGGCGAGGACCGCGGGGACGATCGCCATGCGGACGACGAAGGCGTCGAAGAGGACGGCGACCGCGAGGCCGAAGCCCATCATCTTGATCATGTCGTCGTTCTCCATGATGAAGCCGGAGAAGACGCTGATCATGATGATCGCGGCGGCGGCCACGACGCGTCCGCCGTGGGTGAAGCCGGTGACGACCGACTCGGCGGGGCTCGACCCGTGGACGTACGCCTCGCGCATCCGGGTCACGAGGAAGACCTCGTAGTCCATGGCGAGACCGAAGACCACGCCGATCATGAAGATCGGCATCATGCTCATGATCGGGCCGGGCTGGTCGACGCCCACGATGTCCGCGAGCCAGCCCCACTGGAAGACGGCGACGACGGCGCCGAGCGCGGCGGCCACCGAGAGCAGGAAGCCGAGCGCCGCCTTGAGCGGGACCAGGATCGAGCGGAAGACCAGCATCAGGAGCACGAACGCCAGGCCGACGACCAGGGCGAGGTAGGGAATGAGCGCGTCGTCCAGGGTCTGCGAGAAGTCGATGGTCATCGCGGTCTGACCGGTGACCAGGATCTCGGAGTCCGTGTCGGCGCCGATGTCACCGGCGTTCGAGCGGATCGTCTTGACCAGTTCCTCGGTCTTGTGGTCGCTCGGCCCGGTCTTCGGGACGACGTTCATGATCGCGGTGTCCCCGGCCTTGTTGGGCGCGGGCGGCGTCACGGCGACGACTCCCTCGACCTCGGCGAGCTTGTCGCCGACGGTCTTGGCGGCGCCCGCCACGTCGGCGTCCTTGCTGACGGTGACCATCAGGGGGCCGTTGAAGCCCGCGCCGAAGGACTCGGACAGCATGTCGTACGCCTTGCGCTGGGTGCTGTCCGGCGCCGACGAGCCCTCGTCGGGCAGACCGAGTTCGAGGCTGGTGGCCGGGACCGCCACCGCGCCGAGGCCGAGGACGGCGACGGTCAGGACGGCGAGCGGGCGGCGCAGCACGAAGCGGGACCAGCGGGTGCCGAGCTTGGGCTTGGCGTGCGGGTCGCTGTGGCCCGCGGGCTTCTTGCGGTCCTTGCGGCTCAGCACCTTGCGGCCGGCGAAGCCGAGCAGCGCGGGGATCATGGTGAGCGCGATGAGGACGGCGACCACGACGGTGCCCGCCGCGGCGAGGCCCATCTTGGTGAGGATCGGGATGTTGACGACCGCGAGGCCGGAGAGGGCGACGACGACGGTGAGTCCGGCGAAGACCACGGCGGAACCGGCGGTGCCGGTGGCGCGTCCCGCGGCGTCCTCCGGTGTGCGGCCCTCGGCTATCTCCGCCCGGTAGCGGGAGACGATGAAGAGGGCGTAGTCGATGCCGACGGCGAGGCCGATCATCGTCGCCAGGGTGAGGGTGGTGCTGGAGAGTTCGAGGACGCTGCCGAGCGCCCCGATGGCGAAGACGCCGATCATGACGCCGATGATCGCGGTGAGCAGCGGCATGCCCGCGGCGACCAGCGAGCCGAAGGTGAGGATCAGGACGACCGCGGAGATCGCGATGCCGATGAGTTCGGCGCTGCCGCCCATCTCCTGCTCGGCCATGACGGCGTCACCGCCGGTCTCGACGGTCAGTCCCGCGTCACGGGTGGCGTCGGTGGCCTTGGTCAGGGCGTCGCGCGACTTGTCCGTCAGCTCGGTGGCGACGACCTTGTACGTGACGGAGGCGTACGCGGTGGTGCCGTCCTTGCTGACGGTCTTCGCCTTGTACGGGTCGTCGACGCTCGCCACCTGCGAGCCCTTGCCGATGGCCGAGATCATCTTCTCGACCTCGGCCTTGGGCTCGGCGGAGGTGACCTTCTCGCCCTCGGGGGCCCGTATGACGACGCGGGCGCTCGCGCCGTCGGCGCTGGCGTCCGGGAAGCGCTTCTCCAGGAGGTCGAAGGCCTTCTGCGACTCCGTCCCCGGCATCGAGAAGGAGTCCTCGGGCGGTGCCGGTGCGGTCGACGCCGCGACGCCCGCACCGACGAGGAGCGCCACCCAGAGCAGTGCCACATAGCGGCGGCGCCGGAAGGCGAGGCGGCCTAGTTTGTACAGGAACGTAGCCACGGCGAAGGGGACTCCCGTCGGGTTGGGCAGGCAGGGACGACCCCCTTCGATGTGCGGTCTCCGCACGTCCGAGGTGCGTCTTCGCACGTCAGGGGGTCCAGCAGGATGCCCTTCCATAGTCACCGCCGAATGGGGGGCGGGAGTCCGACTGCGAGCCGGACTCTCGGCCCACGGTCGCTGTACTGCGTCGGGCGGAGTGTCATCCCGTGGGATGAGGGCGCGTACCGGCTTCTCGGCCACAGGGTGCAGTCACGTGTCAACGGTTTGGACGTCATTGGCGCGGAATCATCGCTTCCCCTTCGTCCGGCACCTGCACAGCGCGGAGAAATGTCCGCGCCGTGACGCCCCTCGGAACACGCCCTAGCTGTATTGATCACGAGCGTTGTTGACACGGGGGTCTTGATCAAAGGCGAAGACCTCCGGTGTGGTGGAGCTGTCTAGGACTGC
>NZ_JBFAHX010000060.1:0-36397 GCF_040654435.1 Streptomyces sp. NPDC050703
GGCAGTGCCTGCTGGGTGGGCGTGGGTTCGCTCTGCGTCGCCTGCGTCCGGCCCGGCACTGTCGCGGTGATCATCTGACCCGCCCCTTGTCTCTCGTGACCCATGTCTGCCCCCGTCCCCGTGCGCCTGCCCCGAATGTACGTACGCACACCTACCGGGGCCAAGAACCTCGCTCGCCGTGAGCGGGGAGCGTCGGCCGCCGCGAGGCGGGAGCCCCGGTCCGGGCGCGGACGGCGGGTTTGGGGTGCCGCCGACGGGGGACCCGGCCGGATCGCCCGGCCGCGGATTCCGCAGCGGATCAGGGGGTAAGCGGTCCGGTGTGATGCTCATGTGCGGACAGATCAAGGCAGAGCCGGGCGGTGTGGTGCGGACGGCGGAGGACGGCGGCGGTGAGCCGCTGGACGACGCGCGTCTCTCCGTCTCCGCGGCCATCGAGGGCAGCGAGGGGATCGCACGGGCGCGACAGCTGGCCCGCTCCTTCCTCGCCGACGCGCAGGACCGCGGGCTCCCTGTGTCCGGCAGTGCGCGGGGCGTCGTACCGCTCGTGGTCAGCGAGCTGGTGACCAACGCCTGCAAGTACGCGCCCGGTCTGTCGCTGCTCGCCCTCGAAGTGGTGGGCGGCGCCGTCCGGGTCAGCGTCTGGGACAGCAGCGCGACCCTGCCGACCGTCCTCGAACCCGACCCCGGCCGGATCGGGCAGCACGGCCTGGAGGTGGTCGCCGCCCTCTGCGACAGCTTCACCGCCGAGCGGGAGCCCCTGGGCAAGCGGGTGACGGCGATCATCTCCATGGCGTAGACCGAACTCCGCCGGGTAGACGTGTGCGGTCGGCCGGGAAGCGGCGCTGTGCCTGGGGAGGTCGCGCCGCTTCCCAGCCGTTTGGCGGTATGGGGCACATGCGTCGTGACGGGCCCGCCGCAGTCCGTGCGCCGGTGTGCGCGCCGGACATTTCAGCAGGTGGCGTGGGGTGCCCGCGGTCACCCGGTGCGGGACGGCCGCGATGGCGGCCCCCGTCCGGCGCGCTTACGTTGCATGCGAGTGAGCGGTGCCGCCCCTGAAATGCACAGGGAGCTGGTTCGTGTCGCCCCCCGTCACCTTGGGCACCCGGCTCGGACCCCCCGGAGCATTCGATGAGGAGTCACCGTGCAGCTGTCCTTCCTGCAACCGCTTTTCGACCGTCCCGGCCCGTGGGCGACCGTCTACTGGAAGGCACCCGGTACGCCAACGCCACGGAGATCGCCAGGGCTCTCGGCCGCGCCGACTAGGGTCGCGCGCGCCGGCCCGCGAGCAGGCACCACGCATCGATCACGCAGGGATCACGCATGGATGGAGCGATGCCGGGAACTCCCGACCATGTCCCCTCCGCACCACAGAAAGCTGAGGTAACTCCATGTCCAAGGTCGAAGAGTCCATCGAGGTCGACGTCCCGGTGAGCGCCGCGTACAACCAGTGGACCCAGTTCGAGACCTTTCCCGAATTCATGGACGGCGTGGAGCGCATCGAGCAGCGTACGGACACGCTCACGCACTGGAAGACGAAGATCGGCGGCGTCGAGCGCGAGTTCGACGCGGAGATCACCGAGCAGATACCGGACGAGCGCGTGGCGTGGACCACGACCGGCGGCGAGGCCAAGCAGGCCGGTGTCGTCACCTTCCACCGGATCGACGACGGCAGGACCAAGGTCATGCTGCAGCTCGACCACGACCCGAAGGGTCTGGCCGACTCCGTCGGCGACAAGCTCGGCTTCGTCAAGCGGCAGGTCACCGGTGACCTCAAGCGGTTCAAGCAGTTCATCGAGAAGCGCGACGGCGTCGAGACGGGTGCGTGGCGCGGCCAGGTGTAGAGCGCCGGGCCACCACGTCCGCCCGATCAGGGCCGGGCACTTCCGCGGAAGCGGGATGCCCGGCCCTGTGCCGTGTCGCGACCTCGTCCCCGACACGAACGGCACGGACGACGTGTTCCTTCGCCGTCCGCGCCGAGCGGACGCACGACGGACCGGCCACGTCCCCCGGCGACCGCGGCCCTGTCACGTCGGCGTCACGCCGCCAGGTCACCCGAACTGGCCGGGCTGGTATTCGCCCGCGGGCATCCGCAGCATCACGTTCCCGCGGTTGAAGGCGTTGATGAGGGTGATGCAGCCGACCAGGGCGGCGAGCTGGTCCTCGTCGTAGTGCTTGGCGGCGTTCGCCCACACGTCGTCGGAGACACCGCCGGCCGCGTCGGCGATACGGGTGGCCTCCTCCGTCAGCTCCAGCGCCGCGCGCTCGGCGTCGGTGAAGACGGTCGCCTCACGCCAGGCCGCGACGAGGTTCAGGCGCTCCGCGGACTCACCCGCGTGCACGGCGTCCTTGAAATGCATGTCGGTGCAGAAGCCGCAGCCGTTGATCTGGCTGGCGCGCAGCCTGACCA
The DNA here is from genome assembly GCF_040654435.1 of Streptomyces sp. NPDC050703. Classification (NCBI taxonomy): domain Bacteria; kingdom Bacillati; phylum Actinomycetota; class Actinomycetes; order Kitasatosporales; family Streptomycetaceae; genus Streptomyces; species Streptomyces sp. NPDC050703. Next base: position 2,408 of record NZ_JBFAHX010000060.1, read on the forward strand.
GTTCCTGTGTCGAGGCCGGCAGGGCCGTGTTCGCCAGTTCCTTGTTCGCGGCGATGAAGTGCTTGAAGACCTTGCCGAGGACCGGATTGGTGAAGGCGTTCAGACGTGCTTCCATGGTGCGCTCCCATGCCGTGGACTGCGGTTACACCCCTATGACGGACGGTCCCCCGGAGATGTGACACAGGAGTGTGTGACGTGGGTCTCGTCTCCGTGGCGGGGTCGGTCGTCGCGGGATGAAATCATCGGGGCATGTCTGACTTGATCATTGCTGCCTGTGACGGTGCGGCGAAGAAGAACCCCGGTCTCGCGGCCTGGGCGTGGGTCGTCGCCGACGCCGACGGGGTGCCGCGGCGCTGGGAGGCCGGCCCCCTCGGCCACTCCACGAACAACGTGGCGGAGCTGACCGCGCTGGCCGAACTGCTGGAGGCCACGGACCCCGCGGTGCCGCTCGAAGTGCGGATGGACAGTCAGTACGCGATGAACGCGGTCACGAAGTGGATCGCGTCCTGGAAGCGCAACGGCTGGCTGACCGCGGCGAAGAAGCCGGTCGCCAACAAGGATCTCGTCGTACGCATCGACGCCCTGCTGCAGGGCCGCGAGGTGACGTTCCGGCACGTGGCCGCGCACCAGGTGGACGGCGATCACCTGAACGCCATCGCCGACGTCGCGGCCAGCGACGCCGCGACGTCCCAGGAGCCCGCGGGCACCGCCCACGGCGCCCGGGAGATCCCCGAGCCCCGCCCGGAGCGCATGACCGAGAGCCGTGCGCCCCGGAAGGCCGCCACCGGCGCGAAGAAGCGGACCTCCGGCGGGGTGATCAAGGCCAAGTTCCCCGGCCGCTGCTACTGCCAGAAGCCGTACGCCGCCGGCGAGAAGATCGCCAAGAACGCACACGGCTGGGGGCACGTGGAGTGCCGGGAGTCCGCTGCCGGCTGAGCCGCTACGGGGGCGGGACGGGGCCGGGGCGTCTCAGTCCCACGCGTACCCGTCCCCGAAGAGCAGGGTGTGCTCCAGCACGTCTTCCATCGGGTCGTCGATCTGCCCGGTGTTGATCAGCGCCACCACCGGACCGGTGTGCGAGCCGCTGTGGTGGGTCTCGTCGGCGTGTGCCGCCTCGGTGGACAGGGCGACCGGCGCGGCGCACGCCGCCACCATGAGCGCCACACGGGTGGCCCGCTTCCAACTGCTCCTCATTGCCCGCTCCTTGATGCTCGTCACGTCAGCTGCTGCCGTTCCTCCCCGCTCAACAGCCGGACGGATCAAAAGGTCACCGGTGATCATACGAACGTGTGCCCGCCTCTCCCGCGTACCGACGGTCGCGACGGGACGGATCAGGTGCTCGCGGTCGCCCGCCGCGTCACCCGCTTGGCGCCGAGCATGACGCCGTAGCGTGCCCGCGCAGCGAAGTCGGTGAGGCTCCATACGGCGGGGCGGCCGACCTCGGCGCAGAGGTGGAGGACGGCGTCGTCGCCTGCCCAGACGCCGACGTGGGCACCGTAGGCACGGTCGGACGCGTTGAAGAGCACCAGGTCCAGCGGCTCCGGACCGGAGACACGCACGGTGGTCCGGGTGTCGTCCCACAGGTCGCTGGAGCGCAGCGGGGCCGGGGCGAGACCGAAGTGTTCGAGCACCGCGTACGCGAACAGCTGGCAGTTGGCTCCCGCCGCGAGGCCCGGCCGCTCGGCCACGGCCTTCGCCCCGGGGAAGCGGTCCCCGGCGTAGGGGACGGACCAGAAGCCGGCGGGCAGCCGGGAGGAAAGCGCATCCATGCCGACATGATGGCCGCTCGGCGGCCGGTCCCGCCGCGGCGCGTCGCCGCTCGCGCGGGGCAGGGCCGGAGGCGGAGCGGCAGCGGCGGGGAGGCCGGTCGGCAGCGGCGGGTGAACCGTCGCCGCCCCTCCGGTCATTCGCCCGCGGGGACGGGACCACCGGGCCGGAACCGCTCCACCCCGACGATGTGCCGCACCTTGGTCGGGCGCACGACCACCGCGACCCGCCGCTCACCCGGCATGAGCCACTCGAAGCGCTCGCTGCCGAGGTACTTCCGAGCGAGCCGGTCCATCCGCTCGTGCGCCTCCGCGCCCTCGATGAAGCGGGCCACCACGCCGCTGATCTGTACGCGGTCGAAGGGGTCGGTGGCGTCCGCGTGCGAGAGGTAGACGCGGGGGTCGCGCCGCAGGTTCTCCTCCTTCACCCGCCCCGCCGAGGTGTTGAAGGTCAGCTCCCCGTCCCCTTCCAGGTCCACCCACATGGGGCTGACCTGCGGTGCTCCATCGGCGAACACGGTCCCGACGTACCAGATGTTGGGGGCCAGCAGTCGGGCACGGACGGCTTCGTCAAAGGTCGCAGTCATCCGGGGAGGCTATCAACCATGATCGTCAAGGGGCGGCTCCGGGGAAACCCCGCGGCCCTCAGCCCTGCGTGAGTGTGACGTCCTGTCGCTGCGCGGCGTGGAAGCGCGGCAGCGGGAGACCGCTCTGCAGGTTGAGCTCCATCACCGTGGCCGTGACGGTGCCCGTGCCCTGCTTGAACCTGAAGGAGGGGCGGCCGGTGTTGGAGAAGGTGTGCGTCCGGCCGTCGCAGACGGCACGGGTGCCGCCGATGCTGTACCGGGTTTCCGGGTCGCCCTGGGCCATGGACGTGGAGACGAAGACGGGGCCGTAGCCGCCGGTGCACCGGTAGGTGCCGGACAGGGTGACGGTGCCGTCCGGGGCGACGCGGCCGGTGGGGTCGACGGTCACCGACTCGTTCGGGCCGGCGAGGGCGTCGGCTGCCGACGCGGTGCACAGGAGCAGTGAGGCGGCGATGACCGTGGTGACCTGACGCAAAGACATGGGGCCTCTTGACAGGGAGAGATGGATGGGAGGGCTCCATCTATAACCACACCGGGCGGGCCGGGCGGTTTCGACACGGCAGGGGCCGCCCGACTGGCCGCATGGCGCGTGCCGTGCGGGAACCGCGCCACCGCGGTGCCGCTACGAGGACTCGCTCGCCGTCTCGCTCTCGACGCGGACACCGAGCGTGCCGGCCACGGAGGTCAGCGTCGGGCCCAGGGGGAGCGCGACCCGCGTGACGGCGTACCGGTCGCCGCGGGTGGCGTCCCGGTTGACGATCACCACGGGCTTCCCGGCCTCGGCGGCCTGGCGGACGAACCGCAGCCCGGACATCACCGTCAGCGACGAGCCGAGGACCAGCAGCGACTTTGCCTCGCGCACCAGTGCCCGGCAGTGCTCGACCCGCCGCGGCGGAACGGACTCGCCGAAGAACACCACGTCCGGCTTGAGGATGCCGCCGCAGACCGTGCAGGGCAGCACCCGGAAGTCCCCGACCTGCGCGTCGGTGAGGTCGGCGTCACCGTCCGGGTTGATCCCCGCGGCCACCGGCGCGAAGTGCGGGTTGGCCTCCGCCAGGCGGTGGGCCAGCTCGCGGCGCGGGCTGCGGGCGCCGCAGGACAGGCAGACGACGCGGCCCAGGCTTCCGTGGAGTTCCACGGTGTCCTCGCTGCCCGCGGCCTGGTGGAGGCCGTCCACGTTCTGCGTGATCACGCCCGTCAGCAGTCCGTGCCGCGCGAACGCGGCCACGGCGCGGTGCCCCGCATTGGGGCGGGCACCGCCGAAGGTGCGCCACCCGAGGTGGCTGCGCGCCCAGTACCGGCGGCGGGCCGCGTGGCTGCCGGTGAAGTCCTGGTAGGTCATCGGAGTGTGCCGGCTCAGGCTGCCGCCGACCCCCCGGTAGTCGGGGATGCCCGACTCCGTCGAGATGCCCGCCCCGCTGAGCACCAGGACACCGCCGGGTGCCAGGACCTCCGCGACCGGCCGCGGGTCCGTCGTCCCCGGCGGCAGGTCCTCGTCAGGAGTCCAGCTCAGAGTAGGGCGCATACGCATGCCGCCAGGGTACGGAACACCGGCCGCCACCACGCGCCGGCCGCCGGGTCACTCCGCCGGGGGCGGTCGCGGTGCGGCCGAGGCCGGTGAGGAGCGCGGCCAGGCGCTGCGCCGGGACCGCGTCGGCCATGCGGCGCTCGACGGCGTGGCCGGCGGACCTCAGATGGTCGAGCCGGAGAGGCTCGCCGTCGCCCGGCCCGGTCGCCCCCGGGGCCTCAGAGCCCGTGTCATCACCCCGGCCAGGCGTCGCCGAAACGCCCACGTGGCTCCTCCCCCAGACCTGAAGGGCCTGGGGCCCCCATCGGGGACGCTCCGGCGCCTTGCGATCGCACGCACCAGACGCCGCACGCTGATCCGACCGGGGTGATGACACAGGCTCTCAACCGGAGAGTTCGGCCCGCCACGGCCGTGGCCAGGCGCCCGAAGGCGGCGGGTCTCCCGCGATGCCGAGGTCGCGGCGCGCGCTCTCGTAGAAGGCGTCGCGCGCCGCGCTGGCCAGCCGATGGGCCTTGGTCCACCGCTCGGCGTCGACCGGCCCTTCCCGTACGAGCAGTTCGATGGTCCAGACCGTCTCGTGCCAACGCCGCGCCGCAGCGATCGTCGCCGCGTCCCCGACGAGCAGAACCGACTCCCACTCCGTGGCCCGGTGGGACTCGGCCTCGGCGAGGAGGGGCAGTCCCTCGGCGGGCTGCAGGGAGTCCGTCACATCCAGGAAGCCGCGGGCGGCGCCGATGCGCTGGGCGATGCGCAACTGGGACTTGACGGCGTTGCCGTAACGCCCGTACGTCTCGAAGCGTCTTTCGTCCCACCGTTCATCGCGCTGCCGTCTCCACCGTCGGCGTTCGGTCAGGCTCTGCACCACGTACGAGCCGAACGTGCCGACCACGACGCCTATCAGCGCGGGCAGTTGTTCCACGAGCGACATGATTCCTCTCCCGGCCGGTCTTCTGTCGCCGCACGGTACCCAATGGCGCCGGTTCAGCTGAGGCCGAGGAAGACGCCGCCCGGCGTCGTGAGGTCGTCGTTGTACAGGTGGAAGGCGCTGAGGGACTTGGCCACCTCCCGCTGGGAGATGAAGGCGTCGCCGTCCAGGTCGAGGCGCCGGAAGATGGCCGCGGCGTCGGCGCCGGAGACCTGGCAGAAGTCCAGGTACCTGGCGAACTCGTCCCTGCTGATCCGCTTGTCGCGGTCGACGTCCAGGACGTTGAAGACGGCCCGCGCGAGGTCGTCGAGGAGCTGCGCGGCCCGCGCGCCGTAGCCCACGGCGCGGTGTGCCGCGACGAACTCGTCCATGGACAGCCGGTCCCGGCCCGGCGGCGCCTGCGCCAGCAGCCCCAGCCACTGCGTCCAGTACGCCCGCTCCAGCTCCCTGATCCTGGGGTCGCTCTTCGGCAGGCCGTAGCCGGCGACGTATCTGTCCACGATCCGCTGGTGGTCGTCCCACGTCACGAAGCCCTCACCGCCGGTGTCGAGGACGGTGAAGAGCCGCTGCAGCCGACGGGTGATCGGATCGGGCCTCGTCATGCGTTCCGTGCCTCTCGCTCGGTCTCGTGGAGCTTGGACGGTGAGGCGTGGGGCGTGGGGCCGCGGGCGGGCGCCTCGACGTAGCAGACGTGCGGCGGGCTCGAATGGTTCACCGCTGCCGTCGACGCGGCGCCGGAAGCGGCGGGGTCGCGTCGGGCAGCGGCAGGACGGCTCGGGCCAGTTCCCGCTCGACGCGCAGCGACAGCTGCCGCAGGGCAGCCCGGCCGGTGGTCAGGGTGCCGCGGTCGGCGCTGGTACGGGCGCCCGTCCGCAGGGCGTGCCAGAGAAGCGGGTCGGCGACGAGGAGACGGGGGTCGAATTCGAGGCGGTTGCCCTCGGTGTCGCGGAGGATGACGCGCTGTGAGACGCCGTCGTGCCAGGCGACCGACGTGAGCAGGCCGAGGTGGACGTGGTGACTGCGGACGAGGCCGTGGGAGGTGAGGAGACCCGCGGCGGCGGTGACGCGCGTGGGCCACAGGATGGCGAAAAGGACGACGCCGAACGCCGCCCACAGCACGGCCCGCGCGGCAGTGATGGAGGTCGCGACCGCGTCGACGCCCATGAGGAGGACGGGCAGCGCGGCGGCGATCCCGACGGCGTAGGCGGTGCCCTGTGCCCGGTTGCCGTCGTGCGTGCGCAGCGTCATCACTCGGCCGGCTCTCGTGAGTCCGATGGGGTGTGCCGGACGGTGCGCCGACGCGCGGCCTTTCCGGCGCCGCTCGGCCGCTCGGCCGGGGCGCGCACCAGGACGCGCCCTCTGTCTCACGTCGGGGTTGTTCCCGTACGGCGACGGCGGCGAACCCCCGGTGCGGAGTCGGTCATGGAACCGGGGGCGCGGACCCGCTGCGCGATCAGCGCAGCAGCTCCGCCCGGGGCCCCATCACGACGACGGGCCGGTGCTCCGGCTTCAAGAGCCGCAGCAACTGGCGCATCTGATCGCGTGGCAGCGCGACGCAGCCCTTGGTGGGCCCCTCGTGGTCGACGTGGATCCACAGGCCGCCGCCCTTCTCCTCTCCCAGCGGCCGGGACTTGTCGAGAGGGGAGGTCCCCGGACGGCGGTTGTAGTCGATGGCCAGGACGTAGTCGAAGGTGCCGTCGAGCGTCTCGCCGTAGATGCCGGTGCCCGGCTCGCGGAACTCCTCGCTGCGGTCGTACGGCAGCCGCGTACCGGGGTCGGGCAGCAGGCCGCCGGCGTCACGGATTCCGAAGACTCCGCTCGGGGTGCGAAGGTCTCCGGCCCGGTGGTCGCGGGTCCACCCCCGCACGGCGTTGCGGGCCTGCCAGGGTCCGGCCACGCGGCGCCAGCCCGTCGTGCCCTCACGGCCGTAGAGCGCGGCGGAGGCGTGGCTCGGCCTGGCCGCGGGGCCGCCGGTGACCACGAGGACCTGCCGGGTGCCGGGGGCGACGGCTGCCTGCGTCGCCGGGCCGAGGCCGGGAATGCGGGCGTCCGACCGGCCCCCGGGCCCGGGGGCACGGGAGCCGGCAGGAGAGGCAGGAGAGGCGGGGGAGTCGGGGGAGGGCGCGGCGGAGTGCGTGCGGGCCTGGGGAGCCTGCGCGCTGCCGCAGCCGGCGACGGCGAGGCAGCAGGCGGCGACGAGCACGGGCAGGCAGGTGCTGCGGACTGTGGGACGACGCATGGCGGGAATCCTCTGCGCGCCGCTGCGGAGGGCTCCGTGCGGCTGGCGGTTCGACGCGGATGCTTGCGTGCCGAGTATCGCCCGCGATCAGCCCGTACGCGTGGAGCCGAGCCGTGGACACGGCGTGGCCCGCGCACGGCTGCTCGACCGGTCGTCGCCGGGGCTCCGCGCGGCCCCGGCGGATCGCCGACGGACGGCCGAATGACCGAGTGGCGGCACGGCCGCATGCGGGTGGCCTCGGCCCATGCCCGTGTCCCCGCACCGGCCCCGCCAACCGGGGCACGCCCGAGTGCGCGGCCGGTATGGCTCCGGGGGGAGAGCGTGATCCGCCCGGATACTGGCGGCCGGCTGACCCGGGCGGGAGGACTGTGGACGAGCAGAGCGTACGAGGGGCCACGGCTCCGGCGCCCGGGGCGGCCCTTGCCGCGTCCGACCAGCCGGGTGTCGTCGGCATCGCGCTCGCCGCCGTGCTGACCGCGATGCTCGCGGAGGGTTCCTGGCAGTGGTTCGCCACGTACGTCGGGGTGACGCTGCTCGCGATCGTCTTCTGCTTCTACCGTCTGCCGAGGTGGACGCCGGGCCTCCGAGCGGCCTACGTCCGGCATCTCACGGTGTACGCACTGGTCGTCGGCCTGTGCGCGGCGATCGCGCTCGCGCCGATGCTGCAACGCTGGTCCTGGCTCTTCCCCATGCCGGGCACGCGCGCCGAATGCGGCGCGCTCGGCACCTATGAGGACCTCACGACGCGGGCAGCCCTCGCGGACCTGGCCGACCGCAGCCCCGAGGCCCTGGCCCACGCTCAGGCCGTCCGGAGCCACGCGGCCGCCGCCGACTGCCTGTCGGCCACGACGACGTTGTGGCTTCCCGTCTACGCCGCGGGGGCGGCTGTGCTGGTGGGGCTGGTCGCCGCGTTCAGTGCTGTACGAGGCCGCCGACCGGCAGGGGCTCGACGTGACCCGTGACGGGGGCGGTCCTGGCCAGGGCGAGGCCGATGTCGAGCAGTGAGGACCGGACGAGGCGGGGGACGTCGCCGACCGGGGTCCAGACCGACTCGGCGGTGTCGCCGTTCGGCTCGGGGCGGAGCTGCCCGCCGGTGACACGGACCTGGTAGAAGACGCCGACATTGTGGAGCTCCGGGCGGCCGGGCCGCCGGCGCTCCGCCGCGGGGACCACCCGTGAGTCCACGCCGAGCAGTCGCTCCACCACGGCGTCGAGGCCGGTCTCCTCGGCGACCTCCCTGACCACCGCGTCGAACGGGTCCTCCGCATGCTCGACCCGGCCGCCCGGCAGGGTCCAGACCATCCCGCCGTCCGGTTTCACGGCGTGGGCGAGCAGCACCCGCCCGTCCTCGATGCACACGGCGTACGCGGCCAGTCGCAGATCCATCCCGCCAGGCTAACCGGGCCTCCCGGTCGGGCAGCCGGGTTCAGGCCTTGGGCAGGAACAGGCAGAACGGGTGCCCGTGCGGGTCGCGCAGCACTCGTACGTCCTTCTGCGGCTGGTGCTCCTCCAGCGTCGCGCCGAGGGCGCGGGCCCGCTCGGTCTCGGCCTCCAGGTCGTCGACCCGGAGGTCCAGGTGGGCCTGCATCTGCTGCGAGCCCGGCCGCTGCGGCCAGACCGGGGGAGTGTGGTCGGTCTCCAACTGGAAGCTGAGGCCGGGCCGTTCCCGCTCCGGTGGCCGCAGCCGGACCCACTCCGGCCGGCGTTCCACTTCCTGCCAGCCCAGCAGGGCCCGGTAGAAGTCGGCCAGCGCGGGCGGGTCGGGGGTGCCGAGCACGAAGGCGCCGAGTGTCGTCGTCATGCCCTCACTGTGCCCCTGGCGGCCCATGCCACGCACCCGCGTACCTCAGCCCCTGTGGAGGACCCGGAAGCGCCCCGGTTCCGCCGGGTCCCGGTCGACGACCTGGACCGGCGGCCACGCCCACTGCCAGACGCCGATGCCCGGCGTACGGGAGAACCGGATGGGTCCGCGGGTCCCTTCGACCGCGACGCGCGGCCACGCCTCGGCCGTGCTTGCCCGGTCCGTGCCGTGGGAGCGCAGCACATCGGCGAGGACGGTGACCGTGTCGTAGCCCTCGAAGGCGACGAAGGACGGCGCCTCCGCCAGCCGTTCGCGCAGGGCGGCGTCGACGCGTGCGCCGAGGGCGGTCAGACGCTCGGGCAGATAGCGCAGGAACGGGACCGCCGCGCCGTCCTCGCCCAGGAGCCCCGCCCATTCGGCGAACTCCGGCTGCCCGGCCGGAGCGCCGATCATGACCCCGGCCAGACGCCGGTCGCGGCGGACGGCCCGCACGATCGACACGGCGGGCTCCGGCTGCCCGGTCAGGACGAGGAGAGCCGTGGCACGGGTGCCGGCGAGCCGGTCGCACACAGCCGCGGGGGACAGGTCGCTCACGTCGAGTTCGGTCACGGTGCCGCCGTGCGGAGCGAGCCGGTCCCGCAGGATGCGGGTCCCCGCCGCCCAGTAGACGCTCGACTGGGCGGCCACGGCGATGTGCGGGTGGCCCGCGCCGCGGAGGAAGTCGGCGTAGATCCGCCAGCCGTGGGACTGCGCGGGGCAGAGGCGCGCCACCCACGGGGTCGGTTGTTCGGTGAGCGCGTCCAACACCGCCGACGAGCACAGGAACGGCAGCCCGACGGCGTCGGCCCGCGCGGCGGCGGCGCGGGCCACGACGCTGTGGTACTCCCCGGCCAGAGCGGCCACACCCAGCTGAGCCAGTTCCTCCACGGCCGCCGCTGCCCTCTCCGGATCGGCCGCGGTGTCCCGCACCACCAGTTCAAGCGGCCGTCCGGATATCCCGCCGGTCGCGTTGACGTCGTGGACGGCCGATTCGAGACCGGCGAGCAGGTGTCGGCCCGCTTCGACCCAGCCGGGCCGCGACAGGGGGACGAGGGCGCCGATCCGGACGGCCGCTCCGCCGGTCGGCCCGGAGCCGGGTGACGAGGGTGGTGTACTCATGCGCTGGTGTCTCCGATGCGACGGTGCGTGCGCGCCGCGACATGAGGGCGCCCCGCGACATGCGGGCCACCGTACGCCACCGTAGGTGTACGGAAGTCGCGGACACTGCCTGACCGCATCTCCTGGGACGGTGGTGCCGTCGCCGAATCGAGCCGAAGACACCTCAGGAGCAGCCCGTATGCCCGTGACCGCCTTGTCCCGCCCGCCCCGACGGTGTGCCCTCCGGCCGGCCGAGGAGTACCCGGCGGTGGCGCGGTGACCGTCCTCGACACCCGGGCCCTCGGCCGCGCCACGCTCGCCAGGCAACTGCTCCTCGACCGCGCCGACATGCCGCCCCTGGCGGCGGTCGCGCACCTCTGCGGCCTGCAGGCGCAGGAACCGCAGGAGCCGTTCGTCGGACTCTGGTCGCGACTGCGCGGCTTCGCGCCGGGAAGCCTCGACGACCTGCTCGTCGAGCGCCGTGTCGTGCGTACGCATCTCATGCGCCGCACCGTCCACCTGGTCACCGCCGACGACACCCTGGCCTGGCGGGCCCGGCACGACGCGATGCTGCGCCAGCGGGTGCTCGGCGTCTACCGCCGCGACCTCGACGGCGTCGACCTCGCTGAACTGGCCGCCGCGGGCCGGGAGGTGCTGTCCGACGGTGAGCCGCGGTCCATGGCCGAGCTGACGCGGGCGGTCGCCGGCCGCTGGCCGACGACGGCGCCGCGCGCCCTGGGGGAGATGCTCGTCGCCGCGCTGGTGCCCATGGCGCAGATGCCGCCGCGCGGCCTGTGGCGCACCAGGGCGGGCGTGCGCAACATCCCGCTCACCACCTGGCTGGGGCGTGGCATCGCCCCGGCGGCCCCGGAGGGCTCCGACCCGGTCGGCCAGGCTCTGGTGCGGCGTTACCTGGCCGCGTTCGGCCCCGCGGCCACGGCGGATCTGCGCGCCTGGAGCGGCCTGGCCGGTCTGCCGGCCGCGGTCGCCGCGACCCGTGCGGAACTGATCACCTTCCGCGACGAGCGCGGCCGTGAGCTGCTCGACCTCCCCGACGCGCCGCGCCCCGACCCGGGCACACCCGCGCCGGTGCGGTTCCTGCCCGCGTTCGACAACGCGATCCTCGGCTACGACGACCGCACCCGTGTCATCGACGACGCCCACCGCGGACTGTCGGTCGCCGGGGAACGCGCCGTCCTCGTCGACGGCCGGGCGGCGGCGACCTGGACCGTGGAGGACGGCACCGTGGTGGTGACCCCGCTGCGGCGCCTCACGCGGGCGGAGCGCGACGAGGTGGCGGAGGAGGGGCGCTCGGTGGCGGCGTTCCTGTCGGACGGCGCGAGCGGACGCGTACGGTTCGCCGCCGCGTGAAGGGACGCGTGAAGGGACGCGCGGAAATCCGCTCCCTGCCGCGGTGACCGCTACTTCTCCGGAGCCGCGGCCTCGGGAGCCGCTGCGTCGGGCAGGCCGAGCCGGAGGTGCTCCACGTGGTGGAGCGCCTGGTCGAGGAGTTCGGCCACGTGGTTGTCGTGCAGGGAGTAGACGATGGAGCGGCCGTGCCGCTCGCCCCTGACCAGGCCCAGGTTGCGCAGCAGGCGGAGCTGGTGGGAGCAGGCGGAGGCCTCCATGTCGACGGCCTCGGCGAGGACGCCGACGGTGCAGGGGCCCTCCTGGAGCCGGGCCAGGATGTACAGGCGGGACGGCGTCGCCAGCGCCTGCAGGGTCGCGGCGACGTCGGAGACCCCCGCCGCGTCGAGCCGCTCACGCGCGGTGGCGTCTGTCCTGCTGTCGATTCCGTGGCCCATACCGGCCATCTTACCGATGACACATGAAGACCTGTTCAATTGTTCTTGTATGGTGGAGACGTCATCCCGCCCGCACCCGAAGGGTTGCTCCGCCATGCCTTCTGCCCTGGACCAGCGGCCGACTCCGGCCCCGGCGGAACCGCGCCCGGCGGCCCCGCCGCGCCGCCGCACCCGCACCCTGGCGCTGCCGGAGGCCCGCTGGGCGCTCGCCGCGCTGGTGCTCTTCCTGCTCGCCCTCCCCGCGTACCTCCTCGGCGCCCCCGCATGGCTGTGGGGCCCGCTGTTCGCGGCCACCTACGTCACCGGAGGCTGGGAGCCCGGCTGGGAGGGGCTGAAGGCGCTCAAGGACAAGACCCTGGACGTCGACCTCCTGATGGTGGTCGCGGCGCTCGGGGCCGCCGCGATCGGACAGGCCCTCGACGGCGCGCTGCTGATCGTCATCTTCGCCACCTCCGGCGCCCTGGAGGCCGTCGCCACCGCCCGCACCGCGGACTCCGTACGCGGCCTGCTCGACCTGGCGCCCGCCACCGCCACGCGCCTCGGCCCCGGCGGCACCGAGGAGACCGTCGACGCCGCACGGCTCGCGATCGGCGACGTCATCCTGGTCCGCCCCGGCGAACGCGTCGGCGCCGACGGGCGCGTCCTCGACGGGGCGAGCGAGATCGACCAGGCCACCATCACCGGCGAACCGCTGCCGGTGGCCAAGCGGACCGGGGACGAGGTGTTCGCCGGCACCGTCAACGGCACCGGTGCCCTGCGCGTACGCGTCGGACGCGACCCGTCGGACTCGGTGATCGCCCGGATCGTGCAGATGGTCGAGGAAGCCTCCGCGACCAAGGCGCCCACCCAGCTGTTCATCGAGAAGATCGAGCAGCGCTACTCCATCGGCATGGTCCTCGCGACCCTCGCCGTCTTCGCCGTCCCGCTCGCCTTCGGCGACGCGCTCCAGTCGGCGCTGCTCCGCGCGATGACGTTCATGATCGTCGCCTCGCCGTGCGCGGTGGTGCTCTCCACCATGCCGCCGCTGCTCTCCGCGATCGCCAACGCGGGCCGCCACGGCGTCCTGGCCAAGTCCGCCGTCATCATGGAACGCCTGGCCCAGGTCGACACCGTCGCCCTCGACAAGACCGGCACCCTGACCGAGGGCACCCCCTGCGTCACCGACATCCGCCCCCTGCCCGGCAGCGGCCTTGACGAGCACACCCTCCTCGCCCTGGCCGCCGCCGCGGAACACGCCAGCGAGCACCCGCTGGCCCGCGCCGTCGTCGGCGCCGCCCGCGAACGCGGCCTGCGCCTGGCCGCGGCCGAGGACTTCACCTCCGTGCCCGGCCGGGGCGTCACCGCCACGATCGACGGCCGCGAGGTCGGGGTCGGCTCGCCCGCGCTGCTCGCCGACCCGATGGAGCGCACGGACCTCGCCGGCCGGGGGTCCGGCGCCGGGCGTGCGGTGCGGGCCCTGGAGGACGCCGGACGCACCGCCGTCGTCGTACTGCGTGACGGTGAGCCGGTCGGGCTCATCGGCATCGCGGACCGGCTGCGCGCGGACGCCGCCGCCACCATCGCCGCGCTCACCCGGCTGACCGGCCGCACCCCCGTCCTGCTGACCGGGGACAACGAACGCGCCGCCGAACGCCTTGCCGCCGAGGTCGGCATCACCGACGTCCGCGCCCGGCTGCTGCCCCAGGACAAGGTCGCCGCCGTCAAGGCGTGGGAGGCCGAGGGGCGCCGCGTACTGGTGGTGGGCGACGGCGTCAACGACGCCCCGGCGCTGGCCGCCGCCCACTGCGGCGTCGCCATGGGCAGGGCGGGCTCCGACCTCGCCCTGGAGACCGCCGACGCCGTCGTGGTCCGCGACGAACTGACCGCGATCCCCGCCGTCGTACGGCTCTCCCGCACGGCCCGACGCCTCGTCGTCCAGAACCTGGCCATCGCCGCGGTGTTCATCGCCGTCCTCGTCACCTGGGACCTGGCGGGCACGCTGCCGCTGCCCCTGGGAGTGGCGGGCCACGAGGGCTCCACCGTCATCGTCGGCCTCAACGGGCTGCGCCTGCTGCGCGAGGCCGCCTGGCCGCGCGGCGCGGATTCCTGACGTGTCCCGGCCGCCGGGCGGGAGCAGGATTTCCGTCGCCCGGCACGCGCTGCTCCCCGTATTTCGCCGACCTGGGCCCATGAATATGTGAGACCGCGGTGTGAGAGTTTCACTGACCTGGCGGCAAGGGTTTTTGCCGCTCCGGGCAGGGGGTAATTTTCCGTCGCACACCGGCCCTCATTACGTGCTACTGTCGATCTCAGTTGCAGTTGTGGTTCCCGAGACTCAAGTGCCCTGGCCGGTCTCTCCGGCGAGAGCACTCTTGTATTTCCGGTCTTTTTCCGGGCGGGGTGATCATCGCGGCGACACGGTGTCCGCGCAGTGTGGATCCCGATGTACTGCCCCAAAGGAGATATGACATGGCTACTGGTACCGTGAAGTGGTTCAATGCGGAAAAGGGCTTCGGCTTCATCGAGCAGGACGGCGGCGGCGCCGACGTCTTCGCCCACTACTCGAACATCGCCGCCCAGGGCTTCCGTGAGCTGCTCGAAGGCCAGAAGGTGAGCTTCGACATCGCGCAGGGCCAGAAGGGCCCGACGGCCGAGAACATCGTTCCCGCCTGACGCGTACGCGCACTTGCAGCTGGGGCCCGCATCCTTCGGGGTGCGGGCCCCAGCTGCCTGCGTTTTCCCGCAGTGGTTCCGCCTGCGGGAACGCCCAACCGAAGGGTCTCGGTCCGCGACGCCATTGCCGTGGTCCCCATTTTCCCTCCAGGCGTCCGACGAGGCGCCATCGGAACCGCTTCTCCGGTTCTCCTGTCTCACGCGTTCTGACGTTCTGAACGTTCTGACGTTCTCGCGCTCTCGTATTCACGCGTCCTCGTAATTTCGCGTTTTCGCGTTCTATTCGGTCCATGTCTCGTGCTCCTCCGTGCCGCTGTTCGCCGGTGGAATTCCTTGATGTGTGCCGTATCAAGGAAGGTTCCACATGAACCGCACACACACGAATGACCGTTTCGCGCGCAACCGGTCGACCCGGCCCACCGGCGGTCGTGGTCGCCGCCCCGCCGTGCTCCACGGGGAGTTCGCCCTCCCCGTCACGACCACCCCGGCCCTTCCCGCCGTGGAGCGCTTCGCCGATCTCGACATGCCCGCGCCGCTGCTGGCCGAACTCGGCAGGCAGGGCGTGTCGGTGCCCTTCCCGATCCAGGGAGCGACGCTGCCGAACTCCCTCGCGGGCCGTGACGTCCTCGGCCGCGGGCGCACCGGCTCCGGCAAGACCCTCGCCTTCGGCCTCGCCCTGCTCTCCCGGACCGCCGGGCGGCGCGCCGGGGCCGGGCAGCCGCTGGGGCTGGTCCTCGTCCCCACCCGCGAGCTCGCCCAGCAGGTGACCGACGCGCTCACCCCATACGCCCGCGCCGTCAGGCTGCGCCTCGCCACCGTCGTGGGCGGGGTGTCGATCGGCAGGCAGATCTCCGCGCTGCGCGGCGGCGCCGAGGTCGCCGTCGCGACGCCGGGCCGGCTCAAGGACCTCATCGACCGGGGCGACTGCCGCCTCGACCAGGTCGACACCACCGTGCTGGACGAAGCCGACCAGATGGCCGACATGGGCTTCATGCCGCAGGTCACCGAGCTGCTCGACCTGGTGCGCCCCAACGGGCAGCGGATGCTCTTCTCGGCCACGCTGGACCGCAACGTCGACCTCCTGGTGCGCCGCTACCTGGCAGATCCCGTCGTCCACTCGGTCGACCCCTCGGCCGGTGCGGTGTCGACGATGGAGCACCACGTGCTGCACGTTCAGGGTGCCGACAAGCACGCCACGACGGCGGCGATCGCCGCCCGCGAAGGCCGCGTGATCATGTTCCTGGACACCAAGCACGCCGTCGACCGGCTGACCCAGGACCTGCTCGACAGCGGCGTGCGGGCGGCGGCGCTGCACGGCGGCAAGTCCCAGGCCCAGCGCACCCGTACTCTCACGTGGTTCAAGACCGGACACGTCTCCGTGCTCGTCGCCACGAATGTCGCCGCACGCGGCATCCACGTCGACGACCTCGGTCTCGTCGTCAACGTCGACCCACCGACCGACCCCAAGGACTACCTCCACCGCGGCGGCCGGACCGCGCGGGCCGGCGAGTCGGGCAGCGTCGTCACACTGGTCACCCCGAACCAGCGCCGCGGCATGGTCCGCCTCATGTCCGACGCCGGCATCCGCCCGCGGATCACACAGGTCCGCTCCGGCGAGCAGGAACTGCACCGCATCACCGGGGCCCAGACCCCCTCCGGCGTCCCGGTCGTCGTCACCGCGCCGGTGACGGAACGCACCGAGCGCGGCGCCGCGTCACGCGGCCGTCGCCGCCCCACGTCGGCGGCGCGGCGCGCCGCCGCGTCGCAGGCCGGCTTCCGGGCATCGGCGGCGTGAGGCGTTCATCGCGCTCCACGCCACCGTGGCGGCCCCTTCTCCACCCCCTTCAGCAGGAGGCAGTGTTGACGCTGGTCCAGACGTACCCCCGCTCGGCGGGCACCGGCATCGAGGACGAACCGAAGGCCGACGTCGCGTCGGGCGTCATGTCCGGAGCCGTGGCCGAGGCCATGGACGAAGCCGGGCCGCGGGTCTGGAAGGACATGACGGTCGAGGTCGCCCTCTCCGTCATGGCGGGTGCCCGCGTCGGGTACCTGCTCGTCTGCGACGAGGACGGCCACCGCACCGGCCTGGTCACCCGGGCCGGGCTCACCGCCGTGCGTGACGGCGCCGGTTACACGGACCGCGTCCGTCTGCGGGACGTCATCGACGGCCGCGGGCCCGACGCCGTGCACCTGGCGGCGTCCGGAGCCGGGCGGACGGCCGGCCCCGCCACGTCAAGGCTCGCCCCCACCCCTTCCCTCTGTGAGGTCTCATGCGCTGTGTGATCGCCCGCTTCCCGTTCGACCTGACCAAGAGCTCCGTGCTGGAGACGATGAAGGGCGTCAAGCCCGAGCCGATCACCGGACAGTACGTGATCATCGGCCGGCGCCACTACCCCGTGAAGCAGGTCGGTGCGGTCATCACGCGCCAGGACCGCCGCGACTTCAGCGCGGGCGAGGTCCTCCGGGCCATGGCTCAGCTCGGCTTCACCTGCCGCACCACCGCGGCCCCCGAAGCCCCGCCCGCGAACCACGTCAGCCCGCTCCAGCGGGCCTCCGCGCTGCTGGGCGCGCCCACGCCGGTCTGAGCGACCGGCGGGGGAAGGGCGGGTCACGTGCCGATCTACAGGCGTAGATCGGCACGTTCGACTATCTGGCGGCAGTGCGTCCAGAAATCTGCTCCCGCTGAGGTAGACATTCCATGGTCGTCTGAGTATGGTTTCTCTTGTAGGCGAGAACGAAGAGGTCGAGAAGGGCCCGGCAGACACGAACTGCCGGGCAGGCAGTATCCGCACCACGGTGCGGCGGTGGAGCTTCGAAGCCAGGGTTGTGCATGACGGTGACGGGGCTGACCGCCGGACCGGGCGACCCGCAGTGATCAGGGGACGCCACGAGCAACACCGCAGTATCAGTTCCATCAGGTACGAGGCCACGGCGTGGCCCAGAGGGAAGAACGGAGGAAGCGAGCGCCATCAGGATCGCCCGGGCAAGGCGTACAGATGCATCCCGGGTACCGCAGGACATCGATAGGCAGGTGGTCTCCGGTCACGCATCCGCGATCCCCGCATCCCCGCCAGATTTCCGGGCGGCCGTGCGGAAACAGAGGGCCGACGCAGCACTAGGTCGGCAGATGGTGTAGCCAATCCTTCGGGGCTCTGGTGTCGTACGGCACCAGAGCCCCTCCACGTGTTCCACAGGCTGTTCCACGTGTTCTGCGAAGCTGCTTCACGAGGGGTGACATGACAGCAGACGACTCGCTCAACCGCCTCGACGACGATGACTTCCCCGCCTACACCATGGGCAGGGCGGCCGAGATGATCGGTGCCACTCCCGGTTTCCTGCGTGCCCTCGGCGAAGCGCGCCTGATCACCCCGCTGCGCTCCGAGGGAGGGCACCGCCGCTACTCGCGCTATCAGCTGCGCGTCGCGGCCCGCGCGCGGGAACTCGTCGACCAGGGGACGCCGATCGAGGCCGCCTGCCGGATCGTCATCCTTGAGGACCAGCTCGAAGAGGCGCAGCGCATAAACGCCGACTACCGCCGCCGCGCGGCCCGGGCCGGCGCACCGCCGGACCTCGGAGGTCCAGGTTCCGCCTGACTGGGGCGAGGGCTGACGGCGGGCCGGGGGCCCGTCGGTGTCAGAGGTCCGCCAGCATGCCGTCCACCGTGGCGAGCAGGACCTCGCGGTCGTCCTGGACGCGGCTGAGGACGCGCAGGCCGTAGTACGTGCTCTGGACCCGGCGCGCCACCGTCCGCGCCTCGCCGGTCGAACGGATCTCGCCCGCGCGCCGCCCCTGTTCCACTATCGCGCACAGCTCCTCCTCGACGCGGTCGAAGCTGCGCCGCACCGCTTCCCGGACCTGCGGGTCCGAACCGGCGACCTCTACGGCCGCGCTGATCGCGAAGCAGCCCTGGGTGCCCGTCGCGTCGAGGTCGGCGTCGACGGCGTGGACCATCATCGCGCGCAGCCGCTCCTTGGCGGGGCCGTCACCGCGCAGGATCTCGACCTGCTCGGCGGTGGCGGTCTCGTAGTAGCGCTGGAGGGCGCGGAGGTAGAGCTGCCGCTTGCCGCCGAAGGTGTTGTAGAGGCTGGACGGTCCGAGGCCGGTGCTGTCGCACAAGGTGCGCGTCGAGGTGGCCTCGTACCCGTGCCGCCAGAACGCCTCCATGGCCGCGGTGACGACCCGGTCCTCGCTGAACTCTCGTGGTCTGGCCATGCGCCCACGATAGGCGTTTTGGAACGGTGTCACAAAACAGTCAGCCTTCTACGGCTGTCGCCACGGGTGCTGGAAATGTCCGTAAATTCCCGTTGAACATCATATGGTCTGTTCCGTCAATCTGGATCATGGAGGGAAAAGGGAGAAAGATATGCCTTACGGTTCGACCGTCGGCCCGGGGGCCGGTCTGGCGGCCACCGGGCTGGCAACCGGTCAGGCGTGGCTCCTGGTGGCGAGTGTCACCGCAGTTCTGCTCGGTGCGCTGATGGTGCGGGTCTGTTTCCGGCGCGGTCGTGGACCGGTCGAGCGATGAGTCCACCGCTCTCGGGCGCCACGGACCCCGCGGGTGACGCCCCCCTGCCCGCGGCGCGACGCACCGCTTCCGGCGCACAGTCCCACGACCCGGTGCCCGGAAGGTGGCCGGGGGCGCCGCCGATTCCTCGCGCGTGGTGTGCCTCTCCCGGTGCCCTGACCGCAGGGGGCACTCTGGTGCTGTTCGCGTTCCTGGTCTGGGGTGTCGCCCACGTCTTCTCCACGTACACGTCCCTCACCGGCGGGACGACGGAAAGCATGGCGCTGCCCTGGCTCGTGTCGTTCCTGCTGCTGTGGTGGGCGCCGCTGGCCTGGTTCGAACGGCCCCGCTCGGCTCCCCCGGCGGCGCAGGCCGCGCTCGACGCCCTGCGTGTCACCGTTCAGATCCCCGTCTACAACGAGGACCCGGGCGTGCTCCGCGCCTGCCTGCACTCCGTCCTGCTCCAGTCGCGGCCGGTGCGGCGGATCCGGATCGTCGACGACGGCTCCACCGGCGCCGACGGCATCCCCATGACCTACGACGACGTTCGCGCGGAACTGTTCGAACGCGCGGATGCCGCCGGCGTCGAGGTGACCTGGGACCGCACCCCCAACCGGGGCAAGCGCCACGCGCAGATGCACGTCCTGGCCCACGACGACGCCGACATCTTCGTGACCCTCGACAGCGATTCCGTCCTGGAGCCCGAAGCCGTCGCCGAGGGACTCAAACCGTTCGCCGACCCCGCGATCACCTCCGTCGCCGGACAGGTCCTCGTCCTCAACCATGACGCCAACCCCCTCACCCGGATGACCAACCTGCTCTACCTGCCCTTCACCCGAGGGCTGCGCAGCGCACAGTCCGTCCTGGGCCGAGTCACCATCAACTCGGGCACCCTCGCCTTCTACCGGGCGGACATCGTCCGCGACGCCGCCGGAGTGTACGAGAACGAGACCTTCCGCGGCCGGCCGATGCAGATGAACGACGACTCCATGCTCACGTTCTACGGGCTGCTCGCCGGCGACACCGTGCATCAGCCCTCCTCCCTGGTCTTCACCCTCGCTCCCGGGCGCTGGAGCCACTACCTGCGCCAGCAGATGCGCTGGATGCGCGGCACGACCGTGCGCCACCTGTGGTGGCTGCGCTACATGCCCGCCGACGGCGTCGTGTTCTGGGCCACCGTGGCCGAGTACGTTCACATCGTCCTCGGCCTCACCATCCCCGTGGCCATCCTCGCCACCCCCGAACTCCGGCCGCACCTGGCGTCCTTCGTCGCCTACGGCACGGTGATCGGCGTCGTCATGAGCTACCTGATGGCTCTGCGGCTGTTCACCGTGCGCCGCACCGACATGCGCCCGCACCAGGCACTGCTGCTCTTCGCGCTGGCGCCCGCGGCCGCGGCCTGGCGCGCTCTCGTGCTGCGGCCGATGTACCTCTACGCCATGCTCACCTGCCACCGGGTCAACCGCTGGGGCACCCGCGCCGGCGTCGAGGTCGGCCTCAGCCGCCCGTGACCGGCCCGTCGGCGACGACGCGGCCACTGACCTCCGCGGCACGCCGTCCCGGCAGCGGTGGCCGCTCCCGCCGCAGGTGCGCCGCCCAGAGGACGCCCGCCGCGCCCACGGCCGCCAGCGCGGCGCCGACCCAGGCGACCGAGGTGTAGCCGTACCCGGCGTCGATGGCGAGGCCGCCCAGGAGCGGGGCGACGGTGTTGCCGACGTTGAACGCGGCGGTGTTGACCGCGCCCACCAGTGTCGGCGCCCCCGGGGCGAGGGTGAACACCCGGGACTGCAGAGCGGGATTGGTGACGTAGCCGGCGAGGCCGAGCAGGAAGACCAGGGCGACGACCACGGCGGTCACGTGCGCCGTCAGGGCGAGCAGGGCGGAGCAGAGGGCCAGCGCGCCGAGGCCCAGGCCGAGCGTGCCGAGGGGGTGCGAGTGGCCGGTGCGCCCGCCGATCACGATGCCCGCGAGCCCGCCGGCGCCGAACAGGGCGAGGACCGCGGGCACCCACCCCTCGGCGAGGCCGCTCACCTCGGTGAGCAGTGCCGCCAGATAGCTGAAGGTGACGATGACCGCCCCGAAGGCGAACGCGGTGACGGCGTACGAGAGCCACAGCTGAGGCCGTGCGAGGCCGCGCAGTTCGGCCCGGACGGAGGGGTGCTCGCCCGTGCCGCGTCCGCCGGGCACGGCCAGGGTGCAGACGAGACTGACCGCGGTGGCCGCCGCCACCGCCCAGAACGCGGCGCGCCAGCCGGAGTGCTGGCCGAGCAGGGTGCCCGCGGGCACCCCGACGATGGTGGCGAGCGTCAGGCCGCCGGCCACCACCGCGACCGCCCGCGCCTTGGCCTCGGCGGGGACGAGCGCCACCACCGTGGCCACGGCGACGCCCCAGTACCCCGCGTACGCGAGGGCGCTGACCACGCGGGTCACGAACAGCGTGGAGTATCCGGGCGCGAGGGCGCCCGCGACGTGGGCCGCGACGAAGACTGCCTGCAGGGCGAGGAGCGCGGTACGCCGTGGCAGGCGGAGGGTGGCGACGGCGAGCAGCGGTGCCCCGACGACCATGCCGATCGCGAAGGCCGAGATGAGCAGGCCCGCGTCGGGGACGGACACCCCGAGGTCGTCGGCCATGCCCGGCAGCAGGCCGGACAGCATGAACTCCGAGGTTCCTTGGGTGAAGATGCCGAGCCCCACTATGTACACCGCGAGCGGCATGGGTGCGGTCCTCTCTTTCGCAGACTTCGCAGACTTCGCAGACTTCGCAGGTTTTGTGCGTGTTTTCGCGCAGAGCGCGCTTCCGGCCTCGCACCATTTGGAGCGCTCGCTTCAGAACCGGTTGCACGCGGACGCTAGCACATAATGAATCGATCGCTTCAGAACCCGAGGGCAGGGGCCGCCCGGCGGGTCTCGCCGGGCGGGCCCTGGTTCTCGGGAGGGCTCAGCGCTTGGGAGGGCTCAGCGCTTGAGGGTGAGGGTGAAGTCGTCGCTGAGCCTGGCGTTCAGCCGGGCCGCCGAGACGAGCCTCCCCGCCGTGATCAGCCGCTCGACCTCGGAGCGCGAGAGCCCGCAGCCCTCGGCGATCAGCCGCACAGGCCGGACGGGAATCCGGGCGGCGAACCGGACCGATATGTCGACCACCTCGCGGTCCGGGTGGGCCGATCCGCCGGTGTCGAGGCGCCAGGCGCCGTCCCAGTCGAGGGCGACGCGATTGCGGCGCCGTACGACCGGGTCTTGGAGCAACTCCGCGGCGAGGGCGGGATCGTTGGCGTGCATCCGGTCCAGCAGCGCCGGCCGCACGGAGCGCACGGTCATCCGCTCGAAGACCGTGAGCTTGGCCGTCTCCCCGCAGCCGGTGCAGAGGACGAGGAGCCAGGCGTCGATCCGCTTGTGGTGGGCGTTGACGCGGAATCTTCCGTTCGCCCGGAAGCGCCCGGACGCGCAGGTGTGGCAACGACGCAGGACGAGCGGCAGGCAAGTGGGCATGACGACCCAGTTGTTGAGCACAGAGGTACACCGGTTCCCGTGAGGAGTCCGCAGCGAAAAGGGGCGCGGCGCAGGGGAGCGACGCGCGACAGATCAGCGCTCGGGAGGTCTCACAGGGTGTACAACGGCACGTCCTTGCCCGGGTGACTCGGTTCGGCAGCACGGTAGCGGCGCGCCACGGCGCCGCTCCACCGGTTTTCAGGCGCGCCCCACCGCCTGCGGCTTCGCCCGCTCCGCCGTCAACGGCTTTCGGGGACGTCCTTCACGAAGACGATGCCGTCGCAGGCCGCCAACTGGGCCGGATCGAGCGGCGCGTAGCCGAACCAGGGCGATCTGCGGGGCGCGGGCCGGGTGTCGCCGAGGGCCTCGGCCAGCCGCGGGGCGTCCACGAGGCAGTGGTCCTCCTCGGTGGCCGCGTACAGGAGGCCTTCGACGGTGTCCGGCGCCGGCGTGCCCACGCCCTGGTGCCCGAGCGTGCCCAGAGCCGTGGCCAGGAAGGCGTATCCCGAGCCGAGCCGGGCGCTCACCAGGGCGCCGGCGCTCCACCACTCCAGCGGCACCCCGCCCATCCGCATCGAGCTCTTGGGCCGCTGCAGATGGGCGTTCTGGGCATGGACGAGCACCGGTCCGCGCTCGGCGAGGGCGAGGAGGTTGTGGGCCATCATCTGGTCGCGGACGCCCACAAGCCGGGTCATGCGGGCGGGGGAGGGGTCGGCCATCGAGTGGTGGTAGCGCAGCAGGCCGACCGCGGTCCGGCCGTACAGGCGCGCACGGTCCCAGGACTCTCGCGAGCCCGTCGCGAGCAGGTGCGGTGTCTGCTGGTCGAGCAGGGCCATCAGGTCGTCGGCGAGCAGCCGCAGCCGGGCGGCCTCGGGTGACCGGCCCGTGGACCGGGAGGGGTCCGTCATCGCGGCGGGTTCGGTCCACCGGTCGTCACCGCCGAGCAGGCGGTCGAGTGTGCCGGCGGCACAGGGCAGCAGGCCGGTGTCCACCCGGTCCGCGAGGTAGGCGTGCAGGGCGGTGAGGGCCCGCCGTGGGCTCTCGGCGTGGGTGATCTCCAGCGGGCCGTCGAAGCCGACGAAGCGGAGCCGCTCGGACGCGGGCCTGCCCTCGGCGTCGGCGCGGACGTTGTGAGCGCGCATCCAGCGCACGAGTTCGCGGTTGGCCGCCGAGGCGCCCCAGCCGTGGCTGATCCCGCGCTCCATGACGTCGTCGAGTGTGCCCGTGCCCGAGGTGACGTAGTCGTCGACGATCAGGCCCCGCACGCAGTCGCTCTCGATCGCGATCGTCCGGTGGCCCTCCCGCTCGACGAGCTGCCGGAAGAGCTCGTTGCGCAGATCGAGCAGGGCGTCCTCGCCGTGGGTGGGCTCGCCGAGGGCCAGCAGCCGGGGCCGGGCCGGGAGCAGCTCCATGACCGTGGCGGCGTCTACGGCACGGGTGGCGTTCCTGATGTCCGTCATCATGGGTTCAACGCTATCGTTGAACCGACGGTTGAGGCTTCTGGGGACGATCTCCGGCCTTCGGGGTAAGAACCTTCAAAGGCCGTGCAACCGGCCGCGCGCGGGGGCCGCTTCCGTCCGGCGCGTCGCGGAGGGCGGCCGGACGGAAGCGGGGCGGCCCCCTTCGGTTGTTCTGAGCACAAGGGGGCCGCCGGGCCTTCCAGACCGGAAGGTGTGACGCCGGGAGAGGCGTCGCCTCCCATGGTGCGTCATCGCCCCGCCGCCGCAACGATATGTACGGCGCAGTCGCCAAAAGGGTTCATCTCGGGGGGATTTGCCGGTGGCGGACACCGCCAGGCGGTAGAACCCGGGCCCGCGGCACATGACCATTGTTCCGTAACTCCATGATCACGTTGAGTGGCGCAGCCCTCGCCCACCATGCTGTCGTCCAACTCCTCCGGGGCGCCTGAGCACCGCCCCGGAGAAGCCCTTTCCAGACCCTTGATGCCTTGGGGAAGGTGCGATGACAAGCAAGCAAGTGATGACCGTGGCCGTGCTGGCGGCGGTCCTCGTGTGGAGCACGGTGATGACCGTGCTGGGGCAGCTCGCCGCCGTGGCGGCGCTGCTTCCCTCGCTGGGACTCCTCATCCAGCAGCTCTTCTCCGCGCTCGGCGGCCCGGGCCCGGACGCACGGCAGAGCACGACGCCGGCCGGTGTGCCCGCCGCCGGGGCGACCGGTAGTGAGGAGCTGTCACGGTGAAACCGACCCACGCACCCCGCCGCCAGGGCGAGGACGCCCCCAGCCGCCGCGGACGCCCGCCCGAGCCGATCTGCGAGACGGCCGGGCCGATCCACCGCACCTGGCTGGAGCCCGTCCGCCGGCGGCTCACCGGCAGCGGCCTCACCCTGGGCGCGCTCGTCAGCCGCTCCGGCTACTCCAAGACGAGGATCTCCGAGCTGTTACGCGGCAAGGGGTACTACCCCGGCTGGGAGATCACGTACAGCGTCATACGCGCCCTCGACCTCCCCGTCACCCCGCTGCGCCGGCTGTGGATGGCCGCCGCCCTGGAGGCGGACAAGGACACCGACTGGATCAAGAACCGCATCCGTGACGTCCAGCCGCTCGGCCGGGAGGACCAGCCCGTCGCCCATCTCGGTCTCACCCAGGCCATGTGGCAGCCCTACACCGCCTACGCACAGGCCTTCCTGCAGTCCGAGCGGCGCGCCCGCCAGGTGGTCGGGGAGACCTTCGACATCCTCTGGCTCACCTGGGACGCGGCGACCGCCACGTCCGACACCACCCGCCACGCCTGGCTCCTGCTGCGCGGCAGGGTGCTCGCCCGCGCCCCCCAACGCCCCGACGGACGTCCCGACCTGCGGGCCGCCGCGTTCTCCACGGTCGCCCAGGCCGCCGTCCCCGACCTCGCCGAACGCCTGCACCGCATCGACGTCCTCGCGCGGTTCTTCGACACGGTCACCCGCCTGCCGCCGGACCAGATGGACGTCACCGTCCTGCGCTACCTGTGCGGCATACCCGAGGCCGCCGTACCGGGCATCGTCGGCCTGGCACCGGCCATCACCCACACCCTGGACCACCACGCCCGAGGGGCACTGAACGAACTGTGCCCCGACTCCGACACCCAGGAGTGATCCCCCCTCCATGAACACCGTCGACGACCTCCTCGCCCAGTCACTGCTGCTGCATCAGCCGCGCGTCCCCTCCGACGTCGTCGGTCACGAGGACCTCGATTACGCCGGGCTCACCGAGGCGTTACTGCTGCGGGACGGCGAGGTGCCCGACCGGGGTGACGATCGCGCCGCACAGAGCCTCACCGCCCTGTGCGAGGCGGTCGTCGCCCGCTGCGCCCCCGAGCAGCTCGCCGATTTCCTCACCGACCAAGTGCCCCAGCCACGGGCCGCCTGGATTCTCGGCTGCGCCCTGCGCCTGGCCGGCGCCCATGACGGCGCGCGCTTCTGGTGGCAGTACGCCGCCGGTGCCGACGACGCCCCCGCCTCCTACTGCCTCTACCTCCAGCACCTGGCCGACGGCGACACCCACGCCGCCGCCCTGTGGCAGGCCCAGGCCGGTGTGCACGCCCCCGAGGCCGAGGACCACGAGGACGACGGCCACGACACGGACGCCGACGGCGGGTCACCGGTCCACCGGGTGATCACCGCCGACGCCAGCCTCTCCACGGTCCTGCAGGTCCTCAGCCGGCTCAGCCGCGTCACCCCGCGCCGGCACACACCGGCGGCGCAGGCCGTCATCGACTTCGTCGCCACCGAGGTCGCCATCGGCTACGACCGCCATCCGGACCTGGAGATCCCCCTGCCGGGGGAGGACTTCGCCGAGCGGCTCGTCGTCATCGCCGCGGCGTTCAGCCTGAGCGACCCGCGCACCGCGGAACCGGAACCCGCCGGGGCGCTGCCCAACCGGCCCCCGCAGGACAGGGCCGCCGAGCACGTTCCCGCGCCGCGCCGGGCGCAGGGGCCCGCCCGGCTGCTCGTCAAGGTCACCGCCGACGGGCACCAGGGCGCGTCGGCGCACGTCTTCTTCAAGGAGGCCGTCGCCGTCTGCTGGGAGAAGGCGACCGCGGCGGGCGGCGCGGACGCGCGCGGTTCCCGCATGTCCTACTACCTCAACCGCGTCCGCACCCGGGCCACCCTGGCGCTGTCACCCGCCGCGGCCGGGTACGGGACCGGAGCGCCCTTCGGCGTCGGCGGCCCGGTCTTCTTCCGGGCGCGGTAGGCGCCGCCCGATCGACGAGCCGGTGGGCCTCGCGGACGGTCTCCGCCTCCCGGACGTCGCCTCGCCGGGCCGGCCCAGCCGGATCTCGCGGCCCCGGGCGAGCAGGGCGGGCCGGGGCTCGGGGACGGGGAACCCGTCCCCTGCGGGTCGGTGGTCGGCCCGCCGGGCGCAGCGCACCGGCGGGCCACTTCACATACGACGGCTCACACCTCGGGAGCCCCTGTCTCCTTGAGCGTCCCCTCGGCCAGCCGCAGCCGGCGGCCGACCCCGATGTCCGCGAGGAAGCGTTCGTCGTGGCTGATCACGACGAAGGCGCCCTGGTAGGAGTTGAGCGCGCCCTGCAACTGGCCCACACTGACCAGGTCGAGGTTGTTGGTCGGCTCGTCGAGAAGGAGCAGCTGAGGGGCCGGTTCGGCGCACAGGACGCAGGCGAGGGTGGCACGCAGCCGCTCACCGCCGGACAGCACCCCCACCGGCAGGTGGGCGCCCGCGCCCCGGAAGAGGAAGCGGGCGAGCAGGTTCATCCGCTCGGCTTCGGGCCGCTCCGGGGCGAACGCGGCGAAGTTCTCCGCCACGGTGCGCTCCAGGTCGAGCAGGTCGAGGCGCTGCGAGAGATACGCGATGCGCCCCTCGCCGCGCTTGACCTCACCGGCGTCCGGTACGAGGTCGCCGGTGACCAGGCGCAGCAGCGTGGTCTTGCCCGCACCGTTGGGCCCGGTCAGCGCCGTGCGCTCGGGGCCGCGCACGGTCAGGTCGACGCCGCCTTCGGCGAACACCGCCTTGCCCGCGTGGTGGACCTGAAGGCCCTCCCCGATGAAGAGGTTGCGCCCGGCCGGCACCTGCGTGTCGGGCAACTCAAGGGTGATGCGCTGGTCGTCGCGGAGCGCGCGTCCGGCCTCGTCGAGGCGTGCCTTGGCCTCGCTGACCCGGGTGGCGTGCATCTGCCCCGCACGGCCCGCGGACTCCTGCGCGCCGCGCTTCATGTTGCCGGCGAAGATGCGGGGGAGACCGGCGCTCTTGAGGTTGCGGGCGGCGTTGCTCTGGCGCCGTTCGGCGCGCTCGCGGGCCTGCTGCATCTCGCGCTTCTCGCGCTTCAGCTCCTGCTCCGCGTTGCGGATGTTCTTCTCCGCGACCTCCCGCTCGGCGCGTACGGCCTCCTCGTACATCGTGAAGTCCCCGCCGTAGAAGCGCAGTTCGTCTCCGCCCAGCTCGGCGATGCGCTCCATGCGGTCGAGCAGCGCGCGGTCGTGGCTGACCAGGAGCAGGCAGCCGGTGAAGTCCTCCAGCACGTCGTAGAGCTTGTGGCGCGCCCGGAGGTCGAGGTTGTTGGTCGGCTCGTCGAGGAGCAGGACGTCGGGGCGCTTGAGCAGCTGGGCGGCGAGGCCGAGGGAGACCACCTGGCCGCCGCTGAGCGTGCTCAGGCCGCGGTCCAGGGCCAGGTCGCCCAGGCCGAGGCGGTCGAGCTGGGCGCGGGTGCGCTCCTCGATGTCCCAGTCGTCGCCGATGGTGGTGAAGTGCTCCTCGCTCACGTCACCGGACTCGACGGCGTCCAGGGCGCGGATCACCGGGGCGACGCCCAGCACCTCGGCGACGGTGAGGGTGCCGGTCAGGGGGAGGCTCTGCGGGAGGTGGCCGAGGCTGCCGTGCACCGACACCGCGCCGGTGGCGGGCCTGAGCTCCCCGGCGATCAGCTTGAGCAGGGTGCTCTTGCCGGAGCCGTTGGGGGCGACCAGGCCGGTGCGTCCGGTGGTCAGGGTGAAGGACAGGCCGTCGAAGACCGGGGTGTCGTCGGGCCAGGCGAAGGAGAGGTTCGAGCAGGTGATGGCGGCGTCGGACATGGAGGAGACCTCGCAGGATCACGGGCAGACGGACCGCTGCCCTGGGCAGGGTGGGAAGGGGGTACGACGAGCAGGGCCACGGCGGCAGCGCACGTACCGCGCCGGCCGGTGGCCTGTCACATCCGGATCTCATCCGGAGATGTCGTCTTCACCCACCACGTCTGCGACTCCTCGCTCAGTTGACCGACATCTGCGGGGCCGGATCGTCCGGCCCAGGTCGTTCGCAGCGTAACAAACGGCGCCCCGGACCTTGAAGCGTCGGCGAGCCGCCTCTCGTGGCCGTCGTCGCGGCCGTGGCGGGGGTGGTCCCTCGACGGCGGCGACGCGTCCCGGTGCGCCGGCTCTGCCCTTGAGGTACGCCCCGAGGTGCCGGCGCGGCGTACCTCAAGGGCAGGTGTGCGGGGCCGGCCGGACCGAGGGCGCCGGCGCGGAAGTGCGGGGCGGGCGGGGCGTGTTGGGCCCTGTGAGGTGAACCACGGCTTCCGTGTGCGGGCCCGAAACGGGCACGATTCGGAGCGCCGGAGTGGTCAAACGGGCGCGACCGCCCCTCGGCGTACAGGCGCTCGGGCGTGGCGCGTGGTGTGTCCGTTACTCCGGAGTCAGATGTCGCGGTCGCGAATTACCGGGCCCGATGGCAGGTGACAGGGGCGTCCGGCATTCGCGGCGGCATATTCCGAGTGCGTTCAACGCCCCGGATAACGTGTTCCGCGTACCGGTGGCGGTGTGTCTTTCCGCTTCCGCGAACCACAGGAAGTGCGTCTGGTACGGGCTGCGCCCGCTCCGATACTGTGGGGCCCGGCGCGAGGTCGTGGCTATCGCGTTCGCTCCGGCCTCGTATCGCTCGTCCGCGGTGTGGTCCGGGCCTCTCGGAGTGTCGCCCCCTTGGTCCTCCGTGGGTCCTCCGCGGAGAACCCGGCTGTCCCGCGCCGGGATTATGTAGGGGAGGGATAAGCGTCGGCCGACCGTGATACGGGTCCCGTACTTGTGGGCGTACCGCGTCGGCTTCTCTGTGAAGAAGAGATTGCTTTTTCTTTGCGCCCACATGTAAGCCGCCGCTCTTTTTTGAACGGTTCATGTCGACCTCCGGCAACCGGCTGACGCGTCTTGGACTCCGGCCGTTGCGCAATGCGACCCCGGCCGGTGCCCGGCGGGCCGTGCTGGCCCTCCGTGTCCGGCGGACCTGCCCGCTCCAGCCGCGTCCACGCCTGCGCGCTCCTGCTCCGCCACCGGACCGGGGGCGGTTCGGCCTTTCGTTAAATCCGTGTTGCGGAGAGGTCCTGCGCGAGCGCCGGATTGTTGACGGAATTCATACGGCCGGCAGTGGGACCCGTATGGCCAGATCACGTCGGACCGTGGCCGGAGGGCGCTGCTTGCGCGGTTCCCGCTTTCCCGTCCCCGACCTGCGATACGCTGCTGCGCGATAGGGCAAAGGCCGCTGCGCGATGGCGCAAAGAGGGGACCGGTGGCCGAGGGGCGGGGGTTGTTCGCCTCATGTTCACGCCAATGGCCCGGGTTAACTCTGGAAGTCCGCGCGGTGAATACCGTGAGTCGAGCGGCCCCTGGCGTGCATTTACGCATGCCTTACGAATGTTTTCCGCCTGCCAGGGATCAAAAACGGACCGCAGTTGACAATTTCTGGATAGCTGGTTTTGACTTGCGATCGTTGTCGCGGCGAAGTGGCCGAGAAAGCATCGCGCCGATTCAGGCCAACCAAGCACGTATCCAGTTCCAGCGGATGACTGACGAAGGCAGAGGCTGCCATGCGCTTATCAGAAGGGGTGCACACCGGCACTGTCGCCGTCATCGGGGCCGCGTCCGCGGCACCGGTGCGGGCGGAGCGCGAGCAGGGTGCACTGACCGAACTGACCGGTGTGCCGCTGCCCGCGGGCCGGACGGGCGAGCTGGAGTCGGCTTGGCGGGCCTGCGAGGACGCGGGCGTCACCGCGGGCGACCGGGCGCGCGTCGGCGTCTACCTGGCCGACGGGGGCGGGACCGGGGCCGAAGCGGCGGCCGAACCCCGGACGGAGGCCGCCCACCAGTCGGAAGGGACTGCCGAACTCCCTTGCCCCGCCGCCGAGTTGGCGCGCGTACTCGGACTGACCGGTCCCTGCCGGACCGGCCGGGCGCCGCTCACCGATGCCGTCGCCGCCGTACTCTCCGGCGAGTGCGAGTCGGCGCTCGTCGGGGCGGACAGCGCCTTCGCCGTCCTCACCCGCCAGGACAGCGCACGCACCGCTGCCTTCGCCTACCGGCTCGGCACCGATCCCACCGCGTGGCCCGACGGCGTTCCCGCGCTGGTCGAGGCCGCGCTCGGCGCCGGCCGCCCCGCCCCCGGCCGCTCCCCGGCGGACGACCGCGCTGCCGCGGACGGCGCCGCCGTCCCGATCACCCTCTCGGCGCACAGCGAGCCCGCCCTGCGGGCACGGGCCGCCGACCTGCGCGCACTGCTCGACGCCGAACCGGACCTGCCGCTCGTCGACGTCGCCTTCTCCCTCGCCACGACCCGGCCCGCCCTCTCCCGGCGCGCCGTACTGGTCGGCGGGGACCGCGCACGCCTCTCCGAGGAGCTGCTCGCCGTCGGCGAGGGACGCATACCCGGGCTCGTGGCGGCCGGTGGCCGGACCGGGACCCCGGCGGACGACATCGCCTTCGTGTTCCCCGGACACGGACCGCAGTGGCCGGGCATGGCCGGCCAACTCCTCGACAGCTCACCGGTGTTCGCCGAGCAACTGCACGCCTGCGCCGAAGCGCTCACGCCGTTCGTGGAGTGGCCCGTGCTCGACGTGCTGCGCGGCACGAAGGACACGTACTCCCTCGACCGGCCCGACGTGGGGCAGCCCGCGCTCTGGGCGATGATGGTGTCCCTGTCCGCGCTGTGGCGTTCCTGGGGTGTGACGCCCGGTGCCGTGATCGGATCGAGCGCCGGCGAGATCCCGGCGGCGACCGTCGCGGGCGCGCTGTCCGTCGAGGACGGCGCGCGTGCCGTGGCCCTGTTCAGCCGGGCGCAGGTGCATCTGCTCGAACAGGGCGTCATGCTCTCCGTGCTGGCGTCGGCCGACGAGGTGCGGGAACGGCTGACCCGGTACGAGGGGCTCGACCTGGCCGCCGTGCACGCGCCCACCTCGGTCCTGGTCTCGGGGACCGAGAACGAGGCCACCGCGTTCCTCGCCGAACTGGCCGCCGACGGCGTCAGAGCCAGGAGCATCGCGATCCGCATCGCGGCCCACGGCCGCCAGGTCGACGCAGTCCTCGACATGGTGCGCGAGGACCTCGCCCCGCTCACGCCCCGCCCGACGCGAGTACCGATCTACACGGCCACCACGGGCACGCGCGTCGACCCGCTCACGCTCACCGCGGACCACTGGTGCCGCAACATGCGTGACACCGCCGACTTCCAGAGCGCCACGCGCGCAGCCCTGGCGGCGGGACACCGGCTGCTGCTCGAACCGAGCCCCCACCCCGTACTGACCAGGGCCGTGCAGGAGACCGCAGAGGACGCCGGCGTGGAGGCCGCCGTCGTCGGCACGCTGCGCAGGGAGCAGGGCGGCCCGAACGAGATGACCGCGGCCCTCGGCGAACTGCACGCCAACGGCGCGCTCCCCGACTGGCACGCGGTGTTCGCGGGCCACGACGCGCGCGCGGTGCCGCTGCCCGCCTACCCGCTCCACCTGGCGCCCGGCGCCGCCCCCGCCCCGTCCCTCGACGACCGGCTCGCGGACGCCCCCGACCGCGCCGCCTACCTGCTCGACCTGGTCCGCGCGCAGGTGGCCGCCGTCACCGGCAGCCCCCAGGACGTCGTGGACGCGGCCGACCCGGACGCGCCGCTGCTCGAACTGGGCGTCGACTCGGCGGGCGCGGTGCGCCTGCGCAACCTGCTGAACGCCGCCACCGGCCTGAAGCTGCCCATCTCGGCGATCTTCGACAACCCGACGGGCAACGGCCTCGCCCGGCACATCGACCGCGTCCTGCTCGGCGCCCCCGCCGATGACGACGAGCCGGTGACCACGGCGGCCGTCGGCGACGACGAACCGATCGCGATCGTGGCGATGAGCTGCCGCCTGCCCGGCGGCGTGCGCAGTCCCGAGGACCTGTGGGAGCTGCTGTCCACGGGCGGCGACGGCCTCACCGCCTTCCCCACCGACCGCGGCTGGGACCTGGAAGGACGCTACGACGAGGACGCCGAGCGGCCCGGCGGCTACTACCAGCGCGAAGCCGGGTTCCTGCACGACGCCGACCAGTTCGACCCCGAGTTCTTCGGGATCTCGCCCCGCGAGGCCCTGGCGATGGACCCGCAGCAGCGGCTGCTCCTGGAGATCGGCTGGGAGGCGATGGAGCGCGCGGGCATCGACCCCGCCGCCCTGCGCGGCAGCCAGGCCGGCGTGTTCGTGGGCGCCATGACCATGGACTACGGGCCCCGGCTGCACGAGGCGCCCGCGGACCTGGAGGGCTACCTCCTCACCGGCAACACCGCGAGCGTCGCGTCCGGCAGGCTCTCGTACTCGTTCGGCTTCGCCGGACCCGCCGTCACCCTCGACACGGCGTGCTCCTCGTCGCTGGCCGCCCTGCACCTGGCCGTGCAGTCGCTGCGGCGCGGCGAGTGCCCCGTCGCCCTCGCGGGCGGCGTCACCGTCATGCCGTCCCAGGGCCTGTTCGTGGAGTTCAGCAGGCAGCGCGCGCTGGCCCCCGACGGACGCTGCAAGGCGTTCTCGGCGAGCGCCGACGGCTTCGGCCTCGCCGAAGGCGCCACCATGGTGCTCCTTGAGCGGCTGTCCGACGCGCGCCGCAACGGCCACCCCGTCCTCGCGGTCATCAAGGGCACCGCCATCAACCAGGACGGCGCGTCCAACGGCCTCACCGCCCCCAGCGGCCCCGCGCAGCGCAGAGTGATCCGGCAGGCGCTCGCCGACGCGGGTGTCACGGCCGCCGAGGTCGACGCCGTCGAGGCGCACGGCACCGGCACCCGCCTGGGCGACCCGATCGAGGCGGACGCCCTCCTCGCCACCTACGGCCGCGAACACCCCGCCGACCGGCCGCTGCTGCTCGGCTCGGTGAAGTCCAACATCGGCCACACCCAGGCGGCCTCCGGCGTCGCCGGTCTGATCAAGATGGTGCTCGCGCTGCGGCACGGCGTACTGCCCCAGAGCCTGCACATCACCGAACCCACCCCGCACGTCGACTGGACGTCGGGCGCGGTGTCACTCGTCACCGAGCCCACGCCGTGGCCCGAGGTCGGACGCCCGCGCAGGGCCGGTGTGTCCTCGTTCGGCATCAGCGGTACCAACGCCCACGCCATCCTTGAGCAGGCACCCGAGGAACCCCCGGCCGACCCGCCCGCGCCCTCCGGACCCGTCCCGCTGGTGTTCTCCGCGCGCACGGAAGACGCGCTGCGCGCCCACGCCGCCCGGCTCGCCGCCGCCGCGGAGAACACGGCACTCACCGACATGGCGGACGGTCTCCTTTCGCGGTCGGTGTTCGACCATCGGGCGGTGGTGGTGGCCGGTGGCGCGGACGCGCTGTCGGCGGTGGCCGCCGGTGCG
>NZ_JBFAHX010000061.1:0-35362 GCF_040654435.1 Streptomyces sp. NPDC050703
AGCTAAGCCTCATAGCGCCGATGGTACTGCAGGGGGGACCCTGTGGGAGAGTAGGACGCCGCCGAACTTCTTTTAGGGAAAACCCCCGCACCTTTTGGTGCGGGGGTTTTCTGCGTTCCGGCCCTTCTCCGCGTTCAGGGCAGGAAAGCCGCCGTTAGGGTCGACGCATGCGATACGACCTGGTCATCTTCGACAATGACGGCGTCCTGGTGGACAGCGAGCCGATCTCCAACACCATCCTCGCCGCGTACCTGACCGAGCTGGGGCACCCCACCAGCTACGAGGACTCCCTGCGTGACTACATGGGGGGTGCCGTCCACCGCGTACACGACCTGATTTTCGAGCGGAGCGGGCGTCGGCTGCCCGGTGACTTCGACGAGGTGTTCCACGGGCGGGTCTTCGCGGCATTCGCGCGGGAGCTCCAGGCCATGGACGGGGCCGTCGAGGTTCTGGAGAAGCTGACGGGTGACGGGGTCGCCTACTGCCTGGCCTCTTCCGGCAGCCATGAGCGGATTCGTGTGGGGCACCGGAAGGCCGGGCTCGACAAGTGGTTCGACGAGGAGCGGGTCTTCAGTTCTCAGGACGTGGGGCGGGGGAAGCCGGCGCCCGATCTCTTCCTCCACGCGGCGGAGCGTATGGGGGTGGCGCCCGAGCGCTGCGCGGTCGTGGAGGACAGCCCGCTCGGGGTGCGGGCCGCCGTGGCGGCCGGGATGGACGTGTACGGATTCACCGCCATGACGCCCGCCGAGAGGCTCGTAGGCGCCACTGAACTCTTCGACGACCTGCGTGAGTTGCCCTCCCTCCTCGCCTGATGTCGCCCCGCCCAGCCGGGTGTGACCTGACATTTGTCATGCGGAGTTCCGGACGATCGTTTCTGTCGTGGGGCAGGGGATGGGGGCGAAGCTGAAGGCGTCCCGGACGGAGGGGACGCCGCAGCGACGACGGAGGAAGCCGATCATGAGCCAGCTCGCCACCGAGGCCCCGGGCACGGGTCGCGCCACCGCCGCCACGGGCCGCCCGGCGCCCGCCCCCGTGCCCGACCCCCGCAAGGCCCGCATCGCGTCCCTGAAGCCGCTGGTCCTCGACGCGCTGCTGCCCACCGCCCTGTACTACCTGCTGACCAAGGGCTTCGGCATGGGGACCCTGGCGGCGCTGGCCTGGAGCAGCGTGTCGCCGGCCGGGCGCACGGCCTGGGGGCTGGCCAAGGAGCGGCGGGTCAACGGGCTCGCGGCGCTGATCCTGACCGCCAATGTCGTCGGGCTGCTGCTCGGCCTCGTCGCCGGTGACCCCCGGCTGATGCTCGCCAAGGACAGCGGCATCACGGCGACCGTGGGCGTCGCGGTGCTGCTGTCGGTGCTCGGTGGCCGACCGCTGATGACGGCGGCGCTCAAGCCGTGGGTGACCAAGGGCGATCCGGCACGGACCGCGGCCTGGGACCGGCTGAGCGGCGGGCGGGGGCGGTTCGTACGGCTGGAGCGGACGTTCTCGGTGGTCTGGGGGCTCACGCTCTTCGGTGAGGCCGCGGTCAGGGTCATCGGGGCGTACACGCTGCCGGTGGACACCATGGTGTGGCTGGGCGGTGCGATCGCGGCGGTCACCATCACGGGGGCGGTGTTCGTGAGCGGGGCCCTGGCCGCGGGGCCCATGGAGAAGATGGTGGCGGCGGACGTCCGGGGCCGGTGAAATCGGTGAGTGATCCGTCTACCCATGGGTAGTGCGGGGCCGTACGCTTCCCGGCCATGACGACGGCCATGACAGATGTGCTGCGGCGCGGCAGGGTCTCGCTGGCGTTCGCCTTCCTGGTCCAGGGCGTGGCCTTCGCGCTGCTGGTGACGCGTATCCCGGCGATCCAGGACCGGTACGGGATATCCGACGGGCTGCTGCCCGTGTTCCTCGCGGCGGTGCCCGTTCTGGCCGGGGCGGGGAGCGTGGCCACCGGCATGCTGGTCAAGAGGGTGGCTCCGAGCGGGGTGCTGCGGTGGTCGCAGCCGGTGGTGCTGCTCTCGCTCCTCGGGGTGGGTGCCGGTGAGGAGCTGTGGCAGGTGGCGCTCGCGCTGGGGGCCTTCGGGCTCGCGGTGGGGGCGCTCGACGCGTCGATGAACATGCTTGGGGTGAGCCTGCAGCGGGCGTACGGGCGCAGCATCATGCTCGGCTTCCACGCCGCGTACAGCTTCGGCGGGATCGTGGGGGCGTCGCTGGCCTGGGCGGGCGCGCACGGGGATCTCTCGCTGTCCGTGTCGTATCTGCCGGCCGTGGCCGTGCTGCTGCCGGCGGCGCTGATCGGGAGCCGGTGGTACGCCGATGCGGCAGGGGAGGGCCGGGGGGACGGTTCGGCGGCCGGGCGGGGCGGCGGGGGCGTCGCCTTCGGGCTGCTGCTGCCGCTCTGCCTGGTGATGACGGTCGCGTACATCGGGGACTCAACGGTCTCCAACTGGAGCGCCAAGTACCTGCGGGACGTGCTGGGGAGTTCGGAGGAGGTCTCGACCGTTCC
This sequence comes from Streptomyces sp. NPDC050703, assembly GCF_040654435.1. NCBI lineage: Bacteria > Bacillati > Actinomycetota > Actinomycetes > Kitasatosporales > Streptomycetaceae > Streptomyces > Streptomyces sp. NPDC050703. The sequence continues at coordinate 2,492 of NZ_JBFAHX010000061.1, forward strand.
GTACAACGTCTACATGGTCATGACGCTGGTGGGGCGGGCGCTCGGGGATCTGGGGGTGCGGCGCTTCGGGGCCGTGGCGGTGGTGCGGGCCGGGGCCCTGGTGGCGGCCGTCGGGTTCGGGGTCGTGGCGGCGGCGCCCGGGGCGTGGACGGGGGTCGCGGGGTTCACGGTGGTGGGGCTGGGGCTGTGCGTGATCGTTCCGCAGACGTTCGCGGCGGCGGGCCGGCTCGCCCACGAGGAGCACGGGGCCGGGGCTTCGGACGCCGCCGTCGCGCGACTGAATGTCTTCAACTACGTGGGCTTTCTGATCGGTTCGCCGCTGGTGGGCGGTCTCGGCGACGCGTGGAACCACCGGGGCGCGATGCTCGTTCCCCTGGTGTTGGTGCTTGTGACCGTGTTGTACGCCCGTTCCTTCGCCCCGGGAGCGGACCGATACGGTGGCGGGCATGAGCGGCCGCGCACAGCTGATGTGGGACGAGGCAGTAACGGGCTATGACTTCGGCCCGGGTCACCCCATGGACCCGGTCAGGCTCGGGCTGACCCGAAGTCTCGTCGGTGCCTTCGGGCTCGACGAGGAACTGGACGTGGTCGCGGCCAAGCGCGCCGGTGACTCGACGCTGCGCCTCGTGCACCGCGAGGACTACGTGGCGGCGGTCAAGGCCGTCTCCGAGGACCCCGCGTCCGCGCGCGGGGAATACGGCCTCGGGACCGAGGACGACCCCGCCTTCGCGGGGATGCACGAGGTGTCGGCGCTGATCGCCGGGCAGTCCGTGGGGGCGGCCGAGGCGGTGTGGCGCGGCGACGCCCTGCACGCGGTGAACTTCGCGGGCGGACTGCACCACGCGATGCCCGGCGGCGCCTCGGGCTTCTGCATCTACAACGACGCGGCGCTCGCCGTGGCGCGCCTCCTGGAGCTGGGCGCCGAGCGCGTGGCGTACGTGGACGTCGACGTGCACCACGGGGACGGGGTGCAGGCCGCGTTCTGGGAGGACCCGCGGGTCCTGACGGTGTCGCTGCACGAGCACCCGCGGACGCTGTTCCCGCAGACCGGCTGGCCGGAGGAGACGGGCGCGGACGGCACGGCCGAGGGCTCCGCGGTGAACGTGGCGCTGCCCGCGGGCACCGGGGATGCCGGGTGGCTGCGGGCCTTCCACGCCGTGGTGCCCGAGCTGCTCGCGGAGTTCCGGCCGCAGGTCCTCGTGACGCAGCACGGCGCCGACACGCACTTCGACGACCCGCTGGCGCACCTCGCCGTGTCCCTCGACGCGCAGCGGGCCGTGCAGGTCGCCTGCCACGAGCTGGCGCACGAGCACGCCGAAGGGCGCTGGGTCGCGCTGGGCGGCGGGGGCTATGCGGTGGTGGACGTCGTGCCGCGCTCCTGGACGCACCTCGTCGCCATCGCCGCGGGGCGGCCGGTGGAGCCGGCGGCGCCGATTCCGGAGGCCTGGCGGCAGGAGGCGTATGCCCGGACGCGGCAGCTGGCGCCGGGGCGGATGACGGACGGGCGGTGGCCCGTGGAGTGGCGGGGCTGGGAGGAGGGCTACGACCCGGCGGACCGGCTCGACCAGGCGGTGCTCGCCGCTCGCCGGGCGGCGTTCCCGTTGCGGGGGCTGCTGCCGTAGGGCTGCCCGGCCGTACGGCCGCTGCCTGGCCCCCGCCGCTGCCTGGCCCGCAACTGTCCGCCCCGCCGTCGCACGGCTGCGCTTCGGCCGGATTATGCCCGCGTTAGCCCAACTGTGGGTGCTTTTCGGGGTTTTGGCCACCGGGGGGCCGCGGTGCGCCAGCATCGGCAGCGTGTTGAGCACCGGCGCCCTGCGTGCGCATCTGTTGGCGGCCCGGCTGGCCGGGCCCGTGGCCACCTCCCGGGAGAAGAGTCTGCGGAGCTACCGGCTCTTCGCGGCGAGGGACCCGCGGATACTTCTCGGGCTCGACCCCGAGTGGCGCTGGGGGCCGGGCGATCTGCTGAGGCTGATGGCCGACAAGTGCGGGGTGTCCGCCGATCCGGGGTACACCAGTGGGGCCGACGTCATCGATCCGGAGCGGACGCTGACGGCGCTCGACGCCTTCGCCGAACGGCTCGCGGAGGCCGCGCGAAGACGGCTTCCCGTACTCTTCGGGACCGGACACCCGCACCGGCTGCTGGGGTTCTACGCCGCTTTGGCGGACGCCTTGTCGGCGGCGGGATGCCCCGTCCTCACCCCCGCGCAGGGCAACAGTGTCGACATAACGACCCGGTTCGGCCTACGCACGTACAACCTTGACTACGTACAAGGAGTCGCGTTGGTGCGTGAACCCGGCGCGCGGCCGACCGGGAGTGAGACCGGCGCACACACTCATTCACCACTCCCGGTTCGAGCGGTTCTGGATGCCGCCGCGGAGGCCGGCGGACCGCTTCCGGGGCTTGTCGTGGGAGACCATGGATGGGTCTGCGGAGCAGGTCAGCTGGGGTTTGAGGCGATCGGTCTGGCGGATACGAATGATCCCGCGCTGTTCGTCGGAGAGGCCGAGGGGCGGGTGTCCGTCGTCGTTCCGCTTGATGACGCTGTGCGGTCTGATTACTACCGACCGCTTACTCGCTATGTACTCAATCGAGCGTGTCTGTCACAGTAGGCGGCCGATGGCTGCTCCTCTTCCCCACTCGCATCATCCGCCCCTAGTCTGGGGAGTGAGCGCGCAGCGACGAAGAGTCACCGGAAGGGGAAGCCGGTGCCCGTCATGTGCGGAAGGTTCAGGTGGGGTGTCATGGCTGAGAACCAGAGGCCGCTGAACGAGGTTCAGTTCCTGACCGTGGCGGAAGTCGCCTCGGTGATGCGAGTGTCCAAGATGACCGTGTACCGCTTGGTGCACAGCGGTCATCTGCCCGCCATCCGGGTCGGAAGGTCCTTCCGGGTCCCGGAGCAGGCGGTGCACGAATACCTCCGCGAGTCCTATGTGGGGGTCGAGGCAGGCTGAGCGCGGGGGCCTTCGGGCCCCTTCGCCGCGGGGCCCGTTGCCCCTCGATTACGTCCCTCACGCCGGGGCGGGTAGGCTAGGCCGACGTAGGTCGTGTGGGCCCAGTCTGCTGCCCCGCACCGAGTGAAGAGAAGTGAGCGAGGGTAGTCGTGGGCTCTGTTATCAAGAAGCGGCGTAAGCGGATGGCCAAGAAGAAGCACCGCAAGCTGCTGAAGCGCACTCGCGTTCAGCGTCGCAACAAGAAGTAGGCGACCGCTGCACAGCGCGTTCGAAGCCCTCTCGTCGATTTCGGCGGGAGGGCTTCGGCATGCCCGGAGCCCGACGCGGTACTCGAAGGGGAAAAGCGGGACGCGAAGGACCCGACCGGCACGCGAAGGACCCGACCGGCGGCCGAAGGGCCGGACGCGGTACTTGAGCGCCGGGCGGTTGGTCCGTACGTGTGGCTGTGTCCGTCGTCACTTCCCGCCGCACACCGTCATCACAGCGCAACACGGACCCGCTAGCGTGGTCACGGACACGGATGATGGTGCGCGGCGAGGGCTGGGGAAAGGCAGGCGCTGATCTTGGGCAAGGTCGTGCTCGTGACCGGGGTGGCCCGGCAGCTGGGCGGCAGGTTCGTCCGGCGCGTCCAGCGCGATCCCGAGGTGGACCGGGTGATCGCCGTCGACGCGGTACCGCCCGAGCACCATCTGGGCGGAGCCGACTTCGTCAGGGCCGACATCAGGCAGCCCGCGATCGCCAAGGTCCTCGCCGAGTACGGGGTGGACACGGTCGTCCACATGGACGTCACGGCGACCGCGCTCGGCAGCGGCAGCCGGGGCTCCGTCAAGGAGATCAACGTCATCGGCACCATGCAGCTCCTCGGTGCCTGCCAGAAGTCGCCGACGGTGAAGCGGCTCGTGGTGAAGTCCAGCACCAGCGTGTACGGCTCCGCGCCCAGGGACCCCGCGGTCTTCACCGAGACGACGGTGCCCAAGTCGCTGCCGAGCGGCGGCTTCGCCAAGGACACCGTCGAGGTCGAGGGCTATGTGCGCGGCTTCGCGCGCCGGCGCCCCGACGTCGCGGTCTGCGTACTGCGCTTCGCCAACATCCTCGGGCCCACGGCCGACTCCCCGCTCGCCGAGTACTTCTCGCTGCCCGTCCTGCCGACCGTGTTCGGCTACGACCCGCGCCTGCAGTTCGTCCACGAGGACGACGCGGTCGAGGTGCTCCGCCTGGCCTCGCACGAGCCGCGGCGCGGCACGCTCAACAGCGGCACCTTCAACATCGCGGGCGACGGCCTGCTGCTGCTCTCCCAGTGCTCCCGGCGGCTCGGCCGTCCCACCGTGCCGGTGCTCCTGCCGGCCGTCACCTGGGTCGGCACGGCGCTGCGCACCATGGGCGCGACGGACTTCTCGCCCGAGCAGCTGCGGCTGCTGACCCACGGCAGGGTCGTGGCCACCCGGCAGATGCGCGAGACACTGGGGTTCGAGCCGAAGTACACCACCGCGGAGGCCTTCGCGGACTTCGTGCGCAGCCGCGGTCCCGGGCTGCTGCCGCCGGGTGCCCTCGCGGGGGCCGTCGACCGGATCGCCGCGCTGCCCTTCGCGGGCGGCAACCGATGCGCCAACTGAGGAGAGCGTCAACGATGGCGGACGCCAAGGTCATTCCGTTCGACGACGACCGCTCGCGCGGGGCGGCGCAGCGCGCGCCGCGCCGCAGGTCCGCGCCCCGCCGCAAGGGCGACACCGCGGCCGTGAGCGAGGTCAAGACGCTGCCCGGCCGGCAGCGGGAGGACACGCGGGGCGCGGAGCCGCCCGCCGCGCGCCCGGAACCGACGCGGCCCCCGGAGCCGCGGGGCGGCGGCCTCGACCGCCGTATCGCGGGCGGCCTCGCCTTCCTGCGGCGACGGCTGACGGGGGAGTACGAGGTCGACGACTTCGGCTACGACGAGGAGCTGACCGACCAGGTCCTGATGTCGCTGCTCCGCCCCTTCTACGAGAAGTACTTCCGGGTGGAGGTGAAGGGCGTCGAGAACATCCCCGCCGATGGCGGGGCCCTGATCGTCGCCAACCACTCGGGGACGCTGCCGCTGGACGGCCTGATGATGCAGGTCGCGGTGCACGACCACCATCCGCGGGGCCGGCATCTGCGGCTGCTCGCCGCGGACCTCGTCTTCATGCTGCCGGTGGTCAACGAACTGGCCCGCAAGGCCGGACACACCCTGGCGTGCGCGGAGGACGCCGAGCGGCTCCTGGAGCGGGGCGAGCTGGTCGGGGTGATGCCGGAGGGCTTCAAGGGCATCGGGAAGCCGTTCAGCGAGCGCTACAAGCTCCAGCGGTTCGGCAGGGGCGGCTTCGTCTCGACGGCCCTGCGGGCGGGCGCTCCGATCGTGCCGTGCTCGATCGTGGGTGCCGAGGAGATCTACCCGATGATCGGCAACGCGAAGACGCTCGCGCGGGTCCTCGGCATCCCGTACTTCCCGATCACGCCCACGTTCCCCTGGCTCGGTCCGCTGGGGGCGCTGCCGCTGCCGACGAAGTGGACGATCCAGTTCGGCGAGCCGATCCCCACGGACGGCTATCCGCTGGAGGCGGCGGACGATCCGATGCTGATGTTCAACCTGACGGACCAGGTGCGCGAGCAGATCCAGCACTCGCTGTACAAGCTGCTCGTGCAGCGGCGGTCGGTGTTCTTCTAGCGGCGCCCGCGGACGTACGTGTACGCGGCTGAGGGGCGCCCCCCATCGGGAGGGCGCCCCTCAGTCATGTGTCCGCCGGCGCGGCGGCCGGGCCGCTACTTGGAGTCGTCCGTGTCGATGCCGAGCTCCGGGAGCAGTCCCGGCAGCAGCGGGGGCAGGGTGACGTCCGGCTTGGCCGGGGTCTCCTTGCCGGGCTTGCTGCGGCCTTCCGACGGCGTGGGGCTCGTCTTCTCGTCCGGCGGGTCGAGGAGACCGCCGACGCTGCCGCCGAGGATGCCGTCGTCGGCACTGCGGCGAGGCGAGGCGGGCTTGTCCTTGTGGGTGTTGCCCGTGCCGCCGCTTCCCCCGCTCTCGGGGGAAGCGGAGTGCCGGCCGGTGCCGTCGGGGCGGCTGGGGCTCTGCGGTGTCCCGCCGCCCGGTCCTTCCTTCCGCGGGATGTGGGGCAGCCGGGCCCGCAGCGGCTTGACGTCGTCCTCTATGGCGTCGAACACGGAGTCGACCTGATCGCTCATGTCGCCGAGCTGGACGGGGAGCCTGCCCTGGAGGTCGCTCCACGTCTCCCGGTGCGAGCGGGAGAAGGCGGAGAGCGCCTGCATGGGGCCGAGCGACCCGTCACGCTCGAACGCCTGGTGGAGCAGGCGGTGGCCCTCGCTGGCGTCGTGCCGCATGCCGGTGAGCGCGCGCCTGATCTCGCCGATGGACTCGTGGTCCAGGGCGCCGGAGCGGTCCCGCTCCATGAGCCTGCGTGCCTCGTTCAGCCGGGTGGAGGCCTGGTCGAGGTAGATCTCGCCGCGGTCGGCGTCGTCGTCGGCCATGCCCAGCTTGAGGTCCTCCATGCCGCGCTTGAGGCCGTACAGCGAGTCGCCGGGGAGGGCGTCGGAGCTGGCGGCGGCGACGCCGCCGAAGGCACCGGCCGCGACGCCGACGGTGAGGCCGCCCGCGGCGATGCCCTTGGAGAGACGGGTGCGAGGCCGCAGTCTGTGCAGCGGGCCCGCTCGGTGCGCGCCCTTGCGGGTGCGCTGTTCGGGCACCGCGGCACCGCCGTCGCGGAGCATGGCCTCCATCGCGGCCACGAGCTGGGCGCGCTGGACGACCTTGACCTCGGGGTCGAGGGCGGGTTTGGGCAGCGCGTCGAGGCTTTCCGTCAGGGCCAGCATGCGGCCCCGCTCGGTCGGCTCGGCGCTGGCCGCGGTGGTTTCGGGGGACTCCTCGGCCGCGGGCGTGGACGCGGAGTCCTCGGACTGCTCGGCCGCCGGGCGCTGGTCGGAATGGTCATCCAGGGCCTGGGCGAAGGCGTTCGCCCGCCGGTGGGCCGATACGTTCGCGATCACTGGCGGCACCTCCTCTCGTCATGACGGTCGACTCCCCAGGGGGTCCTGAGGGTTGCCTGTCCTGAACGCTTCCACACGATCGAGTGAGCGTATGGCGTCTCCCTCGCGCCTCGGGAGCGGAGGGAACGGTCAGGTGGCGACCACAGGGAGCCTGCATCCCGCACAACGAGCGTCGCGGCACTTGGGTTACGGACGAAGGATGATCGGACCGCGAAGAATCACCAAAGGGCCGTGACGGCCATCAGGCCGACACGGACGGTGAGTTGGTGGCGCCGGAGCGATGCCCGGCGCTACCGCACGTCGTCCGGGAGGAGCCGCGCGAGCGTGCGGACCGCGCGGTACTGAAGGGTTTTGATCGCTCCCTCGTTCTTTCCCATGACCCGTGCGGTCTCGGCGACGGACAGGCCCTGGAGGAAGCGCAGTGTCACGCACTCCTGCTGCTGGGGGTTGAGGCGGCGGACGGCTTCGAGCAGTGCCGCGTTCGACAGGGACTCCAGGACGGAGTCCTCGGGGCTGCGCTCGACCTCGTTGGCGTCGAGCATTTCGCCGGTGGTCACTTCGAGGCGGAACCGGCTCGATTTGAAGTGGTCGGCGACCAGGTTGCGCGCGATCGTGACCAGCCAGGCGCCGAAGTCGCGGCCCTGCCAGGTGAAGGTGCCGATGCGGCGGAGGGCGCGCAGAAAGGTCTCACTGGTGAGGTCCTCGGCGGTCGCCTTGCCGCCCACGCGGTAGTAGATGTAGCGGTAGACCGTGTCGCTGTACTGGTCGTAGAGGCGGCCGAAGGCGTCGGACTCGCCGGCCTGCGCGCGTTCGACGAGAGCCATCATGCGGGCGCTGTCGCTGTCCGCCGCGGGGCGGCGGTGGGTGGTCGTCGCGGCGGTGGCGGTGGCGGTGCGGGATCGTCTGCTGACGGCCCGCCCGTCTCCCGGCCGCCGCCCCTCAATGACGGCACTGGGTGCCGGCACCTCCTCGATTCCGTCCGTCAGGGCATAACACGGCCCGACGGGTGCCGGGGCGGCGAAGGCGGGGACGGCGGGACCGGCGTACGCGGTGGGGACGAAGCCGCGCAAGCGGTCGAGGACCGTTGCGCGCAGCGTAGCCAGGCCCGAGGCGTCAACCCCGACGTGTGGGTACACGGGACTCCCAGAGGCAGAGCTTCCATCACGTGCAGTTCCGGACCGTTCACTCGTCGTGACGACAAGCGGTGACGAGCGAGGCCCGTTCATGCGTCTGAGGAGAATAACGCTTCGTACAGGCAGCGCTACACCCAGTTGCTCAAATCATCGATTACGTCGCTTCTGTAACCGATCCGCACATGGGTGAGCAGCGGAGAGTGACCGTTTGCTGATCGGTTCGGTTCACATTCCGTCTTCACGCGAGGCGTGTTGTGGCCGAGTCACTCCGGGGTGACTGGCGCGGGACGGGACGGGGTAGGACCGGGGGATTGCGCCGACCGGCCGAGCCGCGGGGGCCGCCGCCGGGGCGCGGTCTCAGTGGCGGCGGCGGTGCAGCGCGATGGCGGCGGCCGTGCCGCCCGCGACGGCGCCCACGCCGGCGGCGGCCGGGATGCCGACCTTCGCGGCCTTGCGGCCCGTGCGGTAGTCCCGCAGCCGCCAGTCCCGCTCGCGGGCGTGCTTGCGCAGCTTGGCGTCGGGGTTGATCGCGTAGGGGTGGCCGACCAGCGAGAGCATCGGGATGTCGTTGTGCGAGTCGCTGTAGGCGGCGCAGCGGGCGAGGTCCAGGCCCTCGGCGGCGGCCAGGGCGCGGACCGCCTCGGCCTTGGCGGGGCCGTGCAGGGGCTCGCCGACGAGCTTGCCGGTGTAGACGCCGCCGACCGACTCGGCGACGGTGCCGAGGGCGCCGGTCAGGCCGAGGCGCCCCGCGATGACCGTGGCGATCTCCACCGGCGCGGCGGTGACGAGCCAGACCTTCTGGCCCGCGTCGAGGTGGGCCTGGGCGAGGGCGCGGGTGCCCGGCCAGATGCGCTCGGCCATGTACTCGTCGTAGATCTCCTCGCCGATGGACATCAGCTCGGCCACGCGGTGGCCCTTGACGATGGAGAGCGCGCTGTCGCGGGCGTCCTGCATGTGCTCGGGGTCCTCGACGCCCGCGAGCCTGAACCACGCCTGCTGCCAGGCGAATCGGACCAGTTCCTGGCGCTCGAAGAACTTCCGCTTGTACAGGCCGCGGCCGAAGTGGAAGATCGCGGCGCCCTGCATGACGGTGTTGTCGAGGTCGAAGAAGGCGGCGGCCTTGTCGTCGCCGACGACGGGGAAGACGGGTTCCGCGGGGGCCACGTCGGGCGCGCCGCGGCCCGTGAGTTCCTCCAGCTCCTGGGAGGATTTGCGTGCTGCCTCAGCCGAGGCCTCGCCTGCCAACACGCTCCGCGCCGTGGCGGAGCGCCTACGGGGGGTGAGCCATCCGAGAGCGGCCATGTCGTGAGCATAGCCAGTCCCGCGGAGGGTTCCGGAGTCGGCGGGATGCGGGGGCCGTGAACTCTCCGCGACCGGACCGTGAAGCGGTGCCCGCCCCGCCCCGCCCGCCGGAGGGGGCCGGCGGGGCGAGAATGGCGGTATGAGCCCGATTTTTCGTCGTACGGAGAAGAAGAAGCCCGCGGAGCGCACGGTGACCCTGATCGGGAAGCCGGGCTGTCATCTGTGTGATGACGCACAGCAGGTCGTCGAGAAGGTCTGCGGGGAGCTCGGCGCCGCGTGGGAGAAGAAGGACATCACGGAGGACGAGGAGCTGCACCGGGCGTACTGGGAGCAGATCCCCGTGGTCCTCGTGGACGGGGAGCAGCACACCTTCTGGCGCGTGGACGAGGCGCGGCTGCGCAGGGAGCTGGCCGGCTGACGCCGTCGCCGGGAGTGGCGCCGGGCACCCGCCGGGCACCCGCCGGGCGGTCCGGGACCCTGCCGAATGGCCCACAGGTTACTGACCGGGCAGTCCAAAGTGCCCGCGAAGTCGTCTACGCTTTGGGGCGGTTTTGTTCTCGGGGGTGATGATCGTGAGGAGTGTGTGCGGTTTTGCCCCCTTCAGGTGAGCAACGAAGCCGCCCGTGCGCCGGTTCCACGATCGTGCGCCGGGCGTGCGTGAGCCCCGTCACGTTGGCCGGGCAAAACGGACACCATCTTTGTGCACGCGTTCACAAAGGCATAGCCTGCAGGGGACGGGGCGGTCTGGGGACGAGTGACCGCCTGCAGCCCCGCTCTACCCGCAGGAGCACCGTGGCAACTGGCCGAACTCACCGACCGGCGACCCGCAGCCGAGGAATTCCCGAGGCCACCGTCGCCAGGCTTCCGCTGTACCTCCGCGCTCTGACCGCACTGTCGGAGCGCTCGGTGCCCACGGTCTCCTCCGAGGAGCTCGCGGCCGCCGCGGGGGTCAACTCCGCGAAGCTGCGCAAGGACTTCTCCTACCTCGGTTCCTACGGGACGCGCGGCGTCGGCTATGACGTCGAGTATCTCGTGTACCAGATCTCCCGCGAGCTCGGCCTGACCCAGGACTGGCCGGTTGTCATCGTCGGCATCGGCAACCTCGGCGCCGCCCTGGCCAACTACGGCGGCTTCGCGTCGCGTGGCTTCCGTGTCGCCGCGCTCATCGACGCCGATCCGGCAATGGCCGGAAAGCCCGTGGCGGGCATGCCCGTGCAGCACACCGACGACCTTGAGAAGATCATCGAGGACAACGGCGTCTCGATCGGCGTCATCGCCACCCCGGCCGGCGCCGCCCAGCAGGTCTGCGAGCGGCTCGTCGCCGCCGGCGTGACCTCCATCCTGAACTTCGCGCCGACCGTGCTCTCCGTCCCGGACGGCGTCGACGTGCGCAAGGTCGACCTCTCCATCGAGCTGCAGATCCTCGCCTTCCACGAGCAGCGCAAGGCCGGCGAGGACCTGGCGTCCGACGACGTCGTGCCGCCCGTCGCCGCCAAGCAGCACCGCAAGGGACCCGACGGGGACGTCCCCGCCGTGATGCCGGCATGAGTCTCCTGGTCGTGGGGCTGAGCCATCGGAGCGCCCCGGTGAGCGTCCTCGAACGAGCCGCGCTGAACGCGGACGCGCAGGCCAAGCTCCTGCAGGACACCCTGGCCGCCGAGCCCGCCACCGAGGCGGCCGTGCTCGCCACGTGCAACCGCATCGAGCTGTACGCGGACGTCGACAAGTTCCACGCGGGCGTCGCCGAGCTGTCGACGCTGCTCGCGCAGCACAGCGGCGTGGGCCTCGAAGAGCTGACCCCTTATCTGTACGTGCACTACGAGGACCGTGCCGTCCACCACCTCTTCTCGGTGGCGTGCGGGCTCGACTCCATGGTCGTGGGCGAGGGCCAGATCCTCGGCCAGATCAAGGACACCCTCGCGCGCGCACAGGAACTGCACACCGCGGGCCGCCTGCTGAACGACCTGTTCCAGCAGGCGCTGCGGGTCGGCAAGCGCGCCCACTCCGAGACCGGCATCGACCGCGCCGGGCAGTCGCTCGTCACCTTCGGCCTCGAACAGCTCGCCGCGCGCGAGCCGGTCGGGGAGTGGGTCAGGGGCAAGCGCGCCCTGGTGATCGGCGCCGGTTCCATGTCCTCGCTGGCCGCGGCGACGCTCGTACGCGCCGGGGTCACGGAGATCGTGGTCGCCAACCGCACCTTCGAGCGGGCCGAGCGGCTCGCGGAGATCCTCGGTGACTCGGGTTCCGCCGGGGTGACGGCCCGCGCCGTCCCCATGGACTCCGTCGCCCACGAACTGACACGTGCAGATGTCGCCGTCTCCTGCACCGGAGCGACCGGCCTCGTGCTGACCGCGGAGGCCGTCTCTGCGGCCGTCGAGGGACGCGTGCCCGCCGAGGCACGCGTCGGCGAGGTGCCCGCGCAGGCCAGGAGCGGTTCGGCGGGCACCGCCGTGCGCCCCGTCGACACGGCCGAGGAGCCCTGCCCCTTCGACCTCTCCACGGCCCGCGGCTTCTCCGTGGCCGGTGAGGCGGCCGTCGCCGGCATGGACGCGGCCTCCCTGGAGCAGCACGGAGCCTGGGTGGACAACGCCCCGGCCGAGCGGCGCGAGGGCCCGGCCCCCGACCCGCAGGCCGAGGCCGATGCCATCGCCGCGCTGGTCGCGGCGGCCGGCCGCACCGGCAGGCTGCCGGAGCGGCGCCGTCCCTTCCCGTCGGCCGCCGCCGCCCGCCCCGCCGTGCTGGCCCTGCTCGACCTCGCCATGCCCCGGGACATCGACGCCGCCGCGCACCGCGTTCCCGGCGTGCGGCTGGTCGACATCGAGTCGCTCGCCGAGGCCTCGGCCGACGCGCCGATGGCCGCCGACGTCGAGCAGGTGCGGAGCATCGTCTCCGACGAGGTCGCGGCCTTCGGGGCCGCGCAGCGGGCCGCGCACATCACGCCGACCGTGGTCGCCCTGCGCACCATGGCCGCCGATGTGGTGGCCGGTGAGATGGCCCGGCTCGAAGGGCGGCTGCCCGGCCTGGAGGACAAGCAGCGCGCGGAGATCACGCAGACCGTGCGCCGCGTCGTGGACAAACTGCTGCACGCGCCGACGGTGCGGGTCAAGCAGCTCGCGGGCGAACCCGGCGGCGCCGGGTACGCGGACGCGCTCCGGACGCTCTTCGACCTCGACCCGCAGACGGTCGCGGCGGTCAGCAGGGCGGACCACACGAACAACGAGAACGACGACCCGAATAGAGGCCGGGCATGACCGAGAGGGCTCTGAGGCTCGGGACCAGGCGCAGCATGCTGGCCATGGCCCAGTCGGGCCAAGTCGCGGAAGCCGTGACGCAGTTGACGGGGCGGCCCGTCGAGCTCGTGGAGATCACCACGTACGGGGACGTCTCGCGCGAGCACCTGGCGCAGATCGGCGGCACCGGCGTCTTCGTCGCCGCCCTGCGCGAGGCGCTCGCCCGTGACGAGGTCGACTTCGCCGTGCACTCGCTCAAGGACCTGCCCACCACGCAGCCCGACGAGCTGGTCCTCGCGGCCGTGCCGGTCCGTGAGGACCCGCGCGACGTCCTGGTCGCGCGCGACGGCATGACCTTCCCCGAGCTGCCCGCGGGCGCCCGCGTCGGCACCGGCTCGCCGCGCCGCATGGCGCAGCTCAACGCCTACGCGCGCGACCACGGCATGACCATCGAGACCGTGCCGATCCGCGGGAACATCGACACCCGCATCGGATACGTGCACAAGGGGGAGCTCGACGCCGTCGTGCTCGCCGCCGCCGGACTGAGCCGCGTCGGCAGGACCGACGAGGTGACCGACTTCCTGTCGGTCGACACTGTTCTGCCCGCCCCCGGCCAGGGGGCACTGGCGATCGAGTGCGCCGCGCACAACGCGTCACTCGCCGCCGCGCTCGCCGCGCTCGACGACCCGTGCACACGGGTCGCCGTGACCGCCGAGCGGTCCCTGCTCGCCGCCCTGGAGGCCGGCTGCAGCGCACCTGTGGGTGCGCTGGCCGACGTCCTGTCCGACGCGCAGTTTGTCAAGGAAATGCGCCTGCGCGGTGTTGTCGGCACGACCGACGGCTCGACGCTGGTGCAGCTGTCCACCACCGGTCCCGTGCCCGAGACGGAGACCCAAGCCATGGCGCTCGGCCGCGAACTCGCGGCGGAGATGCTCGCCAAGGGCGCGGCCGGTCTGATGGGGGAGCGAGCACTTTGAGCCCCACCTCGAACCTTCCCGGCATTCCCGCACACGGGCACGTCACCTTCCTGGGTGCCGGACCCGGAGATCCGGGACTGCTGACCCTGCGCGCCGTCGAGGCGCTGACCCGAGCGGACGTGCTGATCGCCGAGCCGGATGTGCTCGACGTCGTCCGCGTGCACGCCGGGGGAGGTGTGGACACACCCCTGCCGAAGGCGACTGACGACATGTCAGCAGCCCCTGACACGGCGACTTTCCGAGTTGCCGCCAATCTTGTCATGGAGGCCGCGAGGGGCGGCAGGCGGGTCGTGCGTGCGGTCAGCGGCGACCCCGGCCTCGACACGTACGCGGCCGAGGAGATGCTCGCCTGCGCCGCCGAGGGCATCCCCTTCGAGGTCGTCCCCGGCATCGCGGCGGCCGTCGGCGTGCCCGCGTACGCCGGTGTGCCACTGCGGGACGCGCAGGGCACCGACGTGCGGTTCATCGACGCGCGTACGGCGTCCGAGCGCTGCTGGAGCGAGGTCGGCGCGTCCGACGGGACCGTGGTGGTCTCGACGTCGCTCGACTCCGTGGCCGCCGCCGCGGGCGAGCTGGTGGCCGCGGGCCGCAAGCCCGACACCCCGCTCACCGTGACCGTCGGCGGCACGACGACCCGCCAGCGCACGTGGAACGCCACCCTCGGCACCATCGCGCAGGTCTTCAAGCAGGCGAAGGTGCTGCCCTCGCCCGACGGCGGCCGGCCGGTCATAGCCGTGGTCGGCGAGCGCAGCTCGGCCGCCCAGCGCGACCAGCTCTCGTGGTTCGAGTCGAAGCCGCTCTTCGGCTGGCGCGTCCTCGTACCGCGGACGAAGGAGCAGGCCGCCTCGCTCTCCGACCAGCTCCGCTCCTACGGCGCCGTGCCGCACGAGGTGCCGACCATCGCCGTGGAGCCGCCGCGCACGCCCCAGCAGATGGAGCGCGCCGTCAAGGGCCTCGTCACCGGACGGTACGAGTGGATCGCCTTCACGTCCGTGAACGCCGTCAAGGCGGTGCGGGAGAAGTTCGAGGAGTACGGGCTCGACGCCCGCGCCTTCGCCGGGATCAAGGTCGCGGCCGTCGGTGAGCAGACCGCCGCCGCGCTGATCGCCTTCGGCGTCAAGCCGGACCTGGTGCCGAGCGGCGAGCAGTCGGCCGCCGGTCTCCTGGAGGACTGGCCGCCGTACGACCCGGTCTTCGACCCGATCGACCGGGTGTTCCTGCCGCGGGCCGACATCGCCACGGAGACGCTGGTGGCGGGCCTGATCGACCTCGGCTGGGAGGTGGACGACGTCACCGCCTACCGGACGGTGCGCGCCTCGCCGCCGCCGGCCGAGACGCGGGAGGCCATCAAGGGCGGCGGCTTCGACGCCGTGCTCTTCACCTCCTCCTCCACGGTCCGCAACCTCGTCGGCATCGCGGGCAAGCCGCACAACGTCACCGTGATCGCGTGCATCGGCCCCGCCACGGCCAAGACCGCCGAGGAGCACGGGCTGCGCGTGGACGTGATGGCCCCCGAGCCGTCGGTCCACAAGCTCGCCGAGGCGCTGGCCCAGTTCGGTGCGCAGCGGCGCGCCGCGGCACTGGAGGCCGGGGACCCGGTGACACGCCCGAGCGAGCGGCGTCCCGGTTCGCGACGACGGCGCACGGCGCCGTAGGTTCGGGGCGGGGCGGGCGCCCGGCGCGCCCGCCCCGCGACAGCAGCGGTACGAGCGGTACGAAACCAGGTGAAGTCAGTGACGAAGTACGGGTCCTTCCCCGGGTCGCGGCCCAGGCGGCTGCGGACGACTCCGGCCATGCGGCGCATGGTCGCGGAGACGCGCCTGCACCCGGCCGACCTGATCCTCCCCGCCTTCGTGCGGGAGGGCATCAGCACTCCGGTGGAGATCGGGGCCATGCCCGGCGTCCTCCAGCACACCCGCGACACGCTCAAGAAGGCGGCCGTCGAGGCCGTGGAGGCCGGCGTTGCCGGGATCATGCTCTTCGGTGTGCCCGAGGACGCCAAGAAGGACGCCGCGGGAACGGTCGGCACCGACGCCGACGGCATCCTCCAGGTGGCGCTGCGCGACGTCAGGGCCGAGGTCGGCGACGACCTCATCGTCATGTCCGACCTGTGCCTCGACGAGTTCACCGACCACGGGCACTGCGGTGTGCTCGACGCCGAGGGCCGCGTGGACAACGACGCGACCCTGGAGCGGTACGCGGAGATGGCGCAGGTCCAGGCGGACGCGGGCGCCCACGTGGTGGCCCCCAGCGGCATGATGGACGGCCAGGTCGGCGTCATCCGCGACGCCCTCGACCAGGTGGGCCACGAGGACGTCTCGATCCTCGCCTACACCGTGAAGTACTCCTCCGCCTTCTACGGCCCCTTCCGCGAGGCCGTCGGCTCCTCCCTCCAGGGCGACCGCAAGACCTACCAGCAGGACCCGGCCAACGCCCGGGAGGCCCTGCGGGAGCTGGCGCTCGACCTGGAGGAGGGCGCCGACATGGTGATGGTCAAGCCGGCCGGACCCTACCTCGACATCCTCGCGAAGGTCGCCGACGCGGTCGACGTGCCGGTGGCCGCGTACCAGATCAGCGGCGAGTACGCGATGGTCGAGGCCGCCGCCGAGCGGGGCTGGATCGACCGCGACAGGGCGATCATGGAGTCCCTCACGGGCATCAAGCGCGCGGGCGCGAACATGATCCTCACCTACTGGGCGACCGAGGTGGCGAGGCGGCTCTAGCCCGGCCGACGGCGGTCCTTGACCTCGACCGAGGTTGAGGTCGCAGGCTGGTGTGCGTCGAAGCAATCCGAGGAGGATGCCGTGCACGCCGTCGTTCTGCATGAGTTCGGGCCCGCCGAGAACCTGACGTACGAGACCTGGCCGGACCCCGTCGCGGGGCCCGGCCAGGTCCGTATCGCCGTACGGGCCGCCGGGGCGCACCTCGTCGAGACCGTGATGCGGACCGGTGACACGTCCGACAAGGCGCCGCCTCCGCCGGAGCTGCCCGCCGTGTTCGGCGGCGAGGTCGCCGGTGTCGTCGACGCGGTCGGCCCCGGCGTCGACCCCTCCTGGCTCGGCCGCTCCGTGGTCACCGCGCACGGTGCGCCCGGCGGCTACGCCGAGCTGGCGGTCGCCGGCGTGGACGGCCTCCACCCCGTGCCGGCCGGCCTCGGCTTCGAGGACGCCGTGACGATGGTGATGACCGGCGCCACCACCATGGGCCTGCTCGGTGTGGCCCGGCTGGGCCCCGAGGACGTGGTCCTCGTGACCTCCGCCGCCGGTGGCATCGGCCGGCTCGTCGTCCAGTACGCGCACGCCCTCGGCGCGACGGTCGTCGGGGCGGCGGGCGGCCCCGCCAAGGTGGCGGCGGTACGGGACCTCGGGGCCGATGTCGCCGTGGACTACGACCGCCCCGGCTGGCAGGAGACGGTGCGCGAACGCCTCGGCGGCGGCCGTCCCGTCACGGCCGTCCTGGACGGCGTCGGCGGCGACAAGGCCGCGGCGGCCTTCGACCTGCTCGCCGCCGGCGGCCGGTACGTCGTCATCGGCTGGTCCTCGCAGGAGGCCTTCGAGCCGGCCCCCGGAGTCCTCGCCGAGCGCGGCGTCGCCCACGTCAACGCACTGCTCGAACTCCTCGCCCGCCCCGAGGACGGTCCCGCACGGGAGGCGGCGGCCCTGGAGGCCGCGGCCAAGCGGGAACTGGTGCCCTTCTGGCAGGCGTTCCCGCTGGCGGAGGCGGCGCGGGCGCACACGGAGATGGAACGCAGGAGGACGACGGGCAAGGTGGTCCTGATCCCCTGAGCGTGCCGCCCGAAGCTCAGCCCTTCTCCAGGAACGTGACCAGGCGGGAGAGACCGTCGGCGCCGTGCCCCGCCTCGACCGCCCGGTCCAGGAGCCCCTGGAGAGGCCGGAGGAGTTCACCGCTGACGCCGGCCTCCTCGTACGCGGCAAGGAAGTTGGGCAGCGCCGCCTGGTTGACGGCCAGGGAGGACACGTCCGTCAGGTGCTGCCCGGAGTCGAGCGCCTCGGCCATGCCGGGCACCAGACCCTCGGTCATCGCGCCGACCCAGCCCTTGAGCAGCGGCGCGAACTCCCGGGCGGGGACGCCCGCGCTGCCGACCAGGGCGTAGGCCTGGACGACGCCCATCACCATGCCGTACATCCCCGTGAGCAGGGACAGGTCGTACAGCGCGGCGGCGCCCGGGTCGTCACCGACCCACTTGGTGCCCGCGAGCGCGGCGAGCGTGGGGCGGTGTGTCTCGTACGCCTTCTCGTCGGTGCCGCTGCAGAGGATGTACGCGGCGGGCGTGGCGATCATCTGCGGCACGGCCATGATGCCGCCGTCGATGTACGAGACCCCCTGCTCGGCGGCCCAGCGCGCCAGCTCCCGCGCCTGCTCGGGGGTGCCGTTGGTGAGGTTCACGACCGTCCGGCCCGCGAGGGCCCCGGCCTCCGGCGCGAGCAGCGCGCGTACGTCGTCGTTGGTCGTCAGGCAGACGATCACGAGCGGCGCGGCCCCGATGGCGTCCCCCACGGTGTCGGCGGGGGTCGCGCCCTGCGCCGCGAGGGGGCCGGTCTTGGACGCGGTGCGGTTCCACACGGTGGTGGGATGCCCGGCCTTCAGGAGCGCGGCAGCGAGGGCACTGCCCATGAGGCCGAGGCCGAGGACGGATACGGGGGCGGTGGCACTGGTAGTGGGCATGGGGGCTCCTTGGGGGGCGTTCCCGGGCTTCTGGGTACGCCTCTGATCCTTGTGGGGCCCTGCGGACGGGACAAGTACTGACTAATTTGTGCGTACTTACCTGCGGGTCAGTGAGGTCGGTGATGGCGGAGCCCGGGCGGGGGCTCCTGCTCGTGGCCGCGCCCCGCGACGGGTGGAGCGTCACAGAGCGCGGCTCCGGCAAGGCGGTGTGGTGTCAGTGGACGGTGGAAGGCGCCGTCACCACACCAGGGCGTCGGCGGCCGACGTCTGCCAGTAGGTGACGTACGCGGAGCTGTCCACGTACACGCCACCCTCGGGGAGCTTCGGCGAGGCCGGGGCGCCCACGCTGCCGTTCGTCGCGCTGTTGGAGAAGTGGACCTCAAGCTCCTCGGCCTGGTGTCCCTCGGAGCCCTCGGGGGAGGAGTTGCCGATGGCCGCGTAGGCGGTCTGGCCCGGCTTGAGGGAGACGACGGACTGGGGCTTGCTCGCCTCCAGCCACGGCGTGGCGGACTGGCCCTGGTCGAAGCGCAGGTACGGGGCGCCGTACGCGTTGCAGGTCTTCGTACCCGTGTTCTTGGCCGCCACGAGCAGGTGGTTGATCGGGCGGTCGACCTGCTGCACGGTGACCTTCGTGTTGGCGGCGGTGCAGGTGACGGAGGTCGACTTGGCGGCCGGCGTCGCGGCCGATGCGGTGCCTCCGAGCGCGGTGAGCGAGAGGGCGGCGGTGACGGCGGTGAGGGTGGCGGCGGCCTTGGTGCTGATGCGCATGGCTGGTCTCTTTCGATGTGATGGGAGCTACGTGTGCCGCGCCGAGAGGTGCTCGGTCACGGCGTGCTTGTATGGCCCACAGCTTGTGCCGCGTTCCGTCCCAGGGGCCATGGTGAGACGGCGTTCTGGGACGCTGGGACGTTCGTACGGCTGTGAACTGCGGAAACGCCGTTCCTTGGAACGGGTGGATGGGATGGGGAGAGCGTGGGGGCGGGCGATCTCGCGGAGTTGCTCCGGGAGCTGAAGGAGAGGTCGGGGCTCAGTTACGGGGTGCTGGCCAAGCGGTTGCACATGTCGACGTCGACGCTGCACCGGTATGTGCAGGGCGCGGCCGTACCGACGGAGTTCGCTCCGCTGGAGCGGCTCGCCCGGGTGTGCGGGGCCTCGCGGGAGGAAATGGTCGAGGTCCACCGGAGGTGGATTCTGGCCGACGCGTCGCGCGGTGACCGGAAGGAGGAGGACCGGCCGTCCGCTCCCGCCGCCGCGGAGCCCGATGCCGGCGTGACCGCCGGTGGTGCGGTGCCGGCCGACGGCGATCGGGCCCCGGCCCCCGGCGGTGACGGCGGCCCCGACGGCGACGGCTCCGACGACGGCGGCCCCGGCGTCGTCATCGGTCCGGCCACGACGGTGGTGGAGCGGCGTCCGGGGCGGCGGCTGCCCCGGGCGCGTGTGCTCGTGGCCGCCGGGGTCGTCGTCGCGCTCGGTGCCACCGCCGTGGCCGTGCAGGCCGCTTCGGGCGGTGGCGGCGGTCCGCGTGAGCGGGCGTCGGCCGGTTCGCCGAGCGCGCGCGGCGGCGAGGGCGAGTGGGGGCAGGGAGCCACCGGTTCCGCCTCGCCCTCGGCGAAGGAGTCCCGCAAGGCGTCCGGCAAGGAGAAGCCGGGCAAGGACGCCACGGGCTCCGCGGAGCCGGACGGCAAGGGGGAGAAGAGCCCGGGCGGGTCCCGCGCGTCCGGCGGCGGTGACGGCGGCAAGGGCGGCGGCAAGGGCGGCGGCAGCGCGGCCCGGGGCGGGGTCCCGGTGACCGTCTCCACCCAGGCCCAGTACTGGCAGGACCCCTGCGGACACCCCTATCTGGTGAACAAGGAGCCCGGCACTCTCTCGCCGCCGCCCAACGAGCAGGACGCCGCCGGCTGGGTGACCGCGAACGGCGGGGTCTCCGCCAGGGACCAGACGGTGAAGCTGACCGTGCAGGGCACGGGCGAGGAGACCGTGGTCCTGGAGTCCCTGAACGTCCGCGTCGCCGGCACCAGCGCGCCGCTCGCGTGGAACAACTACAAGATGGGGTATCTCGGCGTCGGCTGCGGGGGCAACGTGCCCAAGCACTCCTTCGCCGTCAACCTGGACGCGGCGGTGCCCCGGCCGACGCCGCAGCAGGGGGACAGCGGTTTCCCGTACAAGGTGAGCGCGAGCGACCCGGAGGCGTTCTACATCAACGCGACCGCCCACTCGCGCTACGTGCGCTGGTACCTGGAACTGGAGTGGTCCAGCGGCACCCGGCGCGGCACGGTGCGCATCGACGACACGGGCAAGCCGTTCGCCACGAGCGGTGACAAGGGCCGCCCGGTGTACGGGTATTCGCTCGACACCAAGAAGTGGACGAAGACGAACCGGGACGACAGCCAGGTGCAGGAGCCGGCGGCCTAGGAGCCGGTGGCCCAGGCCGTCGGCCGGGGCGGGGCGTGCCGCGTACGTCCGCATCCCGGAACGCTCCCGGTACGCGGCACCCGGATGATTACGCTGCCGCGAAACGAAGGAGCCGCTGATGACCCTCACCGCCGCACCCGTCCCCGCGCTGGCGGGCCGCGCCACCGCCGTCGGCGGTTCTCCCGTACGGGACATCCTCGCGGTCACCGCGCGGCCCGAGGTCATCAACTTCGCGGGCGGGCTGCCCGCGCCCGAGCTGTTCGACTCGGCGGCGGTGGCCGACGCGTTCCAGGCGGTCCTGACGGGGACGCCGGGGACGGCCCTGCAGTACTCCACCACGGAGGGCGAGCCCGCTCTCCGTACCGCGATAGCCGAGCGGACGGCGGCGCGCGGGCTGCCCACCGGGGCGGACGACATCCTCGTCACCACCGGTTCGCAGCAGGCGCTCTCGCTGCTCGCGACGGTGCTCGTCGAGCCCGGGGACACCGTCCTCGTCGAGAACCCCTGCTACCTGGCGGCGCTCCAGGCGTTCTCCTTCGCGGGGGCGCGCGTCGTCGCGGTGCCCGGTGACGACGAGGGGCTCGACCCGGCCGCGCTCGACGAACTCGTCGCCGCGCACCGGCCGAAGCTGCTCTACACCGTCCCCACCTTCCAGAACCCGACGGGCCGCACGCTGCCCGCGGGGCGGCGCGCGGAGGTCGCTGCCGTGGCCGCGCGGCGCGGCCTGTGGATCGTCGAGGACGACCCGTACGGGGAGCTGCGGTTCGAGGGCGAGCGGGTGCCGTGGACCGCCACGTACCCCGGGGCCGAGGACCGCACGGTGCTGCTCGGCAGCTTCTCCAAGGTCATGGCGCCCGGCCTGCGGCTCGGCTGGCTGCGGGGGCCCGCGGCGCTCCTGCGGGCCTGCGTCGTCGCCAAGCAGGCCGCCGACCTGCACACACCCACCGTCAACCAGCTCGCCGTGGCGCGGTACCTGGCCGACAACGACCTCGACGCCCACGTCGCCCGCGTCGCCGCGGTGTACGGCGAACGCAGGGACGCCATGCTCGCGGGCCTGCCGTCCGCCCTGCCCGAGGGGTCGGTGTGGAGCCGTCCCGAGGGCGGCATGTTCCTCTGGGCCCGCCTGCCGGGCGCCGTGGACACCACGGAGCTGCTGCGGAAGGTCATCACGTACGACGTGGCGTACGTCCCCGGCGCCCCCTTCTACGCGGACACCCCGGACCGGACGACCCTCCGCCTGTGCTTCGTCACCCAGACCCCACAGGAGATCACGGAGGGCCTGCGCCGCCTCGGGGACGCGCTGGTGCGCGAGGTCAGAGGCGCTCGGGCGTCCTGATGCCCAGGAGGGCCATGCCCTTGTGCAGGGTGCTCGCCGTGATGGCGCAGAGGAACAGGCGGTTCTCCATCCGGGCCGGGGTGTCCGCCTTCAGGACCGGGCACTTGTCGTAGAACGTCGTGTACAGCGAGGCGAGCTGGTAGAGGTACGCGGCCAGCTTGTGCGGGGCGTACTCCGCCGTCGCGTCCGCGACCAGGGCGCCGAAGCCGTCCAGGTGCAGGCCGAGCGTCCGCTCCGCCGGGGCGAGTTCCAGCTCCGGGTGCGCGACGGGGCGGGCGGTGTCGCCGGCCTTGCGCAGGATCGACTGGATACGGGCGTACGCGTACTGGAGGTAGACCGACGTGTCGCCGTTCAGCGACACCATCTGGTCGAGGTCGAACTTGTAGTCGCGGTTCGCCGACGTCGACAGGTCCGCGTACTTCACGGCGCCGATGCCGACCTGGAAGGCCCGCTCCTGGATCTCCTCGTCGGTGAGGTCCCGCGCCTTCTCCCGCACGACCTCGGCGGCACGCTGCACCGCCTCGTCGAGGAGGTCCTCCAGGCGCACCGTCTCGCCCTCACGCGTCTTGAACGGCTTGCCGTCCGCGCCGAGCACCGTGCCGTAGCCCATGTTGTGGGCCGTGACGCCGTCGTTCAGCCAGCCCATCCGGCGGGCCGCCTCGAAGACCATCTTGAAGTGCAGCGACTGCCGCACGTCCACCACGTACAGCAGGGTGGTGGCGTGCAGGTCGACGACCCTGTCGCGGATCGCCGAGAGGTCGGAGGCCGCGTACCCGAAGCCGCCGTCCGCCTTCTGGACGATCAGCGGGACCGGCTGGTCGTCCTTGCCCTTGATGTCGTCGAAGAACACGACGAGCGCGCCCTCGGAGCGGACCGCGACGCCCGACTCCTCAAGGAGCCGCGCCGTCTCCGCCATCATGTCGTTGTACGCCGACTCGCCGACGATCTCCTCGTCGCGGACCTCCATGTCCAGCTTCTCGAAGACCGAGTAGAAGTAGACCTTCGACTCGTCGACGAAGCGCTGCCACAGGTCGAGCGTCTCCTTGTCGCCGGACTGGAGGGCGACGACCCGCTTGCGGGCCCGCTCCTTGAACTCCTCGTCCGCGTCGAAGACGGCGCGCGAGGCCTTGTAGATCCGGTTCAGGTTCGACATGGCCTGCTCGCCGTCGACCTCGTCGGCCGGGGCCAGCTCGCCCGGGTTCTCGATCAGGTACTGGATGAGCATGCCGAACTGGGTGCCCCAGTCGCCGATGTGGTGGCGGCCGATCGTCTTCTCGCCGGTGAAGTCCAGCATGTGCCGCAGCGCGTCACCGATGACGGCGGAGCGCAGGTGGCCGACGTGCATCTCCTTCGCCACGTTCGGCTGGGCGTAGTCGATGACCGTCGTGCCCGCGTCGGGGTTCAGCGGCACGCCGAGCCGGTCGCCGTCGGCCGCCCGCGCCGCGAGGTTCCTGGTGATCGCCTCGTCGGTGACCGTGATGTTCAGGAAGCCGGGCCCGGAGACCTCGATGTCCTTGATCAGCTCGGGGGCGGTGATGCCGGAGACGACCTGCGCGGCCAGCTCCCGCGGGTTGCCCTTGAGCTTCTTGGCGAGCGCCAGGATGCCGTTGGCCTGGAAGTCCGCCCGGTCGCTGCGTCGCAGCAGCGGGTCCGCGACGCCGGCTTCCGGCAGTGCAGCCGTAAGGGCGTCCGCGAGGCGCTGGTGGACGGATGCGGTGAGGGACGTGACCGGGGCCATGAGCTTCCGTTCTCGCTAGGTTCCGCCGAATGAGGTCCGGCTGGGCTCTGCAAATTGAGGTGCGTCGGAGCGCGTGTCAAGTGTCCCATGAGGACGGACACCGGTTCCCCTCGTTAAACACGGGCCCCGGACCGGGTCGCTCCGTCTGGGACAATGGCCTACGCCAGCTTCCAAGAACCCCGAGGAAACAAGAGGACGTGCCGATCGTGGCAGCTCAGAGCACCGATACCACCGACTGGGTCTCCCGCTACGCGGACGAGGTCATCGCCGAGTCGGAGCGTCGTGTCCCGGGCGGGAAACACGATGGCGCTGCCGCGCCGGTGGTCGTCGTCGCCTCCGGGCTCTCCCCCTCCGGCCCGATCCACCTCGGCAACCTCCGCGAGGTCATGACCCCGCACCTGGTCGCCGACGAGATCCGCCGCCGCGGGTACCAGGTCCGCCACCTGATCTCCTGGGACGACTACGACCGGTACCGCAAGGTCCCGGCCGGTGTCCCCGGCATCGACGAGTCGTGGGCCGAGCACATCGGCAAGCCGCTGACGTCCGTGCCCGCCCCGGCGGGCTCGGCGTACCCGAACTGGGCCGAGCACTTCAAGGCCGCGATGGCCGACGCGCTCACCGAACTCGGCGTCGAGTACGACCCGATCAGCCAGACCGAGCAGTACACCTCGGGCGCCTACCGCGAGCAGATCCTGCACGCGATGAAGCACCGCGCCGACATCGACGCGATCCTCGACCAGTACCGCACCAAGAAGGACCCCGCCAAGGCAGGCAAGGGCAAGCAGCAGCAGAAGCCCGTCGACGAGGCCGAGCTGGAGGCCGCCGAGGGATCGGGCGCGGCCGGCGAGGACGACGGCAGCGGCGGTTCGGGCGGGTACTACCCGTACAAGCCGTACTGCGGCCGGTGCGAGAAGGACCTGACCACGGTCGTCTCGTACGACGACGAGTCCACCGAGCTGGTCTACACCTGCACGGCGTGCGGCTTCGGCGAGACCGTCAGGCTCAGCGAGTTCAACCGCGGCAAGCTGGTCTGGAAGGTCGACTGGCCCATGCGCTGGGCGTACGAGGGCGTCGTCTTCGAGCCGAGCGGCGTGGACCACTCGTCCCCCGGCTCGTCGTTCGTCGTCGGCGGCCAGATCGTGCGGCAGATCTTCGACGGCGTACAGCCCATCGGCCCCATGTACGCCTTCGTCGGCATCTCCGGCATGGCGAAGATGTCCTCCTCCAAGGGCGGCGTGCCGACCCCGGCCGACGCCCTGAAGATCATGGAGGCGCCGCTCCTGCGCTGGCTGTACGCGCGCCGCAAGCCCAACCAGTCCTTCAAGATCGCCTTCGACCAGGAGATCCAGCGGCTCTACGACGAGTGGGACAAGCTGGAGGCCAAGGTCGCCGAGGGATCGGCGCTGCCCGCCGACGCCTCCGCCCACTCCAGGGCGGTGCGCACCGCCGCGGGCGAGCTGCCGCGCACCCCGCGCCCGCTGCCGTACCGCACGCTGGCCTCGGTCGCCGACATCACCGCGGGCGCCGAGGACCAGACGCTGCGCATCCTGCGCGACCTGGACCCGTCGGACCCGATCACGTCCCTGGACGAGGCCAGGCCGCGGCTGGACCGCGCCGAGAACTGGATCACCACCCAGGTCCCGGCCGAGGCCCGCACCATCGTGCGCGCCGAGCCCGACACCGAGCTGCTCGCCTCCCTGGACGACGAGGCCCGCGAATCGCTGCGGCTGCTCCTCGACGGCCTCGACGAGCACTGGTCCCTCGACGGGCTCACGCACCTGGTGTACGGCGTCCCGAAGGTCCGCGCGGGCTTCTCCGCCGACGCCACGGCCAAGGAGCTGCCGCCGGAGATCAAGGTCGCCCAGCGCACGTTCTTCGCGTTGCTCTACCGGCTCCTCGTGACCCGGGAGACGGGCCCGCGCCTGCCCACGCTGCTGCTCGCCGTGGGCGCGGAGCGGGTCAGGAAGCTGCTCTCCGCCTAGCGGCGGGGATTGCACCTTTCGGATGACACGGCCTGCCCCGGACCTCGGTCCGGGGCAGGATGCCCCGGCCCCCGGCCGTCCGTGATCATCGACGCATGAGAGAAATCATCGCCATCGTCGGATGGGTCGTCGGCATCCAGGGTGCGCTCGGCACCGCGGGGCGCCTCTTCGGGGACGGCCCGTGGGGCCTGCTCCACCAGTGGTGGGACATTCCCACACCGCTCTACGTGGCCCTGTTCGTGGCCGGCGCCGCGCTCGCGGTCTACGGCGAGACGGGCAAGAAGCGGGCGCGCGCCTGACCAGGCCGCCGCGCCTGACCCGGTCCTACGCGATGTGGTCTTCCATCAGCTCGTCGTTGAGGCGGGCCGTGAACTGGTCCATGTAGGCGTTCAGTTCCCGGGGCGGCAGCCGCAGACCGTACGCGGCCTCGACGTTCGCGTGGAACGCCCCCGGCGTCGGCATGCCCTCGCCCGCTATCGACTGCCGGAAGACCAGGTAGAGGTCCTCGACGGTGGGCACGGTCTGCGGGGCGGCCTCCTGCGGCTGCGGCTGCGACTGCGGCTGCGGTTCCGGCATCGGCATCGGCTCGGGCCGCGGTTCCGGCATCGGCGCGGGCAGCGGCTGCGGGTGCTCGGCCGCCGGGTCGTACGTGGGGTCGTAGCCGCCCTCGTACGGCACCTCCTGGGGAGGCTTGCCCGCGAACCACGGGCTCGGCGCGGCCTTCTCCGCCTCGGCGGGGGCCTGCTGCTCGGGTGCCGGGACGTGCTCGGCGGCGGCGGGCGCCGGATCGGGCCCGGGGGCCGGTGCCGGTGCCGGGGGCAGCTCCGCCGCGGGGGTCTGGGCGGCCGGGGCGGTGACCTCCTGGGGGCGGGGTGCCGCGGGGGCCGGGGGCAGCAGCGCCGGTTCGATGCCGGCGGCGGCCAGGCCCGCGGGGGCGGTCTCGGCCAGGGGGACGCCGTAGCGGGCCAGGCGCAGCGGCATCAGGGACTCCACCGGGGCCTTGCGGCGCCAGCCGCGGCCGAAGCGGGAGCGGAGCCGGGCCTGGTAGACGAGCCGCTCCTGCTCCAGCTTGATCACCTGGTCGTAGGAGCGCAGCTCCCACAGCTTCATGCGGCGCCACAGCAGGAACGTCGGCCCCGGCGACAGCAGCCACCGGGTGAGCCGCACGCCCTCCATGTGCTTGTCGGCGGTGATGTCCGCGATCCGCCCGATGGCGTGCCGCGCGGCCTCGACCGCGACGACGAACAGCACGGGGATCACCGCGTGCATGCCGGTGCCGAGCGGGTCGGGCCAGGCCGCCGCGCCGTTGAAGGCGATCGTCGCCGCGGTGAGCAGCCAGGCGGTCTGGCGCAGCAGCGGGAAGGGGATGCGAATCCAGGTCAGCAGGAGGTCCAGGGCCAGCAGGACGCAGATGCCCGCGTCGATGCCGATGGGGAAGACCACCGAGAAGCTGCCGAAGCCCTTCTTCTCGGCGAGTTCGCGCACCGCCGCGTACGACCCCGCGAAGCCGATCCCGGCGATGACGACCGCACCGGCGACGACCACTCCGATGAGTATCCGGTGCATGCGTGTCAGCTGCATCGCGGCCACCCGCGAACCCCTCCCTGTTCGGCCTCCGCCGGCTTTACTGCGAGCCTGTGTCGGCTTGTTGCGAGCCACAGCCTGGCACACGTGTGCGCGTGGACCACGGGCCGGTACGCCCGGAGCCCGGCCCCTCGGGGCCGGGCTCCGTCAAACGGCTTGCTCATGCGGTGAATTGGGCCCCGGCGTCAGGACTTGGTCTTGGTGGCGCCGGACTTCGAGCGGTCCGACTTGGCCTCGTCCGACGTGGAGTCGCCGGACTTCTTGCCGCCGTCGTCCGCCGCGGCCTCGTCCTTCTCGGCGTCCTCGCCCTTCGGGGCGTCGTCCTTCTTGGACTCGTCCGCCTTCGGGCCACCGCTCGGGGCGGTGGCCTTGCCGCCGCCCTCGTTGGCGGAGACGACGGAGGCCGCCGCCTCCTTCGCGGCCTTCTCGGCGGCCTTGGAGAGGGCGCCGGTGTCCGGGGTCGTGTCGCCGGCGAGGCCCGCGCCGTTGTAGTCGACCGTGACGACCGCGTTCTCGACGCGTGCCACGACCGTCTGCTGCTTGAAGGTGTCCTTGTCCTTCTTCAGGTCGTAGCGCACGAGCGTCGCCTGGTCGCCGACGCCCTGCAGCGGCTCCTCCTTGACGCTCTTGGCGTCCTTGGTCGCCCGGGCGTCCGCCACCTGCTTGGCGAAGTTCTCCTGCGCGCGCTTGGCGCCGCTGCCGAGCGAGGCGTCCGAGTCGAAGCGCAGCAGCGAGACACGCAGCCAGCGGAACTGCGAACCGTCCACGCCCTTGTTCTCCAGGCTGTCCCAGGAGCAGCTGCCGCGCACGGCCGTGTCGTTGGACGTACCGGCCTTGCCGGTCTTGTCCTTCGCCTTCGGGACCAGGTCCGCGAGCGACTTCTCGGACAGGACCTCGCAGGGCTCGGGGAGCTTGCCGTACGCGGCCTTCTCGACGCCGGCCGTCTTCTTCCCGCCCTTGGCCGGCGCGGTGGTCTTGGCGCCCGAGTCCTTCTTGGCCTCGTCGGAGCCGGAGCCCGAGTCGGACGAGCAGCCGGAGGCGACGAGGATCACCGGTACGGCGGCCGCGCAGACGAGGAGGCGGCTGCGGAGCTGTCGCTTTCGCTGTGCAGGTCGGTGCATGGTTCCTTCACTCAGTTCGTCTCGTGACGTCCGGTTCGTCTCGTGACGTCGTCGGGGTCCGAGGGGCCACGGTACGCGCATGGGACGGGAGTCGGTTCTGCTCCGGGGGGTCAGTGGCCCCTTCGGCGCGGGTCGGGCCGTCGCCTACTCGTCGAACTTCGACACCAGGCTGTCGGCCAGTTCTTCCGCCTTGTCCTGCATTTCCTTGCTGTCGGGGACGTCCGTGCGCCGGCCGGGCTGCTCGTCGTACTCGATGGTCACGATGACGTTCGACGTGCGGAACACCACAGTCACGGTGCGGTGACGGGTGGCCGAGGCGGCGGTGGTGAGGGCGTCGTCGAGGAACGCCTCGTCGCCGAGGTCGTCGAGGACGCGGGGTTCGAGACCGGCGGGCGGGGTGGCGGGCCCGGTGGTGGAGCCGTCGTCCTCCTCGTCCTTCCCGGCGCCATCGGCCCCGTCCTTGTCACCGTTCTTCCCGCCGTCCTTGCCGCTGTCCTTGTCCGTGCCCTTGTTCTTGTCCCCGTCGGCGGCCTTGTCGGCCTCGCCCTCGCCCTCACCCTCGGCGCCGTCGCCGTCACCGTCGCCGGAGGGGGTCGCGGGGGTGCCGGACTCCTCGGTGGCGCTGCTCCCGGGGTCCGTGGCGGGGGCCTCGGGCAGGTCGGCGGCCTCCAGCTTCTTCGCGTACAGCTCCGCGGCGCGGTCGTCGTCGCTGACGGCGCCGTCGTAGGAGACGACGCGCTCGAAGTCGACGAGGAGGTGGTGGGAGGCGCCGGACGACTCGACCTTCCAGCGGCAGCCCACGCGGCGGTCGGTGTCGTACGTGACCGTGGGCGTCCCCTCGTACGCCTTCTCGCGCTGCTCCTCGTCCTCCATCTCCTCGATGCCGGGCAGCATGGCGTCGAGGGTGCCCTGCTCGACCTCGCCGCAGGGCTCGGGGAGCGTCTGGTACTTGCCGGGCTCGGCCGGGGCGTTCGTACTGCCGGTGTCGCCCGGCTTGGAGTCGCCGGAGTCGTCGAGGCCGGAGCCACCGGTGCAGCCGGCGAGCACGGCCGCGAGGAGCGCGGCGACACCGGGTACGTAGACCTTCCGCTGCACCGTGATGGCCCCTCTCGTCGCTGGATATTCGGTTGCCGCTCGTGGGCGACCGGTGGACACAATGTCTATCGCACGCGCTGCCGTGGATGCCGTTCCGTCACCCCTTTCATCGACTTTGGCTCCGGTATTTGCGCTTCTAGGCTTGTAGTTGATTACGGGGGAATGAGGACGATATGTCGTACGCGGAAGTAGCCGGTGCGAAGGTGCCCATCCGGATGTGGGCCGACCCGGCGTCGGTCGAGGAATCGGCGATGCGGCAGCTCCAGAACGTCGCGACGCTGCCCTGGATCAAGGGGCTCGCGGTCATGCCGGACGTCCACTTCGGCAAGGGCGCCACGGTCGGCTCGGTGATCGCCATGCGCGGCGCGGTCTGCCCGGCGGCGGTCGGCGTCGACATCGGCTGCGGCATGTCGGCGGTGAAGACCTCCCTGACGGCGAACGACCTGCCGGGGGACCTGTCCCGCCTGCGGTCCAAGATCGAGCAGGCGATCCCGGTGGGCCGGGGGATGCACGACGACCCGGTGGCGCCCGGCCGGATACACGGCATGGCCACGTCCGGCTGGGACGACTTCTGGGGCCGCTTCGACGGGGTCGCGGAAGCGGTCAGGTTCCGTCAGGAGCGTGCCGTGAAGCAGATGGGGACGCTCGGCGGGGGAAACCACTTCATCGAGTTCTGCCTCGACGAGTCGGGCGCGGTCTGGCTGATGCTCCACTCCGGTTCGCGGAACGTGGGCAAGGAGCTGGCCGACCACCACATCGGCGTGGCCCAGAAGCTCCCGCACAACCAGAACCTGGTCGACCGCGACCTGGCGGTCTTCGTCTCGGACACCCCGCAGATGGCGGCGTACCGGAACGACCTGTTCTGGGCGCAGGAGTACGCGCAGTACAACCGCGCGCTGATGATGGGGCTCTTCAAGGACGTCGTCCGCAAGGAGTTCAAGAAGGCGAAGGTGGCCTTCGAACCGGTGATCTCCTGCCACCACAACTACGTGGCGGAGGAGCGGTACGACGGCATGGACCTGCTCGTCACGCGGAAGGGCGCCATCCGGGCGGGCGGCGGCGACCTCGGGATCATCCCCGGCTCCATGGGCACCGGCTCGTACATCGTCAGGGGCCTCGGCAACGAGGCGTCCTTCAACTCCGCCTCGCACGGCGCGGGGCGGCGCATGAGCCGGGGCGCCGCGAAGCGCCGCTTCTCGACGCGGGACCTGGAGGAGCAGACGCGGGGCGTCGAGTGCCGCAAGGACTCGGGTGTCGTGGACGAGATCCCGGCCGCCTACAAGCCGATCGAGCAGGTCATCGACCAGCAGCGCGACCTCGTCGAGGTGGTGGCGAAACTGAAGCAGGTCATCTGTGTGAAGGGCTGAGCCGCCCTCGCCGCGCGGGCTACTTCGAGTGCGAGACGGCGTAGATCATGACGAACGCGACGATGTGGATGCCGAAGAGGAAGTACGCGAGGTACCACCACACCATGCGCTCGTTCTTCTTCTCCTCGGCGAGGCGGCGGCTCTCGTACTCGTGCGTCAGGCGTTCGAGCGGGTCCGCGGAGTGCGGGGAGAAGGCGGGCCTGCCCGGGTCGTCGCCGGGGAGCGTCATCGTCACGACTCCCGGTGGACCTTCGTGTTGGACGCCTGGGCGCGCGGGCGCACGACCAGGAGGTCGATGTTGACGTGCGGCGGGCGCGTGACCGCCCACGTGATCGTGTCGGCCACGTCGTCGGCGGTGAGCGGCTCGGCCACGCCGGCGTAGACCTTCGCGGCCTTCTCGGCGTCCCCGCCGAAGCGGGTCAGCGCGAACTCCTCCGTCTTCACCATGCCGGGCGCGATCTCGATGACGCGGACCGGGGTGCCGACGATCTCCAGGCGCAGGGTCTCGGCGAGGACGTGCTCGGCGTGCTTGGCGGCGACGTAGCCACCGCCTCCCTCGTACGTGCCGTGGCCCGCCGTCGACGAGAGCACGACGACCGTGCCGTCGCCGCTCGCGGTGAGCGCGGGGAGCAGGGCCTGGGTGACGTTCAGCGTGCCGAGGACGTTCGTCTCGTACATCCGGCGCCAGTCGTCCGGGTCGCCCTTGGCGACGGTGTCCGCGCCGAGGGCGCCGCCCGCGTTGTTCACCAGGACCGCGATCTTCTTGAACGCCGTGGCGAAGGCGTCCACCGCCGCGCGGTCCGTGACGTCGAGCGCGTACGCCATGGCCTCGTGCCCGGCCTCGGTCAGCTCGGCGGCGAGGGCCTCGATGCGGTCCTTGCGGCGGGCGGTGAGGACGACGCGGTAGCCGGCGGCGGCCAGGCCGCGCGCGGTGGCGGCGCCGATGCCGCTGCTCGCGCCGGTGACGATCGCGATGCGGTTGGCTGCGGCGGGCATGGGCGCTCCTCGGGCTCGGCGGGCGTTCGTCTCGGGCCGGCGGTGTCGAAGCCGCCGGTCCGCAGTCAGGATATGCGGGCGGTTCAGCGGCCTCGCGGCGCGTACATGATCACGGCCATGCCCACGAGGCAGATCAGGGCGCCGGTGACGTCCCAGCGGTCGGGGCGGTAGCCGTCGGCGGCCATGCCCCAGGCGAGGGAGCCCGCCACGAAGACACCGCCGTACGCGGCGAGGATGCGGCCGAACTCCGCGTCCGGCTGGAGGGTGGCGACGAAGCCGTAGACGCCGAGGGCGATGACGCCGGCGCCGATCCAGGCCCAGCCCCTGTGCTCGCGCACGCCTTGCCAGACGAGCCAGGCACCGCCGATCTCGAAGGCGGCGGCCAGGACGAAGAGGGCGGCGGAACGGACGATCACCATGGCCCCAGGGTGGCACGCCACCCGACCCGCCCCCGCGCCCCCGGCCACCCGTCCGGCCGAAGGCAGCCGCCTTTCCCGGCACCGCCGTCGCCCTCACCTGGCGGGGGTCCTCGGTGTCCCGGCGGCACCACGTGGCCCGCGCGCTCCGGGCCGAGGAGGTTCCGGCACCGCACGCCGCCGTGGCCAGGGCCGCAGCCGTCGGCCGGCCCGTCTCGGCTCCGGGGAGGGCGCGGTCGTGCGGCGGCTCGCCGGTGCCGTGGAGGAGCCCGGGCCGACGGCCCGCGAGGCGGGTGTCTCCGGGACGCCCCGCGCCCGTCCCCAACCACACTGCCCCCACCCCCTGCCCCCCGGGGAATAGCTCACCCCGCACCCCTGTTTCGCAGGTATAGTTGAACCGTCAACAACCTGTGAAGGGTGAGTCGCCATGTCGGCCATGCAGTTCGGAATCTTCAGCGTCGGTGACGTGACCGTCGACCCGACCACCGGCCGGGCGCCGACCGAGGCCGAGCGGATCAAGGCCATGGTCGCCA
>NZ_JBFAHX010000062.1:0-35294 GCF_040654435.1 Streptomyces sp. NPDC050703
GTCGGGCAGACGAAGACGACGCGGAAACGGGGCTTCCCGTCCGCGAGATCACGGCCATGGACGTGGTCGAACTGGGGCCGGTTGTGAATCCGGCGTACCCAACCACACAGGCATCACTTCGCTCGATCGAAGAGGCGCTGTGCATCGGGGAGTTCGCGCCCCCGAATGAAGTGCGCGATTCCCAATCGGTGGCCGCTGCCCCGGTTTCTCACCTTGCCGCGCGTGCCCTTGTCCGCGCGCTTTCTAAGTAAGGAGCGTCATGGACGCCACTACCCTTAGCGCGAACTTTGCGGCGCGCGAAAAGGCCACTGCGGAGCTTCGTTCCCTTACCGACGAGTTCGCCGGTAAGCCGATGGACGCCGACGCGACCGCGAAGGAAGAGCGGCTTCTCTCCGCTATTGCGGACTTCGACGGGCGTATCAAGCGCGGCATTGACGCCATTAAGGCGACTGACGCTGTTACGTCCCTGATCTCCGGTCTTCAGGGCTCCGGCTCGCAGCGGTCCGCCGACGTCGCCCAGGACGACGAGACGCGTCTCCGTGAGGGCTCCCTTGCTGAGGCTCGTGCGTGGGAGTTCGCCCCCGAGAAGCGGGACGGTACGAAGGCAGGTAACCCCAACGTTCTGTCGCGCACGCTGTATGGGCAGCTCATTGCTCAGGCAGTCGAGCGTTCCGCGATCATGCGCGGCGGCGCGAGCACGTTCACTACGGCGGACGCGAACCCCATTGACTTCA
Source organism: Streptomyces sp. NPDC050703 (assembly GCF_040654435.1). NCBI lineage: Bacteria > Bacillati > Actinomycetota > Actinomycetes > Kitasatosporales > Streptomycetaceae > Streptomyces > Streptomyces sp. NPDC050703. The sequence goes on from NZ_JBFAHX010000062.1 coordinate 735, forward strand.
CGGTCATCACGGGTCGCTCGTCGGCGTCCATCGTCGGGGAGACTGCTGAGATCCCCGAGAGCTACCCGACGACTGCTCAGCGCTCGATGGGCGGCTTCAAGTACGGCTTCGCGTCTGTCGTGTCGTACGAGTTCGCCACTGACCAGGTTCTTGACCTTGTCGGCTTCCTGGTGAGTGATGCGGGGCCGGCGATTGGTGACGCGATGGGCCGCCACTTCCTGACTGGTACCGGTACGGGTCAGCCGCGCGGCATCCTCACGGATGCGTCCCCGGCCACTGCGTCGTTCGCGCTGACGGATGCCGACAACAAGGTTTCGGATGCGCTGATTGATCTCTACCACGAAGTTCCGTCGGCGTACCGCACCAACGCGAAGTACGTCGTGAACGATCTTCGTGCAGCGCAGATGCGGAAGCTTAAGGATGCGAACGGTCAGTACCTGTGGCAGTCCGGTCTCACCGTTGGTGCCCCGAACATGTTCAACGGCAAGGTTGTCGAGACTGACGACGGCATGCCCGTGAACAAGGTTCTCTTCGCTGACCTGAGCAAGTACCGGGTCCGCTTTGCGGGGTCGCTTCGCGTTGACCGTTCGGTTGACGCGAAGTTCTCGACTGACCAGATCGTGTACCGGTTCCTTCAGCGTGCGGACGGGCTTCTCGTCGATGCCCGCGGCGCGAAGGTCATGACCGTCGGTACCGGCGCCTAGTCCTGTCTCGGGTGTGGGGCGTTCCGTCTGCTCGTGTGGGTAGGTGGACGCCCCGCCCTGGGCCCTTTGGGAGGGGCGCAGTATGGCGTACGCGACGATTGCACAGCTTCGCGCACTGGCCGGGCTCGACGATGCGGGGCTCTTCCCCGACGAGCTTTTGTCGGAAGCTATTGATTTCTCTGTCGAAACGGTCGAGCAGTATTGCGGCCAGAAGTGGGACACCGCGGAGAACCCGACCCCGGAAACGATTCGTTGGTGTGTGCGCACGCTTGCGCGTCAGTACGTGCTAGATCACGTCTCGCGCATTCCGGATCGCGCACTTCAACTTCAGAGTGAGTACGGTTCCATTCAGCTCGCCCAGGCCGGCGGTAATTGGCGCCCGACGTCGCTCCCTGAAGTGAACGCGAAGATGAACCTATACCGCGTCCGCCTCCCATTTATCTTCATGTGAGGGGCGCGCGTGGCACTGATTTTTGATGCGAAAGTGGCGCTGTTCGAAGCGCTTAAGGTGGTCATGCCCAGCGGGGTGCAGTGCTCTTTCGCAGAGACGGGGGACACGTCGCGGCGAAAGACTGTGTGGCTCGGGGCCACTACTGACGACGACCTTGCCCCGGTGGCTATGCGTGCGGGGCCGAAGCCGACGAACGTAACCGGCTACGTGGAAGTGCAAGCCGTCGTCGTCACGCCTGGAAATCCGGTTGACGCTGAGCGGCAGGTCTACGAAATCCGCGACCACGTGAAGACCGCGTGCGCGGCCCTGAACGCCAACCTTCCCGCTGTTCCGGGGCTGCTTGATGTGCGGCCGGAGTCGGCGTCTGTGGAGTCAACCGAAACAACCGACGGTGCCTATTCGGCGCTAACGCTTCGTGTCCGTGTTCGTGGGCGCGTCTATCAGTAAGGGGGCGCAGCATGGCGCTTGACGCAAGTATCGGTATCGGCCGCGAGGACTCTTACGGCACGCTCTCCGCCGTTGTCGAAGGCTACGAGGGACAGGCGGATTCCTGGAAGACCTCGCGGGAGTTCATTGAGTCGGTGGGGTTCCGGGCGGGTATGCAGACTGCCCGCGCTGACCGCCGCAATATCGTGAACATGGGCGGGGAGGGGGAACTTGAAGTTGACCTTCTCGACGCCGGCGCGGCTTCCCTTCTGAGTGCCGCTTTCGACAAGGTGACTGTCACCGAGTCAGCGGGGATGCGCGTCACGGTCCTTGAGACTTCGGACGTTTCCGAAGCACCTTCGTTCTCGGCTCAGATGGTGCGACCGGGCACCGACGGCAGCAAGGTTGCCTACAAGCATCTGGGTTGCGTTGCCACGGAGTGGAGCCTCACGGCGGAAGTCGAAGAGGCTACGAAGCTTGCTGTGACGTTCGACTTTCAGGACGTTGCGCACACGAGCGCGCCCGCTGAGATTGTCGCCCCGGTGTATCCCGCTGCCGCGTATCCGTACGACTGGACGCGTACGGCCGTGCAGCTCTCGCGTGGGGGCGCTGCTGTGGCGTTTGACGCTACGTCGCTGGAACTTACTGGTGAGCTAGGGCTGAAGACCGACCGGCGATTCCTGCGGGCGAACGAGCTGAAGAAGCGCCCGGTGCGTAACGCGGTGCCGACGTACGAAGGCACCCTTGAAGGCGAGTTCTCGGCTTCGTCTATGGGCCTGTATGAGGCGTTCATTGCTGGCGAAGTGTGCGCGCTGAAGGTGACGTTCACGGGCGTTCTAGCGGGTTCGTCGCTGACGGTTGAGGCTCCCGCGATTCAGTTCACGGGTGAGTCTCCGGAGGCTGCTACCGATGAAGTCACCGTGCACAATCTCCCGTTCCGCATTCTCGACCCCGGTACGGCGGCTGCGCTGAAGCTTACGTATGTGGAGCCGGGCACGGTCGAGCCGTAATGGCGCAACGGTCCGCGTACACGATCCGTGTTGATGGACTGCGGGAGTTTCAGCGGAACGTGCGGAGCCTGCGGGACAAGGAATTGAACAAGGCTGTGCGCGCGGCTAATAAGGCGTCCGGTGACATTCTGATCCCGCAGGCGAAGCACGAAAGCCCGGACGGTAAGCGAGACGCGAAATCGTCTAAGAAGTACCGTCCGGGCAAACTGGACAAGTCTATCAAGGTCACGGCGTCCGCGAAGGCTGCTGTGATCAAAGCGGGTTCCGCGGCTCGCGTTCCTTACGCCGCTGCTATTCATTTCGGCTTTAAGCGCCGCAACATCAGTCCGAACCGTTTCCTTTTTCGCGCCATGGCCCGCAAGTCGGACGTCGTGGCCGCTACGTACGAGCGACGCATTGAAGCCGTCGTCCGCGAATACTTGGAGAGCTAATCATGCCTGCTAAGAAGCCCGCATCTGCGCTGCCTACTGACTTCAAGCTTGACCTGAAGCTTGACTCTCTGACCATTGGCGAGATTTGCGCCATTGAGGACATTACCGGTCAGCCTCTCGACGCGCTGAACAAGCCTGGCACAAAGCGGGGCCCGATGCTGAAGGCCATGGCCTACGTCGTCATGAAGCGGAAGCACCCCGATTTCAGCATCGACGACGCCGACAACCTTCAGATTAACCTGAAGGGCAAGACGGGCGGCAAGGCGGACCCTACCGAAGCCAACGCGTAGTTGCGTGTGCGCGCCTCATTGGGCATTTCCGGGGCCTTACGTGGGCCGACGTGCTCGGTATGGAAGTGCGCGATTTCAACGCGTTGGTTGACCAGATGATAGAAGACCGGGAATCCGAAAAGAAGGAACTCCGTCGGTCTTCTCGCGGACGTGGTGGCGGCAGTGAGCGACGCACACCCGTAATGACGTAAGGGGGTGCGGCGTGGCTAAGCCGATTCAGGTCACGATCATGGGCGACGCCGAGCAGCTCTCGGAGACGCTTGATCAGGCTTCGGAAGAGGTCAGCGCGTTCGGGGAGACCGCAAAGGGGCTCGCCGCTGTTGCGGGTGGCGCCATTGCCATGGGTATCGGGCTCGGCATCGCGGAGGCGCTTGAGAAGGAAGCGGGTACCGACGTCCTTGCCGCCCAACTCGGTGCGACTCCGGCGGAAGCTAAGCGCCTGGGTGAGGCGGCGGGGGCGGTCTTCTCGGATGGTTACGGCGAGTCTGTCGCGGACGCCAACGAAGCGCTTAAGGGTTTGTGGCAACAGGGCCTTGTGCCGGCGGGTGCTACCGCTGACGAAATGGCGGACATTTCGAAGAAGGCTATGAACGTCGCTACGGTCCTGGGCGACGAAGTGGGGCCGACGTCGGCCGCTGTGGGGCAGATGCTTAAGACGGGCCTAGCGAAGAATGCTGAAGAGGCGTTCGACATTCTCGTACGAGGCACGCAGGAAGGCGCGAACAAGAGCGAGGATCTGCTCGACACCTTCAATGAGTACGGTACACAGTTTCGCTCCCTGGGGCTTGACGGCAAGACCGCAATGGGTTTGATCTCCCAGGGGCTTCAGGGCGGTGCGCGTGACGCGGATATCGTCGCGGACTCCCTGAAGGAATTCGGCCTTATCGTCCGTGCGGGTGGCGAAGAGGTCGATGGGGCCTACGCGAAGATGGGCCTTTCTGGCAAGGAGATGACGAAGGCCATTGCCGCGGGTGGGCCAGCTGCGACGAAGGCACTTGACCAGACGCTTGACGGGCTCCGGAAGATTAAGGACCCCGCGGAGCGTTCCGCCCTTGCGGTCACGCTGTTCGGTACCCAAGCGGAGGATATGCAGGATGCCTTGATGAGTCTCGACCCGTCTTCGGCGGTGGAGTCCCTGGGCAAGATCGACGGTGCCGCGAAGACTGCGGGCGAGACGATGCACGACAACGCGTCTACGAAGTTGAAGGCGTTTACGCGCGGCTTGCAAACGGGGGTCGTGGACTTCCTGGGAACGTCGGTTGTCCCCGCCCTTGAAGCCTTCGCGGGGAAGATGGCATACGTCGGGGCGGGCTACGCAGCGGCCACGGGTTTTATCCGGCAGAACAGCACGGCATTCAGCATTGTCGCGACGGCTATCACGATTCTCGTCCTTCCCGCACTGGTTCGGTTGGGTATTCAGCAAGCCATCACAACGGCCGCTGTAGTCACCGGTTGGGCAACGTCAGGCACGGCTTCCGTGACGAGCGCGGCGACTCAGGTAGCGGCCTCATGGGCGACCGTCGGCGGGTGGATAGCGGCGGCGGCAAGGGCTGTTGCGTCGGGTGCGGTCATCGTCGGTCAGTGGCTTCTAATGGGCGCTCAGGCGACTATTCAGGGTGCCCGAATGGCCGCCGCGTGGATTATCGCCATGGGCCCGATTGCGCTGATCATTGCGGCTATCGTCGCACTCGCCGCGCTGATCTGGGCGAACTGGGACACGATCAAGAAGTACACGGTTAAGGCGTTCGAAGCCGTGTGGGCGAAGGTCAAGTGGGCATTCAACCTGATCAAGAACCTGTTTATGAACTTCACGGGTGTCGGACTAATCATTAAGCACTGGGACCGGATAAAGGAAGTCACGGCGAGCGCCTTCCGAGCTGTGCGCGATAAGGCGAAGGAAGGGCTAGACGCTGTGGTTGGGTTCGTCAAGGGGCTCCCTGGGCGAATAGCTTCCGCGGCTGTGCGTCTCGTCGCTGCGGGCAAGGCTGTGGGACGCAACGTGATCGACGGAATCAAGAGCGGCCTTTCCCGACTGGGCGGCTTCGCGTCTTCGCTCGCTTCCGCTGTGGGCCGTGCCGCGAAGGGTGCCATTAACGGTGTGGTCGACCTCTTGAACGCTGCCATCCCGAACAAGCTCGGTTGGGGGAAGCTGAGCATTGATCTGCCGGCGAATCCGATTCCGCGTGTGCGGGCAATGGGCGGTCCCGCGTCGGGTGTCGTCCGGGTTGGCGAGCGTGGTCCGGAGGATGTGCACCTTCCCAACGGCTCTACGGTGATCCCTAACCACAGGATCACAACGGGTGCGGGTGTCACGGTGAACGTTCAGACGAATGCCGATCCGTGGCAGATTGGCCGTGAAGTCGCGTGGGTTCTCCGCACTCGACCGGTGTAGCTCGTACGTACATGGTGCCCCTCAGTTACTGATACTGAGGGGCACCCTTATGCCCGAAGGGGGTTGCCCGGTGGCGGAGTTGAGCGACTGGACGTGTGAATACGGCGGAGTCGTCATGGGGTTGCCGGAGTCTGCTATCTCCATTGTCGGCGTGGATGGACTTCTGTCGCTGCCGGATATTCGGTCCTCTGATTTGACCCTGGTTCAACGTCATGGGCTGTGGCCTGGGCGGGACTACATGAACGGGCGCACGGTGACGCTGACGCTCGAAGTGTACGGCGCGACCCGGGACGAGTTCACGGAAGCGCTGACGGACCTTCAGGCGGCTTTCATGCCAGGTGACGCGGAAACCCCGCTGCGGTTTCGTTTCCCCGGTGTGGCCGCTGACCGTACGGCATACGTGATGGCTCGTGTCCGTAAGCGGAGCGCGCCCCTTGATCTGAACTTCGCGTACCGGACCTGCAACATGGTTGTTGAGCTGTTCGCCACGTCGCCGTTCATGTTCGGGGATGAGGCGCGCTCGGTCACGGTCCGTTCGGTACAGCGCGATAAGCAGCCGGCGGGGCTCGTTCTGCCGGAATCGGTGCCGTGGCTACTCGAAAGTCAGGGGCCCCGCCCGGACGACCGGGTGACTATTTTCAAGCATTACGGCAGCGTCGCGGCGCGTCCCACGCTGACGATTAAGGGTGCCGCGTCTCCGGTCCTTGTGGACGACGCCACGGGCCGCGCGTTCGGCATCAACTATGACGGGACTGTGATTGTCGACTCCGCCGCCGAGACGGTTCGAAATGCGGAAGGCGGAGACGTGAGCGGCTTCGTCACTGCTGACTCAGTGTGGCCGGAGTTCCGCGCGGGTGAACACCGTCTGCGGCTTCGGAGCAGAGATGAATACACGTCCGCGACGGCGACGCTTACTTGGGTAGATAGGTGGGTTTGATGAGTTCCTTTGCATGGTTTCAGGACGGTGTCGGGTACGGGGCTGCTGAGCTTGCCGACTGGCAGGACCGTGTTTTCGTCCGTGGCGGTATGCGGCACGTGTTCCGTACCGCTACGGAGTTTCTGGCGAACTCGAACCAGACTGCCCGCACAGTCTCCATCGGCGCCGGCAGCGTCTTTATCGGGCACCCGACGGGCGGGGGTACGTGGGGTTGGTCGAGCGGCGAGACGGTCGCGGTGCCGATGCCGTCCAACGACAACCCGCGTAAGGATCTCGTCGTTGCCAAGCTGACCACCGCGGCGTCTGGCGGATTCAACGGGCTCGCCATTGAGGTGGTGAAGGGTGTTGCCGCCGCGAGCCCCCAGGTCCCTCAGCGCCCGGACAACGCTGCCGCACTGCTGATTCTCGACGTGCCGAAGGCCACGACCACGTTCACGCTGACTACGGTCCGCACGACGGGCCAGTACCCAGATCAAGCAGCTTTCGCGAACGGCACGACGGCGATCGACTGGGCCGGAGTCCTGCCGTCCCCTGCCGCCTTCCCCGTCGGCTTCACGCTGTTCGACTACGGCACCAATCAGACGTGGACGCGGGCGAAGTCGGGAGACTGGTTCACGACCGATCCGGGACCGTGGCAGGAATGCCGCCTAGTGCCCGTGCAGGCGAAGAGCGGGGTAGCGGTCGGTGTGACCGGGAAGCTGTACGTGCGCGAGGACTCCACTAAGTGGGAACTCTCCGGGCAGTTGAGTTTTTCCCCCGCTACACAAATGGGGCAGCTCGTGAACCCGGCCATGCTGCCCACCTTCGGCGTTTCTCGCCCAACGCAAAATACGTACGGCGCGACCGGGCAGACGTACGACGCAGCGTCGGGCGGTGTCGGTCGTATCGCCCTTATGACGTCCGGTGCCATTGAGTTCGGCGGAGTGGATACGGTGGGGAACGTTTATGTGAACGAACAGTTCTCAAAGTCGCCGTGGAACACCTAGTCACCGACCCCCTTCGTATATGTAGGGGGTGTGCCTAGTGGCCGAATACGAAATCTTTCAGGTCGAAGCCCGGTCCGGCAACGTCATTGCATCGTTGCCGTTCACGGGCCTTAGCTATGGCGAGGCCCTGAACGCCGCGGGGTCGTGCACAGTTGGTATTCCGCTCGATGCGGCGGACCCTGAGACGCTCGCGCCTGGGCGTTCCGGCATCGTCGTTGTGCGGGACGGCGAACCGGACTGGGGCGGACTGCTGTGGACTGCCCAGGCGGACCTAGCCGCGGGAGCCCTCACGCTGAACTCGGCAGGGTGGCACAGCTATTACGCTGGCCGCGTGCTCGAAGACGGGTACAAGACTCGGGGCAGTGACCAAGCGTTCATGCTCCGGCGGTGGCTCGACACGTGCAACGAAGACGGTGGTATCGACACCGATACGTCGGCCATCACGTCCGCGGGCAAGCAGCGTGTCCGCAACTGGACGAAGTACGAATTCAAGGTGGTCGCGGACGCGATAGCTGAGCTAGCGGACGAGTCGGGCGGGTTCCACTTCCGGTATGAAACCTACTGGCGGAACAAGAAGCGCACGCGGGTGGGTAACCGCTTCTATCGCTTCGCGCTGAACGAGTTCGCGTTGCCGTTCACGTTGACGCACCGCGGGAATTGCGACGTTACCCAGGTGTCGTATGACGCGGCGGCAATGGTCACACACGCGTACGCGGTAGGCGCGGATGCGGGCAACGGTAAGAAGCTCGTCGGCACCGCGACGAACAGTATCGAAATGCCTAAGAAACAAGTAGTGACCACGTTCAGCGACGTGAAGAAGACGTCAACACTCACCGATAAGGCGCGCGCAATCGCGGAGGCTGGTCGGTCACCGGTGGCTATTCCGGCGCTGAATCTGTATCCCGGTGTTTTCCGCCCCGCTGACTTCATCGTGGGCACCGCCGGGTTTGTGAAGGTCGACGCCGGCTATGTGCGCGTCAATGGTGAGTACGTGTTGACGGAACGCAAGACCGATGTGGATGAGAACGGCACGGAAGTCACGGCGCTGAGTTTGGCCAACCGAGAGGTTTTCATCAGTGGGGACTAACGGAAACATTCGCCCACCGTCGCTTATTGCGGAGCTGGACGAGATGAAGCGGCGACTATCCGCGGTCGAGCGAAAGCCGGATGTGCTCGCGAAGTTCGACCGGTATCCCACGACCGAATGGGCTGCTGTGGGGCGTGACCGGATCGTGGACAACCCTTGGTCGTCTTGCGGCATAGCCAACGTGACGGGGCTCGTGTACGACCGGGTCGAAGCGCGCTTCATCACGAACCGAATCGTCACGGGGAAGCGGGAAGCGGAAATCCGTCTCGCCGCTTTCAAGCATGATGGCATCGGGAAGGCAGAGTGCGTCAGCGCGTCGAACGTGTGGCGGCTACACGGTACGCCGACGGGCGCTATCAACACGTTCGTCTTCCGCTGGGTGCACGGAATTCCCTTCGGGTGGGATTATGAAGACGATGCAGCCGTTTACACCATTGAGCTTCAGCACCGCTATTTGGTTGGCCCTGACGAGTCGGCCCCGCTGTACCTCGCTGCGCCTCTGAAGTATGGGGCGACAGACGACACCGGGCTGAACGGCTTCAGTTCGACCATTGATGGGGCGAAGTGGTGGCAGCTCTTCTTTAAGGACGGCTCCGGTTGGGCCTGGGGGCGACACCGCATTGGCTCCGATAGCGGCTCATACGCTATATCCAATTTTCATTACTGCGTGGGGTTGTCGGAAGAGCGTTTGCCCGAAGCGACTCCCGCGGGTGGCGGTTGGTCGTCGATGACAAACGTTACGGACGGTGGTCCCAGCGCAATCACAGATCCTTGGGTGGGGTAGGCCGTGGACCTTTCAACTTTTGTTGGCGCTTCCGAGATAGCCGGCGGAGCCTGCCTTTTCCTCATGCTCGTCTACCGGCAGGTGAAGACCGGGGCACGGGACGCATGGCGGGAAGAGGCGGAGGCGCAAACCGCGCGCGCTGACCGGCTGGAAACGGAAGTTGCGCGGCTCATTGACGTCGTGGAAATGCTGCGGGCGGAGAACCGTGAGCTTCGCGAGCGTATTGAAAATCTGATTGGTGGTTCGCATGGCTCTTCCGATTGAGATTCCTACGGTGCGCGTGACGGGGGTGTACCGGGGTCTGGACGGTCGCGGCCTGAAGGGCACCGTTACGTTCACGGGCCCGCCGCTGCTGACGTTCCCCGAATCTGATCTGTTCATCGCGGGCCCGGTTGTGGGGCTGCTCGACGACCTAGGGCAGCTCGTTGACGGTGCCGGGAACGTAGGGGTGCGCCTGCCCGCAACTGACGCGCCGAACATGAACCCAACCGACTGGGCGTACATGGTCACGGTGAACCTGACGGGTATCCCCGGGTCGAGGACGTTCCCGCTCGTCCTGCCGAAGGGCACGGCAAACAACTCGGTGGACCTTGCGGACGTAGCGCCCATGGACCCTGCCACCCCGAACTATGCGGCGGTGCCCGGTCCCCAGGGGCCGCGAGGTGAAGTCGGTCCGCCCGGCCCGCGGGGTGATGTGGGCCCGGTCGGGCCGCAGGGTGCCAAGGGTGATCCGGGGCTCGGCAACGTCGACACCGTGAACGGGAAGTTCGGGCCGGCGGTGGTGCTCACTGCCGCGGACGTGGGCGCGGTACCGCTCAGCGCAAAGCCGGTTTCGACCCACACAGTGACGCTCACGGACCCGGCTCCGACGTCGCTCGTGGTGTTCCGCGCTCCAACGTCGTGTGCGGTCACGGGAGTCCGCGTGTATCTCACGGGGGGCACAAGCGCCACGGTGAATGTGGGGAAGAACGGCACGGACGTTCTTCCCGTTGACCTCTCGGTGTCCACCCCGAATGCCTGGCTTTCCGCCCCGACGCTTCAGAACTCGGATGTGGCCGCGGGCGATTCGTTCGCGGTACACGTTCGCAGCGTGGCGGGCTCCCCGGTGGCGCTGACGTTGCAGCTTGACATGGAGGGGGTGTAGGCGTGCACGCAGTCACCTCTTCCGGCACTCCGGCGCGTTTCCGTGAGCCCGCCCGTGCGCTGACAACTGTGGTCGTTCCTGGCTCCCCGGAGCAGCTCCAAGTTTTCGATGATCACGGGCTGTTGGCGACGCTGACGAAGGGTGCGAAGACGGTTCCCGTACGCGGGCAGACCCGAAGTTTCACGGAGCGCAAGCGTGCGTTCACAGACAACTTCGTGCGTACGGTTTCGGGCGGGTGGGGGCAGTCGCCGGCGGGGGGCACGTGGTTGAACTTGCTTGGCAGCGACGCGAACTTTTACGTGGACGGCTCGCAAGGCTTCATTGTCAACGACGTCGCGAACGTGGGCCGGTACGCGTCACTGAATGATGACAACGTGGCGGACGTCGATGTGTCGTGCAAGCTGACCGTGGACAAGGTTTCGGCGGGGGCGGCTACGTCGGTCGCGTTGGCGGTTTCGTACGCGGATAGCTCGACGCACTACCGGGCGCGTCTGCTGTTCAACACGACGGGCACCGTGCAGCTCGTGTTGGAGCGGGCGGCGGGCAGCACTACGACGCTGGGCGCGGCCACGACAGTCGGCACTGGGTTTGTCGCTAGTCAGTGGTGGCGTGTGCGGATTCAGCGACTGGGCGCAACGGTGAGTTGTCGTGCATGGCTCGATGGCACTCCGGAGCCGTCCACGTGGCTGCACACGGCGACTGACCCGACTCCCATAGGGCCTGGGCGTATCGGCATCCGGTCGTTCGCGAGCAGTGGTTCCACTGCCGTTCCGTTCCACACGGTCGTTGACGACGTGGACGTGCCGCTCGCGACCTGGGCGAGCCCGCCGGTTGTCACGCACGACACGTGGGTGCGCGTGCTCGATGCGCCGTTCTCCGGCACGTGGACGGATGCTCTCGCGGATCAAGTGCGCGCGTGGGCGGTCGACACACGGCCCGACGCTCTCGCATACGCCTTCATGTACGTAACGGGAGCGCCCGACGTCACCGACGCGGAGTTCGCGGGCAAGAGGGTGTTCGGTGAGGCGGGTTACGGCCCGTTGAAGGCGGACGGAACGCGTACCGAGTTCAGCGACTGGAACGATTTTATCGGCGTTCCCTGGGTGTTCCCCAATGGCGAGACGCGCAACTTCCCGCACGGTGACGTCACAATCAGCGGTTGTCTGGACTGTTCGGGCTTTGTGCGCACCGTGTACGGGCGACACATGGGTATCCCGCTGGTTTTTGACCGTGATTTCGATGGCATCAACTTGCCGCGCCGCACCCGCGATATCGGACCTTCGGGCCCCGGTGTGGCGATACAGATGACGCTCGACACCGTGCCCCCGCTGACCGGCATTCAGATTGGTGACGTGGTGCTGTTCGACGCCGACAACACGGAAGCGGCGAACCAGATCGACCACAACGGGATCTATCTAGGGCTCGACACAGCCGGGCACCCGCGCTTCATCAGTTCCCGCAAGGTCGTCAACGGGCCCACCATGAGCGACATGGGCGGTAACTCGACCCTTGACGGTACGGGCACGTACGCAACCCGGCTTCGCATCATCCGAAGATTCTGACAACCCACTACGCACAGCCCCGCAGTAATCCGACTGCGGGGCTTTTTGCTGCACAGAAAGGGGCGCGCATGAGCGTCGCGAAGGTTCTGTCTGTCGCGAAGGCAGAGGTAGGCACGAAGGAAGCTCGCGCCGGCGGGCACTGGGTCAATGACTCGAAGTACAACCACTGGTATGGCCGCATCCCTGGCTACGGGCGCGACGGAATGAACTACCCTTGGTGCGCTGTTTTCGTCGCCTGGGTGGCCGCGAAGGCGGGTGTCCCTGAGCTGTACCCAAAGACCGCGGGTTGCGCTGTGGCGGTCGGTTGGTTCAAGGCGCAGGGTCGCTTCAGCGAGTATCCGGCGGTGGGCGCACAGATATTCTTCGGTAACGGGGGCGGTGCGCACACGGGCATTGTGTACGCGTACGACGCCGATTACGTCTACACCTACGAAGGCAACACGAACGCCCAGGGCGGGGCCGAAGGCGACGGAGTCCACAAGAAGCGGCGGGCCCGCCGGGACCCGTACGTGTACGGCTACGGCTACCCGAAGTTCGCGGAAGGCATCAAGTCCGCTGACCCGAAGTGGGCGAAGCACGCGCCGAAGCCGGGCAAGCCGAAGCCGGGCAAGCCGAAGGCGTACGAGCCGTTCCCCGGTGCCGCATGGTTCAAGGAAGGCCGTAAGTCGCCCGTGATCAAGGCCATGCGTAAGCGGCTGGTAGCCGTTGGCTGCGACCGGTACAAGTCGAGCACTGACCAGGACGTGATCGGTTCCGGTGACGTGGCTTCGTACGAAGCGTGGCAGCGGAAGTGTGGTTACACGGGCGCGGATGCGAAGTGGCCGCCCGGGCGGTCGACGTGGGATGCCCTGAAGGTTCCGAAGGTCAAGTGAAAGGGGCCCGTCATGGGCGAACACAGCAAGGCACCTAGCGGCATCGGGGCGGTTACCGGGTTCCTCCGCCGGCACCGTACGGCCATCCTCGGATTCGCGGCGGGTGCGGTGGCCGCGGTTACCGCAATCAAGCCCGACTTCCCCGGGGAGGCAGTTCTGCACGCCGTTAACGCGCTGCTCGGTATCGCAGCCTAGTTACCGACTCCCTTCGGGGCGTGTGAGAGATCACGTCGTGAGGGGAGTCAGGCATGTCCTATTACAGGAACGTGGGATTGATCGGGCGCGCTCGGGCAGGGAAGGACACAGTGGCGGAACGGCTGGCGCAGCGATTCGCGTATCAGCCGGTGGCCTTCGCTGACAAGCTGAAGGATGCAGCGCTGAGGGCGAACCCGATCATCGACTACGTGAACATGGGCGCCGGGGCGGTCCCTAGCCATGCTCCCGTCACTCTGTCGGAGATTGTGGCCGCTGACGGATGGGAGTCAGCGAAGGACAACTACCCGGAGGTTCGCCGATTCCTTCAGAACTACGGTCAGACGGTCCGCGAGATCGACCCGGAGTTCTGGATTCGGGCGGCAACCCCTGCCATTGCCGCAGCGGAGCGCCTGGGCCTTCCGGTCGTCGTGACGGACGTGCGATACCTGAACGAAGTCGTGGCCCTTCAGCAGCGGGGCTTCACCATGATCAGGGTCAACCGACCCGGCTCCGCTCTCGGAGGTGCCGCAGCGGAACACCTGAGCGAAACGGAGCTTGACGACTACGTACCGCGTCTCGCGGTCGAGAACACGGGGACTCTTGAGGACCTGAAGCGGGTGGTCGACACGCTCGCTCTCCCCCACAACTACTGAGCCCCGCCCCCTACCAACTGCCTTCGGGTGGTCGGTAGGGGGCGTTTTTTTTTGTCATCTTGCGGGTGCCTACTCACGTGAGTACTCTCTGCGGGCGGTAGTGTCACGCACAACCTACTCATATGAGTAGGCCGGTCCAATCACGCTCATCCGTTACTGTGGGGCTCGCCGACACCCCCCATCAGGAGAGGCACACATGCCCGCGAAGAAGACTGACGCCCCGGACGCCGATGCGCTGACGAGCGAAGTGCACACGGCGATCGATGCGCTAAAGGCTCTTGACCCATCCGCAAAGGACACGCCCAGCAAGGCCGACGCGCTGAAGAGGGAGGCGGACTCGACGATTCGGAAACTGCCGGCGGAGAGGCGCAACACGCTGCGAACCGAAGTGCGCAATGCCCACAAAGCAGCCAAAGAGGCTCCGGTAGCGAGCAAGGCCGTAGAAGCTCGTCCCGCCCCGCAGACGACTGTGTACGCCGATGATCCGTTGGCGTACGAAGGCGTGCCCGAACTCGTCGCTGACGGGGTTAAGGAGTTTAAGGCGGGGCTTGCCCTGGGCCTGAAGTTGGGCAACGTCGGAGAGCGCTTGGCGCGCATCCTGCTCGACACTCGCCTCGCAATCCGGAACCCGGACGCGGGCAACCTGCCCGACCTTATGGCAGACAGGAAGACGACGAAGAACGCTGCGAATCTCGTCTACAGCCGTGTACGCAAGGCCATTTCTGATGATGATCAGAAGCAGCTCGACGCACACGGCGCGTTGGTTCGCGCGACACAGAACAAGGCTTCGGATGTGCTCGTTGACTGGCTCCACAGTTTCGACACGTCCGACCGCGCGGAGGCTGCACAGATTGCGTTGGAGCTGTTCCCCGGTGTCGAGAAGCACCTGAACGACGACGCGCCGGTTTCAGAGGCAATCCGCGCGGTGTATGCAGCGCACGACGTCACACTCCCCCGGTACGGGCGCACAGAACTCGCGCGGATTGACCGCCGATTGAAGAAGCTCGACGCGGCCACGAAGGATCTCGAAGCACTACAGGATGCGGACGACGCCGACGCATCGGATATCGCGAAGCTCGAAGACACGATCTCGGACCTGAAGGCGGAGATTCCCGCTGACGTACTGGAGAAGCGCAGCGAGCCGGAGAAGACGGACGCGGAGCGTGCCACCGAAGCGATCGACGCGGCGAAGGCACAGCTCAGCAAAGCGGGGAAGCGCTTCAAGAAGGTTCGCGGTGCGGACAAGCGCAAGGCGAAGGCGCAGATGTACGTGATCATCCGCGAAATGGCTGAAGAGTTCGAGCTTGATCTGAGTGCGCTCGTTCCGTCGGACGACGCGTAAGCAACCCCCAGCCCCGTCGGTGACCGTCGCCGGCGGGGCTTCGTCATGCCGTCACAGCGCTGCACCCGCTCTAACCAGCGGGAAGTGATGGAGTGACGTTGTGACTCATTTTTCAGATTCACATAAGAAGTCTCTAAGGCATCCTGGACTTCGCCTCACTGCGTCTCTGCGTCACCCGCCCCGCTGGTCAGTCACCGACTCCCTTCATTCCGAGTAGAGATACCTACTCGAAGGGAGCGTCACCTTGCCGAAGGTACGCACGATCTACAGGGGCGGAAGCCGCTTCTACATCCATCCGACGGACCGCGACGTTGCGCACCCTGGCGTGACCACCGTTATCGGGATGCTGCCCAAGCAGGATTTCCTTGGGCCGTGGAACGCGAAGATGGCCGCGACGCTCGCCGTTGACTCACTCGACTTCGTGGCCGACATGGCCGCGCGGGATCGTGAGGGAGCCATTCAGTACATCTCCGGTGCCGCGCGCCGGTACACGAAGGTCCGCGCAGACCTGGGCAGCGAGGCGCACGACCTCTTCGAGCGGCTGATCCGCGGCGAGTACGTCGGCCGTGTGCGCGCTGATCTCACTCCGTACGTTGCGCACTTCCGTGAGTTCCTGGACGCGGTGAACCCCGAGCTGTTCCGCGCGGAAGACGTCGCCTGGTCGGACACCTACGGCTACGCAGGAAGCTTCGACGTCGTGATGCGGGTGTGGCTCGACGACGACGGCAATCCAACTCCGGACCGTTCCGGCACGCCGCATCTGATCATGGGCGACTGGAAGACGAGCAAGTCGACGTATTCGGACGTGGCCCTTCAGCTCGCCGCGTACGCCAACGCCGATTACATCATCGACGCAGAAGGCAACCGTTCGCCCATGCCGGAGTTTGACGGTGCCGCTGTGTTGCACGTGACTGACGAGACCTGGGCGTTCAAGCCGGTTGACATCGGGCCCGACGTGTTCGCCTACTTCCTGCACCTTCGGGCGACGTTCGATTGGCAGCGGGACAAGTCGCGTTCGGTGATCGGGAAGCCGATTGCGCGCAAGGCCGGCGGGAAGCTCGTCACCGGTACGCAGAGGCGGGCGCGATAGTGGCACGGGTGCGCGTGTTCCTGCGAAGTGGGTCGACGTTCGAAGTTGCCGCTGACGTTGTGGAAGTGACATCGACGAACAACGAGCTGACCGGGTGGTCTGTACGGGACGCTGTAGGGGACAAGACGCTCTATCTGCGCCTTGCCGACGTATCCGCAGTGCTCGAACTTCGGGAGGGCCGCGCGTGAAGCGTGAACAGTTTTGGCGCGTCAAGCCGGGCCGTTACCCGTTCCGTACTGCGGAAGCTCGTGTGCAGCTCCGCGAGAAGACGCGCTTCGGCTCCGTGCTGCTTGACGAGTTCGCCGTGTGGGTTGACGACGTCGAACCGGCCGTTGCGGTCGAGCGTGCGAAGCGTGTGATCCGTGCTCGCCGCGCTCGGGCGGACGCCGTACAGGCCGTGATGGGTGACTCGCCCGCGAAGGAGGTATAGCCATGCTCGCAACGCACACAAGTCGTATGCACCCGTTTAGCGTGCACCTGACGCGCGCCGAACTGAGCGAGCTTCTTGACGAGTTCGCTGACGCTGTTCCGTTCGACCCGGACGAGCTTCCTCAGCTGGCCAACCTCCGTAGGAAGCTGACCAAACTCACGGGGACGAAGCAGGGTGATCGCGCATGACCAACTGCCTTTGCAATCCGCAGAATCCGGGGCTGTGCTCGAAGTGCGGCGGCTAGTCACCGACTCCCTTACTGGCGTTTGAGAGAAAACGACTAAGGGAGAAGCAATGAAGGTTTCCACGAAGCGTGCCCTGAAGGATCTCGGCGCGGTGGTAGCGACCGGTGTCGTGGCCGGCCTACTCGTGCTCGCGATGCTGTTCGTCCTTGCCTGGGCGCTCATGCTCGTCATCGGCATGTGGCACGGTCACAACTCCGACGTCCCCGCCCTGGGGCTCGTCGACTGTGCTTTCGCAGTAACCGTGATGAGCTTCTTCGGGCTGCTCGTCGCCCCGCGAGTCAGTAAGTAGCAGCGAAAACCCCCAGTGCCCTTACACGGGTGCCGGGGGTTTTTCTGCGTTCAGGGGCACGTCACCGACTCCCTTACTCCCAAGTGGCAGAGAACACCCAGACGGACGGGAAGCCGGAAGCGTGAGCCGATGCGATTCGCACGTGAGCGCTGACCCTTCCCGTCCGCCTTACTACGGGAGTAGCGAATGGCGAAGCGGTCGATTTGGGCGGGCGACGAAGAGAACAAGCCGAAGAAGCGGGAAACGTACAGTGACGACACCGTGGGCCGCTTCTCCTCCGGGTATCAGGAGTGGGACGAGAAGTCGAAGAAGATGCTTCCCGTTGCGCTGAGCGAGTGGCGCGTATCGACCGGTGAGAGGTCCGTGGCCGACGCTGTGGCGCAGCTCTTCGGCGGCGCGGTGAAGGAAGACGAAGACTCGCAGTCGGAGCACTTCATCGACGTCTTCACCGAGCAGCCCAAGGTGTCGGTCATCATCGAACAGGGTGACATCGACTGGGACATGAGGCTCTGGTGGAACTCGAAGCTGAAGCACCACTGCGACGGGTACGAGTTCCTGTCCCACCCCAGCGACGAGAAGCTGATTGGCGAGCCTTGCGGGTGCCCGACTCTCTTCGACGAGCGTAAGAGTGCCGCGAAGGAAGGCGACGCGCCGAACCCGAACCAGTGGGTCAACTTCCGCCTGGCCGACGATCCGGAGCTTGGCACGTTCAAGTTCACCACGGGCTCGTGGACGCTGTTCAAGGTCATTCACGAAGCTCAGGATGATCTGGAGCGCATCGGCCAGGGCGGCCCCGTGCTCGCTGAGCTTGAGCTTGAGCTTGTCGAGTTCACCCCCAAGAAGGGGAAGATGAAGGGCAAGCTCGTGTCCTACTACAAGCCCGCCATCCACGTGCTGAAGGCGTACAACGACGCCACAGCGGACGACGCCGAGTGAGCCCGGACGAGCAGGAACTTGCCACCCGCGTCATGCGTACATATTCGGATGAACTCGTTTCTCGTCCGCTGTGGCTGTGGCGGCCCGAGATCGTACCGTTCGTGATGAGTGAGCGACGTCGGCGATTCGGCATCCCCACGGCGGACGACTTCGATCCGGAGTACCGCTAGGTGGCCCAACGTCGAACGGTCACCGACTATGCCGGCGAAGCCCTGTACGTCGGTGACCTCATCACCTACGCAACCCGCTGCGGCAACGGAACACGAGCGGCCGACGCCATCATCCGGGAAGTCGAGATACGCAAGGTGTCCGGCAAGCGCTTCCCGTTCCTGAAGGTACAGCCGACCGGCGTTGAATCCCGCGACGGGTTGACCGAACGCAAGACACTCCGCGCCGAATGGATAGGCACGGATCATGTACGCCTGTTGCGCAGTCGCGTGACGGGGGCAACCGAGTAGCAGGCACGGGCGAGCCCCGGACGAAGTACGCAAGCATGCGCGCTTCGTCCGGGGCTTCTCGCGTTCAACCTACTCACGTGAGTAGACAGGGGTGGGGCATGGCAACGTTTGTCATTCTTCCGGAGGCAGCGCCGGCCATTGGGGATGTTCGTGCGGCGACGGTGGGGGATGCCGTCGTTGTGCACGCGGACGCGACACAGCGGAAGGACTGGGGCCGTTACGCAGACGCGCTGACGGTGGCCATGGCCAGAGGCGCGGAGGTTGTGACGGGGTTCGGCCGTGGCGCATGACGCAACGTGCCCGTGCGCACCGTGCAAGGCGAAGCGCCGTAAGGGCTACATCAAGGAGTACTACCGCAAGCTGCCGAAGGACAAGCGGCACACGCTGACACAACGGAAGCGCGCCCAGGCGTACGGGGTCGAGCACGCGGAGTACAGCCGCACCGAGATCATGCGCCGTTGGGGGTACCGCTGCGCCTACTGCAACGAGCGGGCCACGCATCTTGACCACGTGCATCCGCTGAGCAAGGGCGGGGCCGACGCTGCGCACAACATGGTTCCTGCGTGCGCGAAGTGCAACCTGAGCAAGGGGGCGAAGACGCTCGCACAGTGGGCAGCAACGTTCCGTCCGGCGACCTAGTCACCGACTCCCTTACGGGCCGCTGAGAGTAGCTACCGAAGGGGTCACCGTGGAGTTCGCGGACATTTTGAACCGATTCACACAGCTCAGCGAGCAGCCCGACGGGGGGTACCTCGCACTGTGTCCCGCGCATGCCGACTCGCGTCCGTCGCTGCGTATCTGGCGGGGGGACGATCTGAAGGTGCGGATGACGTGCCGTGCCGGGTGCGAGACGAACAGCGTTCGCCTTGCCGCACGGCTCAACTGGGAAGACCTTTTCGACGCGACCGGCCCCGGCTCGACGGTGCCCAAGGAGAAGCCGAAGATGGTAAGTGGCGCGCCCGTGGCCCGACTTCGCATGTGGCTCGAATCGCGGAGCCTCACGGCGGATGCTGCGGCTTACGCGGGAACCCGGTTCGGACTGAGCCCCGAAGAGTCCGCACGCCTGGGACTTATCGCGTCACCTGCCAACCCGACTCGCGTCGACGACAACTTCCCGGAATTCCTGTCTTCGGCATTCCTGCGCTATCCGCGTCTCGTCGTGCCGCTGCGAGGCTTCGACGGAGTGATTCGCGGCGCCCAGGGCCGTGACCTCTCAGGCAAGTGCCCCGGCCGGTGGCTCTCCCTGAGCAACCCCGACGGGCAGCGCTGGGCGCAGTACGGCGTGTTCCGGGGAGAGGCTGGCTACGGCGTCGTGCTGATCACCGAAGGACCGGGTGACGCGCTCACAGCCGTATCGGTCGGTTACGACGCCGTAGCCATCCGGGGCGCTTCCCTTGTCAACAACCCCGAGCTTGTCGCCGAGTTGGCGGAGGGTCTGAAGGGGTCCCAGGTCATCGTGTGCGGCGACAACGACGTAGCGGGTAAGAGCTTCACGCTGCGAGTGTCGGAAGGTCTGGCAGCGCACGGGATAGACGTCTACGCGTTGACCATTCAGGAGGAAATGGACGACCTTACGGACTGGCGCGAGTGGCACCCGCAGTCTTTCCCCGCGTCGCTCCACCGTGCAGTCAAGGGAGCCCGTCCCGTGAAGCCCCGCGCCCAGGTCGAAGCGGAGCACCGGAAGGCGGAGGTTGCGCACCGCACTGGGGCCGTGCAGGTATCGAGTGACCAGGGTGCCGACGCTGCCCGCATCCTGGGTGAGCTTGTCAGCACCTACGGCGAGTCCGACGCGATGAACGCGCATGCACTTGTGGCGTGGACTGACGGCAGGGTCAAGCACGCTCCAGGGCTCGGCTTCTTCGTGTGGGACGGAGTGACCTGGGTCAAGAGCGCAACGCGCGTGCGACAGGAGATTCACGCCATGGGCGCGGCACTCGTCCTCGCTGGGTGTCTGCCGGAGTCCAAGGGTTTCACGATGACGACGCGCATTGACGCGCTGATGACGGAGCTTCGCAGCGTTCCCAGCGTGCACGTTGACGCCGCAGAGTTTGACGCGCAGCCACATCTTCTGAGCTTCCGCAATGGCGTCGTGGACCTTCGCACCGGCCGGCTTCGGGCGCACGACAAGGGCGACATGATCACAGTGTCGATGCCCAGCGATTACGACCCGGATGCGAAGGCCCCGCGCTGGGAGCAGTTCCTCACGGAAATCTTCCCGAGCAACCCGGACCTTGTGCCGTACATGCAACGGCTCGTCGGATACGGCATTACCGGCGAGACGAGCGAGCAGTGTTTTGCGGTGCTGTGGGGCAAGGGAAGCAACGGCAAATCAGTGTTCACGGAGACGTGTACGGACCTCTTCGGGCCCGTCACTAAGACGACGCCGTTCGCAACATTCGAAGACAAGGGGAATGGTGGGGGCATCCCGAACGATCTCGCCGCACTCCGTGATGCGCGTGTGGTCATGGCGTCCGAAGGCGAGTCGGGCAAGCCTATGAGCGAGGCCGTGTTGAAGCGCGTCACGGGTAAGGACAAGGTCACGGCGAGATTCTTGAGACAGGAATTCTTCACGTTCACGCCGAAGTTCCTGATCATGCTTGCGACGAACCACAAGCCGCGCTTCAAGTCGCAGGACGAAGGCTTGTGGCGCAGGGTGAAGTTGATCCCGTTCACCCGCTACTTCGCTCCGGACGAGCGGGACTATTCCCTTGACCGGAAGCTTAAGGGCGAAGCCGCGGGCATCGTTGCTTGGGCCGTGCGGGGCGCTGTGGAGTGGTACGCGAACGGCCTGGGTGACCCGGAATCGATCTCCGCAGCGACGCGCGAGTACCGGGCGACTTCCGACGCACTCGCCGGCTTCTTCCCCGGTGTGCTCGAAAAGGCAGACGACACACACGTCGTTCCGGGCGCGGACGCGTACACGGCGTACACCGATTGGTGTGAGGCGGAAGGCTTGCAGCGCAAGGAAGTGTGGTCGCGCAAGGCGTTTTACAGCGCCATGGAGGAGCGCGAGGTTGAGAAGAAGAAGACGAACAAGGGCATTGCGCTTATGGGTGTGAAGTTCGCGGACGTGCCTGACGCCGCGGCAGGTCCCGGCATCTTCGGGGGCGCCGCATAGCCATACCTGGCCCCGACTACTCCTTACCGAGTAGTCGGGGCTTTTCGTGTTTCCCCAGTCCGTCACCGACCCCCTTCTAAGCAACCAGAGAAAGGGGTGACGCAGTGGCGATACTCGAACTGTGTGCAGGCTACGGCGGGTTGGGCCTAGCAGTTGAAGCACTGACCGGTGACAGAGTGACCGTAGTCGCAGAGGTACACAAAGCGGCGTGCGAAGTGATGGCATGGCGCTTCCCCGACGCGCCCAACATAGGTGACGTGCAGTACGCACCCTGGGAGGAACTGCGGGGCGAAGTCGACACGATCACGGCGGGGTTCCCCTGCCAAGACATCAGCAATGCAGGCAAGCGAGAGGGTATCAAGGGTGAGCGCTCCGGGATTTGGTTCAACATCGCTGAAGGAATTCGGATTCTTCGACCGCAATACGTATACTTGGAGAACGTCGGAGCTATCCGAAATCGGGGACAAGCGGCAGTGCTCAGTTCGCTTTCCGAAATCGGGTATGACGCGGCGTGGACGGCTATTCGAGCTAGCGACATCGGAGCGCCCCACGAAAGGCTCCGGTGGTTCTGCGTCGCCTCTCCTTCCAACACCCACTGAATCGGACGCAAAGCGGGGCCCCGACTACGCGAAGGCCAACCGACCGGGGGCCGGGGGCGATGATCTCGTTACGGCGGTCGCTCGACTGTTCCCGCGGGACCGCGCAGACGTGCTCTTCAAGACGCCGACGGCGAATCTTGGGAGCAACGGCGCGGCCCAGCACCCGGACAAGCGCAAGGCCGGCGGCCATGGCCCGACGCTCGAAGATGAAGTGTGCTTCCTGCTGAACGTGACTCCGGAAGACGAGCTGCCCGACGAGGGGCCGCACTCTCCCGCCGAGTGGTGGGGCCCGTTCGCCCGCGCGGTATACCGCTGGGAATGCATCCGCGGTACGGCCGCGCCCGTTCCGGTCATTCGGGGTCCGCGGGGTGGCGTGAAGCTAAGCCCCGAGTTTGCTGAGTGGCTCATGGGGCTCGAACCCGGGTGGGTCACAGCGGTACCGGGACTGACCCACAAAGAGAAGCTTGAGCGCATCGGCAACGGCGTTGTGCCACACCAAGCGTTCTACGCGTTCCGTGAGCTGAAGAAGACGCTTGACGCGCGCTAACACGTCACCGACTCCCTTCCTGGCCAACGTCAGGGAGGGAGTCCTTTTTTATGATCACTTACCGCCATGATGTGAACGGCGAGATCATCACGGTGTACGTCCCCGAGACAGACGCCGACTTGCGCGAGTTCATGCATTGGGCGCGCAACAAACCTGAGCTTGCGCTCGATACAGAGACGACCGGGCTCAATATCTACGCGGACGGATACCGCTTGCGCACCGTGCAATTCGGCACAGCGCGGGAAGCGTGGGTCATCCACTATGAGTTGCGCGGACGTTTCAAGGAAGCCGCGGACTATGTCCTGAAGCGCTGCCCGCGCTTCTACATCCATAACGCCATGTTCGATTGGCTCGTGTTGGATGCATACTCGGAAGAGACCCTTGAATCTCTCGCGCCCCGCACCGTGGATACGAAGATCAAGGCGATTCTTATCGACCCGAGAGCCCCCGAAGAGGGGGGTATAGGTACGGCCCTCAAGCCGCTCAGCGCGTACTACATCGACCCGTCAGCGCCGGACACGCAAGGCGACTTGACCGCCGTGTTCAACAGTATGGGGTTGACGAAGGAGAACGGCTTCGCGCGCATTGACCTACGGCACCCCACGTACAACCTGTACGCCGGCCTTGACGTCATTTACACGTTCCGCCTGAACACGTGCCTTGACGCGGAGCATGTCCGCTTGGGGGTTCGCCCAGCGCTGCTTGCGTACGAACACGAGATTGCGTTCATGTGCGCGTACATGCAACGTGCGGGACTCGTCGTTGATCTCGACTACGTGGACGAGCTGCGCCCCGTTCTCCGGCAGGAAGAAGAAAAGTTCGCGGCCCTTGCTGCCGCGTGGGGCGTGTCGTCGGTCAACTCGGGCGCCCAGGTCGCCGAAGCGCTGCAAGCCATGGGCGAGACGCTGACGGAGCGCACGAAGAAGGGTGCGCTGAAGGTCGACAAGGATGTCCTGTTGCCGCTCGCGGACCTTGACCGTGACTGGGAACGGATCGGCGCGCGCGACCCGAACCCGCTTGCGGAAGCGGTGTTGAGGGCAAAGCGTGCGGGCAAGTGGGTGACGTCGTACGTCGACAAGTTCGCCGACAACCATGACGCAGCGGGGCGCATCCACCCGACGCTCAACCCGCTTCAGGCGCGCACGGGCCGCATGTCGATCTCAGGCGACTTCGCCGCGCAGACACTGCCCGGTTCCGATTGGATGATCCGCCGCGCGATTGTCGCTGACGAGCCGTCCCACATCATCGGCCGCATCGACTTCCAAGCCATCGAAATGCGCGTGTTGGCCGCCCTTGCGGATGTGCGCAGGATGAAGGCCGGATTCTGCGACCCGAACCCGGACCCGTCGGTGTACCCCGAGGGTTTCGACATCCACATGTACACGGCGCGCCTCATCAAGGGACCTGGGGCGACGAAGGCACACCGAAAGCTGTTCAAGGGTGCCGGCTTCGGCAAGGTTTACGGCGGTGGCATCAAAACCATTGCTAAGCAGACCGGTGCGTCGGAAGCCGAGATATCGCGTGCCGTGGCGGAGTACGACCGGGCGTTCCCCGAGATCAAACGCGCGTCGTCGAAGTGGCAGCGGGAAGCGCGGGCGCGTGGATGTGTCACCGTGACGCCGACTGGTCGAATCCTGCCGCTCGACCGCCACCGCATGTACGCAGTCGTCAATTACAAGTGTCAGTCCACGGCGCGCGACGTGCTCGGGCAAGCCATGATCAACATGCGTGACGCTGATCTGCTCCAGTTCATGAAGCTGCCTATTCACGACGAGATCGTATTTAGCGCCCCAAAGGCGGACGCAAAGGACATTGCGCATGAGTTCGAGAAGTGCATGCGCATGGACCTCTTCGGCGTGCCCATCACCGCTGACGCGGATCTCGGCGGCTACTCGTGGGGCTCGCTGTACGGCGCAAAGGTGTAGCGAGGTCACGCGCGTGTAACGATCACGACCTACTCACGTGAGTAGGCTGGAAAGCCTCTGAACAGCAAAGAAAGCCCCGTTGCCTTTTAAACAGAGGCGGCGGGGCTTTTTGCGTACCCACCACCCCTCCTACCTACGGATGGCATGGGGGTCACGCCTTAGAAACCCCCACAACTCCCTACGGCCGGCCCAGGTCTCAATGACCACAGGAGCGGAATCGGTGCCTACTCACGTGAGTAGGCACCTGTTACGTTCGTGCTGCACGACGGACCGGAACTGATCAACCCCCGTCGGCAAGAGTCGGTGACCTTGATTGGTCACCCCCGCATGCCCACACGCATGTAGGTCCCTTGCCGCTGGTGTTGCGACGGCTCCCCCGTCACGGCCCCTAGGTCACCGACTCCCTTCACGGAATCGAACCGACCTAGGGAGTCCCCCAGTGCTGACCATTGCCGTCATACGCGCAGCCCAGGCCAACGACCTCAGCGCCATAACGACCGTCATCAACGCCACTGAGTCCCGCGTCACCGCACTCGCCAATAAGGCAGCGGCCCGAATAGCCCCGCAAGGCGGACACCGCTTCTACACGGCGGCAGACGAGTTCACGCAGGTTGGGCGCGTCGCAGTGTGGGAACTGCTTTCCCGCTTCGAAGATGCCACGGTCGACGCCTTTGAACGGCTCGCGTACACCACGATCGAGAACACCCTGAAGGATGCGGTGCGCAGCGAGCGGAACGGTGCCGCGGGCGCGGACGACGACGCAATGAAGGTTTTCGCCGCAATGGTGGAAGCGGCCGACGGAGACGCGTACGAAGCGGTGAAGCTCGCACAGACGCTTCCGCCGAAGGGCCGCCGCTTGAGCGCAACGCGTGCTGAAGCCGCTCGTCTCGCGTGGCAAGGACCGCAGTCGCTCGACAGGGTCATTTCCACCACGCTGAACGGAGCGGGGAACGTAGCCCACGAACTCACTATCTCCGACCGTCTGCCCGTGTTGGACGTGCTTCCCGACGTGCAGCCCAAGGTGGGACGCGGGGCGCTGATTGAAGCCGCGCGCGTCATCGAGCGGTATGTATCCGTCCCGCGGGACGCTGAAGCCCGTGAATGCGTTCTCGACGCGCTCGAACTCGCAGCCATGGGCAGCACGACCCCCGCAGACGTTGAAGCGCTCGAAGAGGCACTGACGGTTCCCCGCGACCCCCAGACGCGTCGGTACGTGCTCGACGCACTCGGCATTCTGCGCTCCGCAGTCTCGACAACATCGGAAGAAGCACTTCCCGACGACCTTTGCGACACCCGCGAAGCCCGCGCCACCGACCGCAACGAGAAGATCGCACGCGTCCGCAGCGTGCTCGACTCAATGGGCGAGCGTCAGCGCACCGTCCTCACGCATTCGCTCGGCATCGGTGGCGCGCCCGACTACGGATGGGGCGACGGATGTGACGTACACGGCCTGGGCGCGCTGCTCGGAATGACGTACGACAACGTCAAGGCCAACCGGTCAAAGGCTCGCCGAACGTTCGCGAAGCGCTACACGGCCGTTATAGCGCTCACGGCACCTGAGTACGCCCAGGCGCTCAACGCTGCCGCCGCCGAGATGCTGAAGCAGGGTGGCCGCAAGTGAAGACGTGCACGAAGTGTGGCGAAGAGAAGCCCGTCAGCGCGTTCTACCGAGACACTCGCGGCCACCGGGCGGACTGCATCGAATGCGTGAAGGAAGCCCGCGTGCCTACCCGTCGGCGGTACACGCGGAGTGCCCGGTATGGCCTGCCCGACTCGGTGGGGCTCGAACTCCGGTCACGCGGGTGCGACCTGTGCGGCAAGGAACCGAACGACACCGAGACCTTCGCTATAGACCACTGCCACGGAACGGGGCGCGTGCGCGGGGTCCTCTGCCGGCAGTGCAACACGGCGCTAGGTGCTTTCGGCGACTCCCCGGAGCGCCTTCAGCGGGCACTTTGGTATCTCACTCGCCCCGCGGACTACCGCGACGTCACCTAGTCACCGACTCCCTTCCTGCTGTTCAGAAGAGAGAGAGAGGAACCCACGATGCAGCGCTTCGCACTTAGCAGTGGATACACCGTGACGGCTGGTCGAGTCCCCGGTACTGCCCTTGTCGAGTTCACCACCCGCAACCCGGACGGCGACGTGATCTCCACTGTTCGGCGTTCATTCGCGGAGTCGGTCCCGTTCATCAAGCACCTCCGCCGCCGCCACTGACGAACCCCCTTACCTACTCACGTGAGTAGGTAAGGGCCTCACCTCCCCCGCAAGGTCACGGCGAAAGAGAGCGCACGTGAAGGTATGGCGCGTGGCACACCGCGAAGCCCGCGACAGAGGATTCCCGTCCGGCCCCTATTCGGGTTCCGGGGTGGACTCAGTGCAACGAGCGGAAGTGTGGGATATGAATTCGGCGCACTGCGATGCACGGCACCCAACCCCGAGAGCGGACCCCCTCCTAGGGGGCATATGCGATGACGAACGCTGCGGGTTCGACTCGCCGGCCGCGCTGACATCGTGGTTCGACGAGTGGCTTACGCCGCTTTCTCGGGCCGGTTTCGAAGTGTGGGTGTACGAAGTTCCCGACCTCGCCGCACGCACAGGGCAGTACGGGCAGGTGGTGTTCGTTGCCGACGAAGCCCGCGAACTGTCTCACGAGCCGTTCCGGTACGAACAAGCGGAGCTGCCCGCGTGAGCGTCAACCCCTATGCAGCACAAACAGCGCTGTACGCCAACGCGTTCAACACGGAAGAGGGTCGCAACATGATGCAGGAATCGAGCGAGACGAAGGCCACCCTGACGGCATCGCTTGGGCGCGTTGTCGGTTTCACAAAGTCGACCGAACCGGGAAAGATCAGCCTTGCCGTTCCTGGTGACCGCGCGAAGATGACCCCCGCCCAGGCGCTCATACTCGCGCAGTGGCTCACGAAGACCGCGAACGCCCAGGCCGAGAGCGCCGCCGAGCAAGTTGCAGCGCCCGAACCCATGACGGCCCGGCAGGCGTACTTGCGAGCCACTTTGGACACCGAACGGCGCCCGCGCTGGTAGCCGCCGCATTCGATGTTGACCGTTTCGAGCGGAACGGCTACCACCAAATCTGACCGACGACTACGAAGCGCCCCTGGGACACACTCCGGGGGCGCTTTCGTGTGTGAAGCGAGGCACCCGTGAGTAACCCGTTCTTGACGCTCAGCGCCGCAGAAATTGACGTGTTGGACGACATGCTCGCCGAGTGGCGTGACAGAGATCGTCACGCCGAACTGGATTACGGCCCGAAGAAGACCGACGCGTTCAACAAGCTCTCGTCCCGCGTGACTGAGGCGTGGCGTATCCGAGTCAACTTCGCCGACCCCGAGAAGGATGAAACCGCGTGAACAAGTCCATCGCACGCGTTACCGCCGCATTCATCGGTGCCGCGCTGCTGACCGGTTGCACCAACGACGATGACCGAACGGACTGCACCACGTACACGTCAGTTGCCGCAGCCGCCCCCCGGCCCGCACCCCCGGTTCGCCCCGCCCCTCCGGCTCCGAAGCCGAACCTGAACAAGCCGAAGCCTGGCGAGCGGAACGGCTCCGCGGTCGCCCCACCCAGATCACCCCGGACGGTCACGACATGTTGGGACGAAGACGAAGGGTGAGTATCCCAATACCAGGGACCGGCCGGAAGCGCTGGCGCTACGGGACTCGAAGCCGTGGCGTCAGCGCGTCCAGCCGCATAATTCCGCACCGGTACCCCGATGAAGGCGACAAGGGGCCACGGTTCCGCCGGCTCGTCCGTCAGCGCGAAAACGCCTTGTGGCGAAAGGAAGTTGAGGCACCTATGGTCTATGTCGTTCTGTGTGGCCTTCCGGGGCACTGGGGCACGTCCCACGTGTGGCGCTCGTTTCGCGTCGCATGCCGGAACGCAGACGTAGAACCGGAGTTCGCCGACGTGACGACCGGTGATCCGCGCGCGGACGACGTGGAAGTCGTGCCAACGATCCGCGTGTACGCCGAGGATGACCCCTACGGCGAACCGTTGGCGGAGCACCGGGGCGCAACGACGGGGGAAGAGATTCGGGCACTGATCGAACGGGGGAAGGCGCTTGTCTGAGCGAAGACGTAACAGGGCTGTGCAGTACGGCACGGCGTCCGCCGAAGCCACCCAGGACAGTGACGGGAACCCTACGGTGACCGCGCGTGTCACGTTTTCGAGCGAAGGCTACTCAGCGACCGAACAACTTCACATGACGCTAGACGCTGCGCTTGAGCTTCGCGCGGCACTGGACGACGTTCTTCCGTAGGTGTTGTGCCTACTCACATGAGTAGGCTATTGTTTCTCTCGTAAGGCAAACGACGAAGGGAAACACAGTGGACAAGGTCACACTCACGAACGACGAGAAGAACCAGACTGCCGAAGTCATTCTGAACGGCGAGACGCTGACCGTGCGGATACTACTGGCCGACGGCGAGGAGCTGACCGGCTGGACGTACGACTACGAGGCGGAAGGCTACGAGCCTGGTTACGCCTCCGAGGTCGCCGACTACGAAGTGGCTCGCCTTGAGCGCCTCCGCGGGTACGTCCAAGACTGAACGGACGCGCCCCCAGAATGCGCCCCCTACCTACTCACGTGAGTAGGTAGGGGGCATTTCTCGTTAGGTAAGGCTCACCTTAGTCTTTACAGCCTGGCATATGTCAGTCGCTCGTCGTAGTGTCGTACCCGCGTTCGAAGCGGAACCCACCGCCCGGACGACGTCTGACGCGCGCCCATGGTTGTGCGACCTGAAGACGTTTCACCACCACGACCTAAGAAGGATTAGGTCCAACCATTCGCGTCCGAACATTGGACGTACACATTCCGCCTGGGGGGCACCATGCTGCACGCTGTTCCGTTCACGTTGGCACTCTCCGTGTGGGTACCCATCGGGCCCGCGCGTCGCTGGCGCCTCTGTCCAGCGATGAAGGATGCGATGACGAACGAACTCGTGCAGGACTGCGGCGAGTTGATGTCTGTGTTCGGGGCACACGGCCGGCTCATTTCGCGGCTCTTGATGGCCCCCGGGGCACCTCGGTATGACGGGTTCCGCATCATTGGCAGACGGAAAGACAACGGTCTTCTCGTTGGCGGGGTCGAGTGGATTCGTAGCGCTGAGACGAGGGCGCTGGTCACGTGCGTACCGACGTGGACGGCATGCGAGTACGTACATCCGGAAGGGCACGCAGTCGTTGCCTAGCCGTTACGGAAGGGGCTATTCCGGCTCCCGTGGAGCATGCAACCATTGCGCGATCCGTTGAAGGATCAACAAGATCATCTTTGTGGGGGAACTGTGCGCAACAAGCTCATCCTGCCCGTCTCATGTCTGGCGTCTGCTGCTGCCGCCTTCGGCCTGGGCGTGCTCGTCATCTCGGGCCCCAACACCCCCGTAGCCGCCGCACCGCAACCTCAACCGACTGTGCCCGTCCCCGCCCCGCCGCTCGTCGTCACAGCACCGCCGCAAGCACCCGTGTACGGCGTGACGAAGGTCGAGCCGTCCCAGCGCACCGAGACACCCGCCGCCGGCTCCCGTGGCCCACTGACGGACGCGCAGGGGGACGGCAAGGTACTCGACGACATCGTGAAGACCGTGAAGCCCCGAGGAATCGGCGTGCACGTCCCCGACGAGCTGTTGCCGTTCCCCGCGGAGGATCAAAAGACCCTGCCCCCGGGTGTCGTGCCCGCCGATCCGGACGCCGCATACCCCGACCCCGACGAAGGCACCGACACGAGTGACGATGTCGTGTCCGGGACACCGGGCGAAACGACCAACGACGACGCCCAGGACACACCGCCCATCGACGCCCCGCGCCCAGGACCCCGACCCGGTGGCGTTACCCCCGCACTGCCCCCAGGCGTGGTTCCGGCGAGCTAGTCACCGACTCACTTCCTGGCACCCGAGAGAGAAGCCAACTCGCTTAGGGAGCCCCGAAGTTGAACACGAAGGCCATTGATCGAACACGCAAGGTGCTGACTGCGGGACGCTGGTTCCTCATCCTGGGACTCGTCTTCTACTCCCTGATGACCACAACGCCCTTCGTCCGCCAGCACAGCACGTGGGAATGGTCCGGCTTCGTGCTCGGGCTCATAGTCGACGTGGCGTTCATCATGGCGCTATCCGCAGAATCGACACTCGCGAAGTACGGCGTGACCAAGCTCGGCGGTTGGCCCATGGCGTTCCGCTGGGTGACGGGTCTTAGCTCCGTGTTCCTGAACGTGTGGCTCAGCGTCAGCGCGCACGACTGGGTCGGGGTGGCCGTGCACTTGATCGCTCCGGCACTCGTGATGCTGCTCGCCGAAGTCGGCCCGGTGTACATGAAGGCGCTTGCCGACGCTGAGCGGGAGGCCCAGGACGCCCCCGAGAAGTCCCGGTTCTTCCCGGACACAGATTCCTTCATGGACTGCCTGAGCCCCACGGAACCGGCCGTGCGCAAGCATGTTGACGCACTCACGGACGCCGAGCATGGCGCACCGCCGGAGCCGAAGACTCAGACGCGCCACAAGCTGACTGGGTCGGACCTGATCACCGCGCGCTTCCTGAACGAGCCGGAGCCGGAGCGCGTGCCGCCCACGATCACGAAGCCGGAGCTTCCCGACCCCATCGACGTCGCCCAGGACTTCGCGAAGGACGAGCCGGCGGAGCGCCTGAGCAACAAGGAAGCCAACAAGATCATTGAAGAGGGGTGGCGCCACAAGCTCAACCCTGTTGAAGTTGCCGCCGCCGCGGGCCGCCACCCCGCAACCGTGCGACGCCGCTTCGCACAGCTCGACGCCGAACTCACCGTGTGACCCACGCCCCGTACCGACTGCCTTCGGGTGGCCGGTACGGGGCATTTTTGCGTGCGCACACCGTAACCGCGCTAGTACGCTCAGCGCATGACTGATATGGCAGACAACCGAGTCCGGACGCTCCTCCGAGCACACCAGGACGGAGGAGCGATCAGCAGACTCTACGAAACCGGGCGCATCGACGAAGAGACGTTCCCCGCCCTTGACTTACTGATCAGCAAGGTTGAAGACGGGGGCAACACACCCGAGGCGGAAAGGCTGACCGCCGTACTCGCGTACACCATGACAATCGGGGAGCGGCCCGACGTGCCGAACTGGGTCAATCGCACCGACGTCTAAGCATGTACGCTCACGGTTCCTTCACACACCACGCACATGGGGGGAACCATGCGCCACACCTTCAAGTTCGCTACTGCGGCTACCGCGCTGCTCGTACTGACCGGGTGCGGAGGCAACGAAGCCGACGCCGAAACGAAGCCGACGAAGGCAGCTCCCGCTGTGAAGCCCGCACCGTCCCCCGACACCGCGCAGACGGCAGCGCTCATGACGGAGCTTCGCAAGATCAAGCCGGAGCTTGCCGCGGACGAAGAACGGGCCGTACGACGAGCCCGCAACGTATGCACAGACATCAAGGGCGACAAGCCCGCAACGCTACAAGCCAGCAACGCCAACGCGCGGTACAGCGGAGGCACCGCGGGCCAACTCACCGACGAGCAAGGCGCGAAGATCGTAGCCGCCGTGAAGGCGACGTTCTGCAAGTAGCTCGCACACACAGAAGCCCCACACGGACTACCTTCGAGTGGTCCGTGTGGGGCTGTTCCGCGTGAGTAGTTCAGCCCGTGTGCTGGGTGTGCTGAACGAAGACCCCCCACGCTGCCGCACCTACCGTGATCACGGGGCCGGCCCCGTGATGCTTCGTGTCGCGGATCATGGCCACCGCCGGTTGGTTGGTAGCGGCCTCAACACAGTTGTCGTTGTCACCGCTGTACGTGCTCTTGTGCCAGTTGGGCGTCATCTGTGCTTCTCCAGTGCGTTATGCATGAGTTGGACCGACGCGTCAGTGCTGAGCGCGTCAGCGTTGATCCGATCATAGATTCGGTGGTACCGGTCAACGTCTGACGGCTCCGACAGGAATGTACCCGTGCGGAAACCTTCCGTGTAAGCAACCCGTTCCCCGTCAGGCATTGTTAGCAGGCTGAACGACCCAGGCGGGCATGGGGCACTCCGCGGAACAACCTGCACGTTGATGTGCGGGCACTGCACATCTGCGAGTAGGCGTTCTATCTGCGCAACCATCACTTGGGGCCCGCCCATGCTGCGTGTCAACGCGTTCTCGTCCAGGAGCACCCATAGCCAAGGTGGCTCGTCGCGTTGGAAGACCCCCTGCCGCTCCATGCGTCTACGAACAGCGTCCGTCAAGTCGGTCTGGTCATCCGGCACCGCTAGCCCCATGATTGCGCGCGCGTACTCCGCAGTCTGCAAGAGTCCCGGCACGGTGAGCGAAACCTCATGGATAGTGCGCGCGGTCCCCTGACGTCGCAGGAACGGCTGTGCGTAGTCCTGGAACCCGCCCACCCCGATAAGGGGCCACAACTCGACAACCGCGCCGGCGAGACCCAGCGCGTCATCAAGCTGCCGAGAAAGGTCCTGGGAAGGTGGATCGTTGGCGTTCTCAATCTGCGAGATACGTGCTTGGCCTACGAACACCTTTGCGCCTAGCTCCGCTTGTGTCAGTCCCGCCTCTTCGCGTGCCCGCTTGACCCGGTAGCCAAGCAGCGCCGCCACGCTGGCAGTGGGGTCCAACCGGTTAGCAGGGGGCATGATCCCTCCGTATTCGGATCACTGTATTTATACCGCTACCCCTAGTGACCATACCCGCTAGCCGCCAACCTGGTAGCCCAGAAAGAACGAACCCACGCAGCGGAGTTTCAATGGAGACACCCCCGAACCTGAACGCGACAGTATGGGACATGGGGCGTGACCGTATCGGGCGTGTGACGGGCGTCAATGGCGTTGTCCACCTGACGAGCCTCTCGCCTGGTGGCACGCCTTGGGACGCGGAACTACACGACGTGCACCCCGTTGACCTTGCGGACCCGCCCAGGCAGGGGCTCATGAGGATCGCAGCCGTAGGCAGCCCCCTCCTGCGGGAGACGCGTCAGTGAGTCAGTGGAAGGACGGAACCCTTAGCGGCGCGCTGGCACTGGCAGGAATCATCGCGACGATGATCGTGTCCGTGTACCTCGCTGTGGCCGCTCAATGATCGCCCCGCCCCTTGTACTTGCCAGCGCCGGTACGAGGGGCGGGGTCATGGCCAAAGGAGTTGGGACCATGTCACAGCAGCAATGCCCCGGATGTGCCGGCAAGGGGTACATCCTGGTTGAGCGACAACACAACATGGGGGACAACCAGGGTCAGCCCGAATACGAAGAGCAGTCGTGCAGCGGCTGCAACGGAACCGGATGGGTGGACGGAGGCGACCGGGGCTAGTGAGTACTCAAGAAGCCACCCCCGCTTGCACAGGGCCGCACCTGGCGTGTCGGGGGTGCTCCGGTTCCGGCACAGTGTCGGAGGCAACTTTCACCCTTACCCAAACTGGCCAAGCAGTCTCAGCAATGGCCCCGCACAGATGCCGAAGCTGTGGGGGTCGGGGTTTCTACTGCAAAGCGTCGCCCCGCTGTAGCGCCCCACACCAACCCAACACAGCGCTGATCCCACCCCACAAGTTGCCGCCCGTGTAGGTCTGGCGCGCAACGAACCAAACTGCCCCACCCTCCGTCTTCCCCCGAGACGCTGGGTGGGGCTTTTCGCTGCCCGATGTCTTCGCAGGGTTCTTGCTAGTAGAAAGTGATCCA